>NZ_CP157390.1:940088-1253451 GCF_040050925.1 Leifsonia sp. NPDC080035 | reverse complement strand
TGAGCTGCGTCTGTGCCTGATCGAGCTGCGTGCGGCCGTCGGCCAGCTGCTTCTGCCGGTCGGCGCGCTCGCTCTCCGTGCTGAACGGGTCCACCACCTTCGACACGTCGGTGAGCCCGTCCGCGCTGTCGACCAGCGAGCCGATCGCGGCCTTCTGGTCGGCGTCGAGGGCGGAGCCGTCCTTCGTGGCGAACACGACGGTTCCCGCGGCGCCCGCGTAGTCGGGGAGCTTCTTCGTGAGCTCGTCGACCACGGCGCCGGAGGCGGTGTTCGGCACGTCGAAGCTGGTGGCCAGGCCCTTGAAGCCGATGAGGAAACCGCCGACGGCGATGCCGAGCACGATGACCCAGGCGACGACGACCCGCCAGGCGCGGCGCGCCGAGAAGGTTCCGAGACGGTAGAGCAGTTCGGCCAAGAGCGGTCCCTTCGTGTGGCGTCCGGCGTCAATAATACGCAACGGTCCGTCTCGTTGATTGAGGGTAGGCTGTGAGCATGCCGGAAGGACGACGGGGCGCGGCGCGCAGCGAATCGGCGCGGGTCGCCATCCTCGACGCAACCGCCTCGCTCTTCGCCGAGCGCGGCTACGACCACCTCAGCATCGAGGGCATCGCCGCCAGGGCGGGCGTCGGCAAGCAGACGGTCTACCGCTGGTGGCCCGGCAAGAGCGCGCTCATCGCCGACTGCCTGCTGGAGGGGACGCTGCTGCCGGACCGGTTCGTCGTCCCGGACACCGGGGACGTCCGCGCCGACCTCACCACCTGGCTCAGCCAGGTCGTCGCGGTGATCGAGAGCCCGGCGGGCGAGGGCCTGTTCCGCTCGCTCATCGCCGCGGCCACCGAGAACGAGGACGTCGGCCGGCGCCTGCGCGAGGCGCTCGCCGACCCGCGGCTGTTCAACGTGCGGCTGCGGGATGCGCGGGATGCGGGCATCCTCCGCGCCGATCTGCCGATCGACGACGTCAGCGAGACGCTCATCGGCGCACTCACCTTCCGCGCACTCGCGCGCACCCCGAGCGACCCCGGTTTCCCCGGCCGCGTCGTCGACCTCGTGCTCGGCCCCGCCCCCGCCTGACCCGCGCCGCCCGCGCCCCGGAAGCCGTCAGCCGCCATCGCTTCCGGAGTTCTTCACGCGACACGCCGGTTGCGAGCGTGCACAACTCCGGAACCGATGGCTCCGGACTCAGCCCAGGATGCGGTCGATCTCCGCCAGCTCGTCGGCGCCGAGCTCCGGCCCGCCGATGGCGCCCAGGTTCTGCTCCAACTGCGCGACACTGCTCGCGCCGATGATCGCCGAGACCACCACCGGGTTCCGCAGCACCCACTGCAGCGCGAGCTGCGCGAGGGTCTGACCGCGGCCCGCGGCGACCTCGTTCAGCGCACGCACCGTGCCCAGTACGTCCTCGGTGATGTCCGACTCGTGCAGGAACACGCTGGTCACCGCGCGCGAGCCCTCCGGCACGCCGTTCAGGTACCGGTCGGTGAGCATCCCCTGGGCGAGCGGCGAGTAGACGATCGCGGCCGCGCCCGCGCGGTCCACGGCGTCGAGGACGCCGTCCTCCGGAGTGCGGTCGAACATCGAGTAGCGCGGCTGGTGCAGCAGCAGCGGCGTGCCGGCGTCCGCCAGCACCGCGGCCGCCGCGTCCGTCTGGGCGGCGTCGTAGTTGGAGATGGCCGGGTAGAGGGTCTTGCCCTGCGCGACCGCGGTCACCAGCGCGCCCATCGACTCCTCGATCGGGGTCTCCGGGTCCGGCCGGTGGTGGTAGAACACGTCGACGTAGTCGAGGCCGAGACGCTTCAGGCTCGCATCCAGCGAGGAGAGCAGGTACTTGCGCGAGCCGAAGTCGCCGTACGGGCCGGGCCACATCAGGTAACCGGCCTTGGTGGAAACGACGATCTCGTCGCGGTACGCCTTCAGATCCGTCGCGAGGATGCGGCCGAACATCTCCTCGGCCGCCCCGGGAGGCGGTCCGTAGTTGTTGGCGAGGTCGAAGTGCGTGACCCCGAGGTCGAACGCGCGGAGCACGATCGCGCGCTGCGTCTCGTAGGCGCGCGCTGTGCCGAAGTTCTGCCACAGGCCGAGCGAGAGCGGCGGCAGCACCAGACCACTGCGCCCGGCGCGGCGGTACGGCATCGAGTCGTAGCGGGTGGGGTCGGCGACGTAGCTCTGGCTCACGGGTCAACACTACCGTCAGGCCACGGTGCCGCCGCGTGAGTACCATGTCCGCCATGGACGTCGCCGCCTGGCTTCTCGACTCCGATCCGGCCATCCGCTGGCAGGTGCTGCGCGACCTGCTCGAGGCGCCGCCGGAGAAGGTCGCGGCGGAGCGGGCGCGGGTGGCCAGGGAGGGCTGGGGCGCCCGCCTGCTCGCGGAGCAGGATGCGGACGGTCGCTGGGACGGCGGCACCTACCGCCCGGGCTGGGTGGACGAGGCGCGTCCCTTCTTCGACGCCTGGACCGCCACCCACTTCTCGTTGCAGCAGCTCGCCGACTTCGGCGTGGAGCCCGACGACCCCGCGGTGTCCGACGCGATCGTGCGCGTGCGCGAGAACGTCCGCTGGGAGCACGAGGGCGAGCCGTTCTTCGACGGCGAGGTCGAGCCGTGCATCAACGGCATCGCCCTGACGGTGGCGGCGTACTTCGGCCAGGACGGCTCCCGCATTGCAGAGACCCTGGTCGGCGGCCGGCTGGCCGACGGCGCCTGGAACTGCTGGGCGGAGTACGGCGCGACGGTGTCGTCCTTCCATTCCACGATCTGCGCGGTGGAGGGGCTCGCGGCCTGGCAGGCGACCGGCCGGGCGGACGCCGATGTCGCGGACGCGGTCCGCACCGGCGAGGAGTACCTGCTCGAGCGCAGCCTGTTTCGCCGGCGCAGCACGGGCGCCGTCCCCGATCCGCGGATCACGATGCTCTCGTACCCGGTCCGCTGGTTCCACGACGTGCTCCGCGGCCTGGAGCACTTCCGCCGCGTCGACCGGAGGGATGCGCGGCTGGCCGACGCCGTGGAACTGGTGCGCGGCAAGGCCGATGCCGACGGGCTGTGGCGGCTCGAGAACGTGCACGAGGGCCCGACCCTGTTCGGGTTCGGGGAGGGCGAGGGGATGCCGAGCCGCTGGGTCACCCTCCGCGCGCTGCGCGTGCTGCGCTGGTGGGACGCGGCCTGAGCCGGCCGCGCGCCGACGCCCGCCTCACTCCTCCGCGAGGTGCTCCTTCGGGAGCTTGCGCACCTTGGTCCTGCGCTTGCGGCGGTCCGGGATCATCGAGCGCATCTCCTCCAGCTTGCCGAAGCAGAGCAGCCGGTCGCCTGCCTGCAGCAGCACGCCGCTGCGCGGGTTCGGGATGACGGACGTCCCACGGTGCAGGGTGAGCGCGGTGATGTCGCGGTCCCAGAGGCCGGATTCCTTGATCGTCTTGCCCACGAGGTCCGCGTTCGTGTGCACGAGCAGCTCGGCGACGCCGTAGCCGGTGGAGACGCTGAGCCGCTGCCGAACGTCGATCTCGGGGAAGGCGACCTGGTTGTCGATGAAGTCGATGATCGCGCCGGCGACGTCCAGTCCCGTCGCCCGCTCGATGCCCTCGAGGCCCGGCGAGGAGTTGACCTCCATCACCAGCGGCCCGTCGTTGCCCTCCAGCATGTCGACGCCGGCCACGCGCAGCCCCATGATCTGCGCGGAGCGGACGGCCGCCTCCTGGTACTCGGGCGACAGGTCCACCTTCTCGACCGTCCCGCCGCGGTGGACGTTGGACCGGAACTCGTCGCCGCTCGCGACCCGGCGCATGGCGGCGACGACCCGGTCGCCGACGACGAGCGCCCGGATGTCCCGCCCGCGGCTCTCGGAGATGAAGCTCTGGATGAGCACGTTCTGCTTCGTGGAGTGCAGAGTCTCCACGATCGACTCCGCGATCTTCGCCTCGGGCGCGAGGATGACGCCGATGCCCTGGGTGCCCTCCAGCAGCTTGATGACGACGGGCGCGCCGCCGACGCGTTCGATGGCCATCCGCACGTCCGCCCGGCTGTTCACGAACGTCGTCGCCGGCATGGAGATGTTGTGGCGGGAGAGGATCTGGTTGGCGCGGAGCTTGTCGCGCGAGTTCGTGATGCCGTTGGCGGTGTTCGGCGTGTAGACGTCCATCTGCTCGAACTGCCGCACCACGGCCGTGCCGTAGTACGTGATGGAGTTGCCGATGCGCGGGAGCACGGCGTCGTAGTCGGAGAGCAGCCGCCCGCGATACTGCAGGTCCGGCTCGTCCCCGGAGAGGTCGATCGCGAACCGCAGCGTGTTCAGCACCTTCACGTTGTGCCCGCGTTCCCTGGCCGCCGCCCGCAGGCGCTGGGTCGAGTACGCGTGCGGGGCGCGCGAGAGGATGGCGAGTTTCATCGAGTGCACCTCAGGGGAACGGGATCGGCGGCGACCCTCCATCTAAACACCCCGGGGGCCGTTCGGTGCACCCCGTCGGGCCCTGCCAAGATAGGGGCATGCCCGCAGACTCGCCGTCGACCGCCGTGGCGCCCGGGACCGTGGTCGCGGGCTGGCGGGAGTGGGCCGGTCTGCCCGGCGTCGGCATCCCCTGGATCAAGGTGAAGCTGGACACCGGCGCCCGCAGTTCCGCGCTGCACGCGTTCGACGTGGAGGAGCGGCCGGACGGCCGGGTGCGCTTCAAGGTGCACCCGTGGCAGGACTCCGACGCGGACGCTGTCAGCGTGGAGGTGCCCATCCACGACCGCCGCGTGATCCGCAGCTCGTCCGGTCACACCGAGGAGCGCATCGTCGTGCTGCTGGAGCTGGCGCTCTCCGGCCGAACGGTGACGGCGGAGACGACGCTCAGCAACCGGGACCAGATGGGCTTCCGGATGCTCGTCGGTCGCGAGGCGCTGCGTCAGGGCTTCGTCGTGGACCCCGGCCGCTCGTTCCTCGCCGGGCGGGCGCCGCGCGAGGTGCGACGCCGCAACCGCGGCCGCGCGTAGCGCCGCGCGTTCGCGCGCCGCGTTCGCGCTCCGCGTTCGCGCCGCGTGGGCTCACATTTGGCGCAAATGGCGCGAATGGGCGCGCCACAACCGACATGTGGCGCAAATGTGCGGGGGCTCAGCGTGCGCGCGGTCAGCGCAACCGGTTTTCCTCCTCCTGCTCCAGACGCTCCTTCTCGGCGTCCTTCGCCTCCTGCTCCTTCTGGATCTCTTCTTCGCGCGGGGTCTTGTTCGTCATGGCGCGCAGCCTACTCCCGGAGCATGGCGCGGAGGGTCTGGATGGTGTCGGCCTCCGCAGGCGGCTTGTCGTCGCGGTAGCGCTTGACGCGCGCGAACCGCAGCGCGATGCCGCCCGGGTAGCGCGAGGAGCGCTGCACGCCGTCGATCGCGATCTCGACGACCGTCGTCGGGGCCACCCAGACGGTTCCCGGCGTGCGCCGCACCTCGATCTCCTGGAAGTGCTCGGTCTGCCAGCGCAGCAGCGCGTCGGTCAGGCCTTTGAACGTCTTGCCGACCATCACGAACCCGCCCGGCTCACCGAACTCGCCCGCCGGGTCGATGGCGCCGAGGTGGATGTTCGAGAGCAGCCCCTGACGCCGGCCCGACCCCCACTCCACCGCGAGCACCACCAGGTCGTAGGTGTGCACCGGCTTGACCTTGATCCAGCTGGAGCCCCGCCTGCCCGCCGCGTACGGCGAGCCGATCGCCTTGACGACGACGCCCTCCTGTCCCGCCGCGAGCGCCTCCCGCGAGACGCGCTCGGCGGTCTCGGGGTCGTCGGTGACCTCGCCCGGGATGCGGTGCTCGCCGGCGACGCGCTCCAGCTCCGCCATCCGCACCTCCAGTGGCTCGTCGAGCAGGTCGCGGCCGTCGACGTGCAGCACGTCGAAGAACCACGGATGCAGCACCGCCTCCCGAGCCGCCTCCGCGGGACCCTCGGTCGCAGGCTCCGACCCTCGGTCGCAGGCTTCCTCGGCGCTGGGGTCGCGGCATCGCTCCGCGCTGCCCCCAGCTCCGCCGCGCAGCGCTGGGGTCGCGGCATCGCTCCGCGCTGCCCCTGAGCTCCACCGCGCAAACCGCGACATCGTCTCCTGGAACGGCCGCGGCGCCCCGTCCTCGTCGAGGGACAGCGTCTCGCCGTCGAGGATGAGGTCGCGTGCGGGCATCCGGCGCACCACCTCCACCACCTCGGGCACGCGGTGGGTGATGTCGGCGAGGTTGCGGGTGAACACCCACACCTCGTCCCCGTTCCGGTGCACCTGGATGCGCGCCCCGTCCAGCTTGTACTCCACCGACGCGCGCCCGGTCGTCTCCAGCGCCGCGCTCGCTGTCGGTGCGGAGGCCGCCAGCATCGGGAGCACCGGCCGACCCACCACCAGGCCCACCGCATCCAGCTCGTCGGCGGTGCCGGTGAGGGCGATCACTGCGGTCTCGCCGAGGTCGCCCGAGAGCATCGCGGCCCGGCGCACGGACTCGCCCGTGCGATCCGCGGCCCGGGCGACCGCATCCAGGAGCACGCCCTCGAGCGCCCCGGTGCGCATCTCGCCGAGCAGGACCCGCACGAAGAAGTCCTGCTCGCCGGGCGTCGCGCGCTCCGCGAACCCGCGGAGCAGGCTCGCACGCTCCTCCGCCGAGCCCGGACCGCTCGCGGCGGAGAGCCGGTCCAGCAGCCGGTCGAGGTCGGTGACGGTGAGCGTGGGCTCTGCGGCCGCCGCACCCATCGCCGCGGACGCACCGCGCCAGCCGACGCCGACGCGGCCCTGTCGCGGACGGCCGACGAGCATCCCGACGGCGGGCGCGATCTCCTCGGCGGGCAGGTCGCGCAGCAGGTCGGAGAGGGCGTCCACCTTCGCGAGGCGCGAGCGCGTCGCGGCCACCGCCTCCAGCGTCGTCACGAGCGTCTCGAGCAGCACAGCCCCAGTGTCCCACCGTCCCCCGACACCACCGCGAAACCGCCGAGTACGCGGATTCTCTGCGTACTCGGCGGTTTCGGGCGGAGCTTCTGCGTACTCGGCGGCGCGGAAGCGCTAGATCAGGACGTGGCGGGGGTGGCGACGCCGCGGCCGAACGTGATCGCGCGGATGATCTGCACGATCCCGAGCACGATCAGGCTGATGCCGGCCAGCAGGAAGAGCACGACGATGCCCCAGAGCGGCGAGAACAGCAGCACGATGCCGGCCACGATGCTCAGGATGCCGAAGAAGATGCCCCAGCCGCGGGACGGCGCGTCCCCGATCTGGGCCAGGGCGACGGCGCCCTCCACGATCCAGGCGATGCCCACCAGGATGCCGAGGAACACCGCGAGGAACGCGGTCGTGCCGGCCAGGTTGGCGAAGGCGACGATCGCGGCGATCACCAGCAGCACGCCGAAGATGATGTCGAGCGCGCGGGCACCGCCCCCGATGCCCTTCGCGAAGATGCCGATGCCGAGGTACGCGATCCCCGAGATGAGCAGCGAGATGGCGAGCAGGATGGTGAGCCCGGCGGCGGCGGTCCGCGGCCAGAACACGATGATGATGCCGACGATCAGCGCGACGGCGCCGCTGATGCCGAGCGCGACGCGCACGCCGTTGATCGCCGAGGCGGTCAGGTCCTTGCCGTTGAGCGAGAACGAGGCGAAGGCTGAAGGCTGAGGTGATGACATCGCGAATCCCTTCGACGTGGTTGGGTGGACGCTATCGCCGCGCGGGAGCCGCTGTCTAGATCTATGACGCCGCGTGCAGGGGCCGTCTCTACCGCGATCGCCCGAGCAGCGGAACCACCCTTCGGAGCCTCGCAGAGGGTACGGACGGGAGGTCCAGATCCGTCTCGTACCGTCGCCGGATGCCCGCGGTGGTCGCGGGCAGACGGAAAGGATCCATGTGAACCCCAAGAAGAACACCTCCGTTGGACAGCGCGTCGCGATCGGCGCCGCCTCGATCGTCGCCGCGGGCGCGCTCGTCGGTGCGGGCGCCCAGGCGGCGCTCGCCGACACCGGGAACGGCGGCCACCCGTCGTCCTGGTCGGCGTCGGCCGCGGCCGGTCATGACGGCCTCGGCCACGACGGGCTCGGCCGCGACGTCTTCTCCGGACACCTCAGCGGCGCGAAGGCGCAGGCGATCGCCAAGCGGATCGTCGCGGACGAGCCGCTGTTCTCGCTGCTGCCGGACAGCCTGCAGAACGACCTCACCGCTCTGAAGGACGCGCCGGTCGCCGAGCGCACCGCGGACGCGAAGAAGATCGTCGACACGGCTCTCGACGGCGGGTACGGCAGCGCCATCCAGAGCCTCGCGAAGCAGCTGAAGGAGGCGCGCACCGACCACGCGGGGGCCTCCCAGCTGAAGGGACTGATCGGCGAGCTCCGCTCCGGCGACCTGACCGGTCAGGAGCTCGGCGACGACGGCGCGGCCGTCGCCGTCCAGGTGACCGCGGATGCGCAGCTCTCGGCGAAGCTTCCCGAGGCGCTGCGGAGCGACCTGTCGTCGCTCGCGACGGCGCCCGCGTCCGAGCGCACCGCCGACGTGCAGAAGGTGGTCAGCACGGCCGTCTCGGGCGGCTATGGCCACGACATCCAGCAGCTCGCCGAGCAGGTCGAGCAGCAGGTCGTGTCCGGCCGCTGACCCCCGCGGACGGGGCGGGTCGTGCGGCCGCGCGCCCGTCCCGTCCGCGACCCACTATTCTCTGACCGTGCGCCTCGGAGTCCTCGACGTCGGATCCAACACCATCCACCTCCTCGTCGTGGATGCGCACCCCGGCGCGAGACCCATCCCGGCCGCGACGCACAAGTCGGTGCTGCGGCTGATGCGCTACATCACCCCCGAGGGCGCGATCAGCGACGAGGGCTGCGACGCCATCCTCCAGGCCATCGCCTCCGCCATCGTCGTGGCCGACGAGGAGGGCATCGACGAACTGCTGCCGTTCGCCACGTCGGCGATCCGGGAGGCGACGAACGGCCCCGCCCTGCTGGAACGCATCCGCGACACCACGGGCGTCGAGCTGCAGGTGCTCTCCGGCGCCGACGAGGCGCGGCTGACGTTCCTCGCGGTGCGCCGCTGGCTCGGCTGGTCGTCCGGTCGCATCCTGCTCTTCGACATCGGCGGCGGGTCGCTGGAGATCGCGGCGGGCGTCGACGAGTACCCGGACGTCGCGGTGTCCGTTCCGCTCGGTGCAGGGCGCAGCACCATCGGCTTCCTGCACGACGATCCGCCGCGGGACGACCAGGTGGATGCGCTCCGCGAGCACGCGAGGACGGTGCTGCGGGACGCGGTCGCCGGCTTCGAGCGGAGGGGCGACGAGCACGTCATCGGCACGTCGAAGACGATCCGCTCGCTCGCACGGCTCGCGGGATCGACATCGGCGAGGCCGGGCGGCTCGGAGCGCGCGACGCTCAAGCGCTCGGAGCTCGCCGACTGGGTGCCGCGGCTCGGCCGCATCCCGGCGGAGGCGCGCACCGCGCTGCCGGGGATCACCGCCGACCGCACGTTCCAGATCGTCGCCGGCGGTGTGGTGCTCCGCGAGACCATGCGCGCATTCGGCGTCGACGAGCTGGAGGTCTGCCCCTGGGCACTCCGCGAGGGAGTCATCCTGCGCTACCTCGACCACCTGGACTGAGACCGGCGCCGCGCACGGCGGCGCAGCCTGTGAGTCGCGGGGCCGCCCTCGACTTCGTGCGCGAACAGGATCACACTTGCGCTTAACGCGACCCGAGGGAGGATCCGCCATGGGCTCGCTCACCTACGACTCGATGGTCATCGAATTCGAGGACCGGCTGCTGCTGCACCTCCAGATCGTCATCGTCAACAAGCTCCGCCGCCGGGAGAGCTTCGCCATGTCGTGGCGCGACGCCGCCGAGGTCGGCGACGGCCGCTCCACCATCTGGCTCGACCCGTCCATCCCGCTCTACTTCAAGTTCTCGGGCTCGCGGGTGCCCGCCGTCGACAGGGACTGGGTGGAGCTTCTCGCCGACTCCGCAGGCAGCTCGACGGGACTCGTCGTCGTGGACGAGGACGGCAAGCCCGAGGTCGCCGGGCGCTGCTTCGGCGTGGCGGCGGCCGCCCCGCACCTGGCGCCGACGGTGCGGGGCTGACGCCGCGGAGGTCCGCCGTCAGGGCGTGGGCATCCCGCCGGTGACGGCCAGCGTCTCGCCGACCACGTAGCTGGACTCGGGGGAGGCGAGGAAGACGTACGCCGGAGCCAGTTCGGCAGGCTGCCCTGGCCGGCCGAGCGGGGTCTGCGAGCCGAAGTCGGGCAGCTTCTCCGGCGGCTGGCCCGCGCTCGGCTGCAGGGGAGTCCAGATCGGGCCGGGCGCCACGGCGTTCACGCGGATCCCCTTCGGGGCGAGCTGCTGCGCGAGGGCCTTGGTGAACGCGTTGATGGCCGCCTTGGTCGTCGCGTAGTCGACGAGCTGCTCACCGGGGAGGTAGGCCTGCACGGAGGTGGTGTTGATGATCGTCCCGCCGGCGGGAAGGTGCTTCAGCGCCGCCTTGGTGAGCCAGAACATCGCGTAGACGTTCGTCTTCATCGTCGCATCGAACTGCTCGTCCGGGAGTTCCGCGAGGTCGGTGGAGAAGATCTGCTTGCCCGCGTTGTTGACGAGGATGTCGATGCCGCCGAGTTCCGCGACCGTGCGCTGCACCACCTCGTCGCTGAACGCGCGCTCCGTCAGGTCGCCCGGGAGCGTGAGCGCGGTGCGGCCGGCGGCACGGATCTGCTCCGCGATCGCCTGCGCATCCACCTCTTCCTCCCGCCGGTAGACGATCGCGACATCGGCGCCCTCCCGTGCGAACGCGATCGCGACCGCCGCGCCGATCCCGGAGTCGCCGCCGGTGACGAGAGCCTTCCGCCCGGCCAGCCTGCCGTGACCGAGGTAGTTGTCCTCTCCGTGGTCGGCGGGCGGGTCGAGCTCGCTGTCGCGGCCCGGCTCCGGCACCTGCTCCGTCGGCGGGTGGATGTGCGGGTAGCGGTCGACGGGGTTGTCGAAGCTGTACTGGTTCTCTGGCATGCCTCCATCCGTAGCCCTGTTGCGCGCACGCGTCAGGGGGCTGCGGATCGGGGCGAGCGGGGGTACCGTCCGTCGATCCTGCTCAGTCCCCGTCGATCCGCTCCAGGAGCTTCTTGGTCTCGCGGGCGATGTCGTCGTGGTCGTTCTGCGCCGCACGGCTCTCGAGCGAGATGACGGCGCAACGGTGCACGCGGCGGAAGTCGCCGTACGGGAAGCTGTAGCGTCCCTTCGTCTCCTCGCTCGCGTCCGGATCCTCGCCCAGGTGCCAGAGCGCGTACTCGTCCCAGCCGTGCTTCTCGATGAAGTCGTTCTCGTCCTTCGCGCTCGGGGCGTGCTCGCTCCAGTCGTCGCGTTCGTCGCGGACGAACCGGCTGCCGTCCACGAGGGAGCGCGCGTGCTCCAGCGCCTTGCGGTTAAGCTTCACGGTCATGCCTGATGCCTCTTCCCTTCGATCGTCTCGAGAGTCCCGGACGCTCCGGACGCCGTGGACGTCCCGGACGCTGTGGATGCAATCCCCGTCTCGCCCGCTGCGCAAGGGGGTTGAGGGTCGGCGCGGCCGGGACGCTGAATGCGCGGCATGGAGTTCTCGGCGGCTGTGCGGCGCGCGGCGGCGGCCGCGGTGCTGGTGGCGGTCGGCGCCGGACTGAGCGGCGGGCTGGCCGGATGCGCGGTCGCCGCGCCGCCCCGCGCGGAGCCGGAACGGGCCTTGCTTGACGTCGTCGGGAAGCCCGCGGATCTTGCGGGCCGCATCCTGAGGTCGGCCGGGTACCGCGTCGTGTTCGTCGGCGAACGCGGCGATCCCGTGAGCGCGTCGCCGTCGCGTCTGGTCGTGCGCGAGGATCCGGCCGGCGGCAGCACCGCCCGCGTCGGCCGGGTCGTCACTCTGAGCCTCGGTGACCGGTCGCGACACGCCGCGTCGACGGCGCCGTGACGGCAGGTCGCGACCGGTCGTCGACCAGTCTGCGCGTGGGCGATGTGTTGACGTTGAATCGATTCACGGCTACCATCGACCGCAGGCGTTCTGGAAAGCGCTTACCCCACGTACAGTCGACGACGACAGGAGACGATGATGTCCGAAGACGTGACCTCGGCGGAGGCCAGGCGGATGCCGCGGCGCGCCGCCATGAGCGGATGGGTCGGCAGCGCTCTCGAGTACTACGACTTCTCCATCTACGCAGCAGCGGCCGCGCTGGTGTTCCCGCAGGTCTTCTTCCCGAGCGAGAGCCCGGCGGTCGCCCTGATCGCCTCCCTCGCGACCTACGGGGTCGGCTACGTCGCCCGGCCGCTCGGCGCGTTCGTGCTCGGCAACTTCGGCGACAAGTACGGACGCAAGCGCATCCTGGTGCTGGCGATGATGGTGATGGGCATCTCGACGCTGCTGGTCGGCCTGCTGCCGACGTACGGGCAGGTCGGCGTGCTCGCGCCGATCCTGCTGGTCGTACTGCGGCTCATCCAGGGCTTCGCAGTCGCCGGCGAGCTCGGCGGCGCCAGCGCGATGATCGTCGAGCACGCGCCGGAAGGCAGGCGCGGATTCCTCACCAGCTTCAGCCTGCAGGGCACCCAGGCCGGCAGCATCCTCGCCTCGGCGAGTTTCATCCCGCTGTCGACCTACCTCTCGCCCGCGGCCTTCCAGGCGTGGGGATGGCGCATCCCGTTCCTGCTGAGCGTCGTCGTCATCGTCGCCGGGCTGATCATCCGCAGCCGCGTCGAGGAGACGCCCGCCTTCCGCCGGGAGGCGAAGGAGGCGCGGGTTCCGCGTGTCCCCGTCGCGCAGCTGTTCCGCGAGAACGGCGGCACGGTGTTCCGCGCGGTGTGCATGGGCCTCGCCAACGTGATCGGCGTCACCGTGGTCGTCTTCGGCACCGCCTACGCGACCCAGCCGGCGTACGGGGTGAAGATGAGCCCGTCGGTGTACCTGTGGATCCCCGTCATCGCGAACATCGTAGCGATCATCCTGATCCCGTTCTTCGGCCGGCTCTCCGACCGCATCGGCCGGCGCCCGCTGATGATCTTCGGACCGCTGAGCGCGGGCATCCTCTCCTTCGCCTACCTGTTCGTGGTCGGATCGAACAACGTGCCGCTGACGATCCTGCTGGCGATCCTGATCTTCGGCATCCTGTACCAGATGTGGAACGCGACCTTCGCGAGCTTCTTCCAGGAGCTGTTCCCCACCCGCACGCGCGTGACCGGTTTCGCGGTGTCGCAGAACATCGCGCTGTTCCTCACCGGGTTCCTGCCCAGCATCTTCACCGCGATCGCCCCTCCCGGGAGCGCATCGGTGCCGCTGGTCATCGGCGCGCTGACGCTGGTGTTCTCGCTGATCTCGGCCTTCGCCGCCTGGCGTTCGCGCGAGACGGCCAAGCTGGCGCTCGACGAGCTCGAGCAGGTGCCGGCGAAGCGGCAGCGAGCCGAGCGCGGAGAGGCGCGCACCCGCCAGGCCTGAGCGGGATGCGACGGGAGGAAGTGGCCGTGAGCGAAGGCACCGGTCCGGCACGCGTCGCACTCGTCGGTGCGCACGGCTTCGGCGAGATCCACCGCCGCAACCTCGCCCGCCTCGCCGGGCTCGGCCGCGCGAGGCTCGTCGCCGTGGCCGAGCCCGCTCCGTTCGCACCGGGCGAGCTCGCCGCCGACGTGCATGTCCACGCCGACCTGGATGCGCTGCTCGCGGCCGAGCGCGACCTCGACGTCGTCATCGTGTCCACCCCGCTGCACACCCACCTGGAGCTCGCGGAGCGGGTGCTCGCCTCCGGCGCCGACCTCTACCTGGAGAAGCCGCCGGTCACCTCCCTCGCCCAGTTCGAGCGGCTGAGCGCGGCAGCGGCGGCGGCCGGCAGGCTCGTCCAGGTCGGCTTCCAGAGCCTCGGCTCCCACGCCGTGCCGTGGCTGCGGTCGGCGCTCGCTGACGGCGCGTTCGGCGACGTGCGCGCCGTCACCGCCGCCGGCGTCTGGTCGCGCAGCCACGGCTACTTCACGCGTTCGCGCTGGGCCGGCAGGCGCACGCTGGACGGCATCGACGTCGTGGACGGTGTCGCCACCAACGCGTTCGCCCACGCGGTCATCACGGCGATGACGGTCGCCGGCGCCCAGGACCCGGGCGTCGTGGACTGGATCGACGTGGACCTGCACCGCGCCAACCCCGTCGAGAGCGACGACACCACCGTGGTGCGGCTGCGACGACCGGCTCCGCAGCCGGACGTCACCTGCGCGCTGACGCTCTGCGGCCCGGACAACGAGGCCGAGCCGTTCGTGACGATCCACGGCTCCGAGGCGACGGCCACCTTCTCCTACGTGATCGACGAGGTGCGGATCGTGGATGCGCACGGCGGAGATCGTGTCGAGCGATTCGGCCGCACCGACCTGCTCGAGAACCTGCTCGACGCGCGCGAGCACGGTGCCGAGCTGCTCTGCGCCCTCGGCGACACGGAAGGCTACATGGCGGTGCTGGAGGCGATTCGCACCGCTGCGGAGCCGCATCCCATCCCGGAGCGGTTCGTCGAGAGCGTCGGTTGGGGAGCGGACGAGCGCATCGTGATCCCCGGGGTCGCCGAGGCGATCGCCCGCGCGTGCGCCGCCGAGGCGACGTTCACCGAGCTGGGGCTGCCCTGGGCGGTCGACGGACGGGACGGTGCCGAGCCGGCGGGTGCGGCGTTCGCCGTCGGCGAGGACGCGGGGAGGGACGCGGTCGCGGTGCTCCGCACCGGAGAGGCGCTCGCCGCCTCCCTCTCGCCGCGGCCGTACCTGCACCCGGTGCGCACGCGTGCGGGGGCGGTGCTGACGGACGCCTTTCCGCTCGATCATCCGTGGCACCTCGGCGCCGGCGTCGCCATGCCGAGCGTGCGGGTGGACGGCCCTGCCGCGAACCTGTGGGGCGGGCCGGACTACCGGCCGAGCGCGGGCGGCTACCGCTGGGGCCGGACCCACGGACGCATCCGGATCCTGGCCGGGGAGAACGCGCCCGGCACCGTGCGCGAACGGCTCGAGTGGCTCGGCGCGGACGGCTCGCCCCTGGTGCACGAGAGCCGCACGTGGACCTGGGAGGCGATCGACGGCGACACGTGGCGGCTCGGGCTGCGCTTCGAGCTGCACGCTGCAGGCGGCCCGGTGACGCTCGACAGCCCGGGCTCGCTTGGCCGGCCCGATGCCGGCTACGGCGGCTTCTTCTGGCGGTTCGCGCCGTCCGCCGACGTCGATGTGCGGACGCGGGATGCGCAGGGCGAGTCGGCGGTGAACGGCGTCCGCGCGCCGTGGCTGCTCTGGACGTCCGTCCTCGACGGAGCGCGGCGGAGCGTGCTGTTCGGGGCTCCCTCCGAGGCGGACGACCCCTGGTTCGTCCGGGTCGCGGAGTATCCCGGCGTCGGGTCGGCGCTGGCGTGGGACGCCCCGCTGCGGATCGGACCGGGCGCTCCGGTGACGCGCACCCTCGCCGTGGTGGTCAGCGACCGGGAGCTGACCGTCGGGGACGCGCGCCTGCTGACGGCCTCGGCGTCGTAGCGGGAGCCTCCTCCCCGTCCTCCGATTCCGACCCTGCGCGCTCGAACCGGCCGGCCAGAAGCAGGAACGCCTCCCGCAGCTCCGCCGGCGCCGCCGCCGTGATCGCGGCGTCGAAGCGGCCGAGGGCTGCGGCAAGCGCCGGCCACGACCAGGAGCCGATGGTCAGCCGGCACCGGTCCGGGCCCAGCTCCTCGACCGTCCCCTCCTCGACGAAGGGTGCGACCGCCCGCGCGGGCAGGGCGAGCACCGCCTCGCCGACGCAGGGCCACACCCCGGCGCGCTCGGAGCCGCGGAAGCGCGCGTCGAGAAAGTCCCGCACCCCGCCGCCCGGCAGCTCGCGGCGCTCGAAGCGCGGCCCGGCGGGGAGCCGCGGCGTCATCCGGTCGAGGCGGAACACCCGCCAGTCGCCGAGGTCCGGCTCCCAGGCGACGAGGTACCAGCGGCCGCCGCTGAAGCCGACGCCGTGCGGCTCGACGCGGTGCCGCACGGCGTCGCCGGTCGCGCGCCCGGACGACAGGTAGTCGAACCGCAGCACCTGGTGCGCCTCGACCGCGGCGCTCACGGCGACCACGACGTCCGGAGGCGGCGGCGCCGCCCGCGTGGAGGACACGCTGACGACGCTCACGCCGTCAATGCGGTTGCGCAGGTGGCCCGGCAGCAGCTGGCGCACGGTGGCGAGCGCGCGGAGAGCGCCGTCCGACTCCGCCGTCCCCGCCGAGGCCGCCGTCTGCAGCGCCAGCGCGAGCGCCACGGCCTGCTCGTCGTCGAAGAGCAGCGGCGGCAGCTGCGTCCCGGCATCCAGCCGGTAGCCCCCGTCGGGACCCTTGATCGCCGTGATCCGGTAGCCCAGTTCGCGGAGCCGGCCGACGTCGCGCCGCAGCGTCCGGTCGCTCACGTCGAGACGTTCGGCGAGCACCGGACCCGGCCAGTCCCTGCGCGTCTGCAGCAGCGACAGCAGTGTCAGCATCCGCGAGGGCGATCCGGCCATGCGTCCATTCTGCCTCGAGTAGCGGACGCGCTCTGGCCGCTACTGGCGAGAGGCTCGTCTCACGACCGGCGGACCCGCCCGGCCGCAACCGAACCAGAGGAGGACCCCGTGTCCATCACCGTCACCACCCACCTGAACTTCCGCGGCGACGCGCGCGCGGCGCTCGAGTTCTACCGGTCCGTCTTCGGCGGCCGGGTCACCATCGCGAGCTACGCCGACATGGGGATCCCGGACCCGGCGACCGCCGACCACGTCGTCTGGGGCGAGGTCGTCTCCGACGCGGGCTTCCACATCATGGCGTACGACGTCTACCCGCAGCTGCCGCTGGAGCGCGGCCAGGACCCGTTCTTCGTCTCCGTGCGCGGCGAGGACGCGGGGGAGCTGCAGCGCTACTGGGACGCGCTCGCCGACGGCGCGACCGTGAAACAGCCGCTCGGCCCTGCGCAGTGGGCGCCGCTGTACGGCCAGCTCACCGATCGCTTCGGCATCACCTGGGTGCTGGACATCGCCGGCTAGGCCGGTGGCCGGGCCTCGTCCGCCGGGGCCGCCCGGGCCGTTCAGGGGTCGCGACACGCCGTTGGCCGTCCGCCGACGCGGCCTGTCGCGTCCCCTCCGGCCGCGCCCGCCCGCTCCAGCGGTCGCGTCAGCGCGTCGACCGGTGCTTCTCGGCTCGCACCCGCGCGGCGACCGACCTCTTCAGCCGGGTCGGGCCGGCGACGTAGACGGCGAGTTCCTCCCGCTGCAGGCGGTCGAGCTCGGCGTCCGCGTCGGAGAGCAGCACATCCATCGTCGCCGTGTAGCGCGAGACGCTCTTCGACGCCTTCGGGTCGAGACCTCGTTCCGCCTTCTCGAGCCGCCTGGTCAGTGCGGTGAGGCTCCGCTCGTAGTCCAGGCCGACCCGCGTGAGCTTCGGCGATCGTTCGCCCGGTTTGAAGTACGAGTTGAACCCGGTGCCCGCCGACGTGATCACGCCCAGCACGATGAACACGATGGTCACCCACCCGGCGTTTCCGGAGATCTTCACGAAGGCGCCCTGGGCCGCGACGAGCGCACCGATGGCCACCAGCACCACGCTCCAGAAGTAGGACCAGCGCGACAGTGCCGCCCCGTGCGTCATGCACCGGTTCCGTCCCGCCTCGAGTTCACCGATGACCTCACGCACGTGATCGGGTACGGAGGGGCGTCCATCCTCTTCGATGTTCACGCGCGCGATGGTAGCTCCACGGCCGCGCGGCGGGGAGAGGGCCGGTGCGGACACCCGTCGCAGCGTGAGGGCGGCCGGAGGGGACGCGACACGCCGCTCCGTCTCGGGGCGCTCGGCGCGTCCCGTCCCCTCTGAGTACTCGTGGGCAGGCTAGACGCCGCCGCCCCCGCCACCGCCGCCCCCGCCGCCGGAGAAGCCGCCGCCCCCGGTGCCGCCCGAGGACGAGCTGCTGGCGATCGTCGTGCTGGAGGAGATCCCGCTGACCACCTGCGAGAGCACCGCCACGTTGAACGCGGTCTGGCCGGAGTACCAGGTGGGCGCCTCGCCGGTCTGCTCGTAGAACCGTCCCAGCTCGTCCAGCCACTGCTTCTCGTCGCCGAACAGCACGGCCCAGGGGAGCAGCCGCTCGGTGAGCTTCAGCATCTCGCGCGGGTCGCCCACCGCCACGGGCACGCGCTCGGCGCCCTGCGGGGACTGCAGGTAGCGGATGCGGTCGGCCTCGGCGAGATGCACGTACATGCGCAGCCCGTCCACGTACTCGCGCAGCAGGGTGCCCTTGCCGGTCAGCGGCGACCGCGAGATGAGGACGGCGGTGGCGATGAACAGCAGCGCGGAGCCGACGAGGATGATGAAGGGCAGCGCGCCGCCGAACACCCCGACGATGCAGAACACCGCGCCGACCACCCCGAGCAGGGCTGCCGCCAGCGCGGTGAAGAACACCGCGCGGACCGGGCCGCGCGGGCCGGTGGTGCGGTAGCCGTATCCCGTCGCGTCCTTGTGCACCCGCTTCAGAAGGGCGGCGATCCCGCGCGCGACGCGCGAGTTGGACGAGCCGAGCTCCAGCGTCGCGCCCGGCGCCGGCGACTCCCCGAACAGCGCCGTCAGGAACTGCAGCTCATCGGCGGTGGGGCGCGGGTCGCGGAGCGCCTGGCGCCCCGTCGCCTCCGTCGAGACGAACTCGAGCGTGTACCTGTCGCGGCCGAGGAACCCCGTGCTCTGCAGCACGCGCACCCGGCCCGACACGGCGAGGTCGAGCGTCTGCGCGGCGACCGCCTTCTTGCTGCGTCCGGTCACGTCGGCAGCGAGCAGCAGGCCCTCGGCCGGCGGCACGTACTCGGGGATGATCGTGCCGCGACCCGGCGCATCCCGCAGCAGGCGTACCCGCACGACGATCCCGCCGATCAGCGCGAGGATGCCGAGCAGCAGACCGGCCGCCGCGGCCCAGCCCCAGCCGGTGTCGAACAGCCCGTCCGCGCGCGGGGTGAAGGTGCCGGGCGCGAAGCCGATCGCGAACGTGAGGTTCTCACCGGGGCCGAGCCGGTCCGCCGAGAAGCGGAACCCGCCGTCGGTCCGCTCGACGTCCGCCTTGTCGGTGGCGCCCTGCGCGCCCCGATACGCGGATGCCTCGCCCTGCAGGGCGTCGGCGAGCCCGGCGCCGAGGCGGACGGTGGCGGTGACGCGGTCGAAGGGCTGCGCCCACGCCGTCCCGTTGGTGTCCCAGTAGAACTCGTCGAGGCCGGTGTCGGCGAAGTACCGCGTGACGTTCGTCTGCCGGTAGGTGATGACGTAGGTCTGGTCGCCGTGCACGTAGCCGTCCGCCGCGATGGTCAGCGAGAGGATGCCGTCGTCCGACTCGCTCTCGTAGTGACGGGGCGTGCCGTTCTCGTCGGTCACCGACACGACCTTCAGGTCGGTGGGATGACCGTCGTAGTCTTCGACGAGCTTGCGCCGGATGCCGTGGTTCTGGTCGATTTCCGGGAAGCGGGCGACGAGCGTCTCGACGGTGGTCAGCGTCGAGTGCCCCTCCGCATCCCGCCCGAGCCGGTAGTCCCCGTCGAAGCTCGCGAACGTGAAGTCGTCGACGCCCGTTGGTGCGAAGGCGGCCTGAGCGGCCGCCGACACAGCCGGTACCGCCGCCGCGGTCCCGACCGCCGGCGCGCCGACGGCCAGCAGCGCGGCACCCGCGACGATCGCGGCGATCAGCCGTGCGGCTCGGCCACCGCGCCCCAGGTTTCGACCGTGCACGAGCACTTGCCCCGCCGTCCTCCGCCCCACGGGACGGTCCGCTCGGGCCGCCGGCCCTCCCGGCGGCACGGAACCATCCTGACACGGCCCGTGCCGCCACCAGGGAACCCGGCGTTCACCTTCCGGAGGTCAGGCGAAGACGCGCGTCGATCGCCTCGATGGACTCCCCGCGCGTGCGCGGCATGAACAGGATGCCGAGGATGCCGGAGCCGAGGGTCACGACGATCATCAGCACCGACACCCCGGCCAGCCCCGACGCGAGGAGGGTGGGCACGAAGACCAGCGAGATCGCCGACACGATGCGTGCCGCGCCGAAGCTCAGGCCGAGCGCGGTGCTGCGCAGCTCCGTCGGGAACAGCTCCTGCGACCACACCTTGTAGTGCGCCTCCCCCGCCATCGTGGTGCCGATGCCGTAGGTCACGAACGCGGCAACCAGCGTCCCGGCACCGACGGGGAGCACCAGCGGCAGGATCCACGCGGCGACCTGCACGACAGCTCCGACCACGAAGATGGGGCGGCGCGCCGCCCCATCCATCGCGCGCATGATCGCCAGGACGGTGATCAGGATGACGGGCACTCCGATGAGGGACACCAGGAGCGCGGTCGGTCCGGGCAGGCCGCCGACCGTCTCCAGCGCGTACAGCCCGAACGAGCCGTAGAAGTTCGTCCCGACGGTCAGCAGGGCGTAGAACGCCATGATGAAGAGGGTGCTCTTCAGCAGCCCGCCCCGGAACAGCACCCCGACGCCCTCGCGGACAGCGCCGGTCGAGCGTGCATTCCTCCACGCCTCCGGTTCGCCGATCCGCCGGCGCAGCGCCCAGGTGATGAGGGCGAGGACGAGGAGGTGGCCGAAGACGATCCGCGGCATCCACTCGCCGAAGCCGGACGCGGCCAGCACCACGAGGATGACGACCAGCGGACCGAGGCCCCACAGCAGCTGCGTGAAGGTGACGAGGCGCCCCCGGTGCTTGCCCGGCGCGGTCTCGCCGACCACGGTGATGGAGGTCGGCACGTCGGCGCCGATCGCCAGCCCGACGATGACCACCCCGATGAACAGCATCCCCGGCACGACAGCGCAGACGATCCAGAGCAGGCCGAACGCGTAGAGCAGCAGGTCGAACGAGTACACCCGCTTGCGGCCGACCCGGTCGCCGATGCGGCCGCCGACGATCGCGCCGATGCCGATGCAGACGGTGAGGGCGGCCGAGAGCAGCCCGAGCTGCCAGGCGTCCAGCGAGAACTGGCCCTTCCACACGGTGAGGCTCGCGCTGACCGCGACGATCGTCCCGGCGTCGAGGTAGGAGGCCATACCGGCCAGGAACGCCGTCCGCCAGGGTCTGCGCGCCTGCGGGTCCGTGGGGGCCTCGTCGCGGAGGTCGTCCGGCGCGGGAACGGGGGCGGCGGGGAGCGGGGCGGGCGCGGGGGTCTGGTCCGTCATCGGAGGTCTCCTTTCATCGGGTTGGGGGCTCATCGGGCGGGAGGCGGTCATCGGGTGGGAGGGGTCATCGGGTCTGCGCCCACTGCGCGGTCTGCGCGGCGAGCAGCGCGCGGAGGCCGCCGAGGTCGACGTTGTAGTCGACGACGTGCAGCCCGAGCGCGGAGGTCGAGGTGTCGGGGAGCATGCCGGCCGGATCCTCCACCTGGAGCCAGCTGGTGTTCGTGTTCGCGTCCCCGGCGAACGCGCACCGCCCGGTCAGGGCGCCCGGGGCGGCGCGGTAGCCGGTCGGGTCGGAGGGCAGTGTGTATCCGATCAGCAGATGGCTGAGCGCGCCGTTCGGGGCGATCAGGCTGCCGCGTACGAGCGTCCTGGTCGGCAGGATCGGGTCGAGCGGTGTCGCGGCATCCGCCGTGGCGCCGCTGAGCACCGCGCTCGGGTTGACGCACGCGATCCGGTGGCCGGCGTCGAGGTTCGCCGCCAGGCTCCCTGAGACCGGGGCGCGCCCGGACGGCTGGTCGTAGCTCGAGTACGCGATGACGCATCCCGTCGGGACGCCCCTCGGCTGCGGCCCGCACACCGGGAGCCGCTGGAACGTCGAGGCGGGGTCGGACCCTCCTCCCGCCGCCGCGTCGATCGGCACCTGGACCTGGCCGCCGAGGATCACGGCGCTCACGAGCTGCGCCGTGGCCGCCGCGTTCCCGTCCACCGAGTGCTGCAGCAGCTCCTCCACCGCGACGCTGCCCTGCGAGTGGCCGAGGATGATGACGCCGCGGCGCTCGCCGGTGGCCGGATCGATGTTGTCGTGGGTCCAGTAGTCGTCCCAGGCCTGCTGCACGTCCGCGAAGCCCGGTCCGGGATACGGATCGCCGCCGGTTGCGCCGCTGAGGGCGAGCTGCAGGAGTGTGCTCTGCCGGTACAGCGGGGCGAAGACACGGCACAGCCCGGTGAGCGGCCCGATCTGGGCGAGCAGCACGGCCACCTCGTCGTCGCGGGCGGACGGGGCGGCCGAGCCGATCATCAGCGCCGGGTTCGGCAGGATATCGACGGTCGGGTAGACGTAGAAGCAGTCGACGGGTGGCTCACCGCCGGTGGCCGGCTGGACGACGGTGGTCGAGGTCCCGGCGGCGACGGTCGTCGACAGCGGAACCGAGGTGCCGTCGGGGTATCGCCCGGTCGCGTCGCCGCAGGCCGAGGCGGGGTCGCCGGGATGGCAGAGCCACACCGGCTGCGCGAGCGGAGAGGTGAGGGACAGGGCGGCCTGCGGCGCGGCGGGTGCCACGCCGAGGCCGGCCGTCAGTGCGGCGGTCGCCGCGATCACGAGGAGCGGGGAAGGCATCGTCGCCTCCTTTCGTCGGCGCACCGGGTGGTGCGCACAGGGGTCAGAGCCGCGTCGTCGCGGCTCCCGCGGGGTGCTCGCTCTCCCGGCCGTCACGGTCCACGAACGTGAACGGCACGGGTGAGACGATCTCGACCCGGTCGCCGTCCACGGCGACGCGTAACGGGCCGAACGGGGTGGCCGCGGCGCCGGACGCCCGGGTGAGGCGTCCGGGTCGCGGGGCGATCCGCATCCGCGTGCAGCCGGGCTCGAGGGGCCGGATGCCGAGGGTGAAGACGATCAGGTCGCGGGCGGGGGTTGCGCTCCAGCCGTGGCAGTACGATCCGCCCTCCCAGCACTCACGGAAGGCGGTGGGTGCGCCCTCCAGCAGTGCGTCCCAGTCGAGCAGGAGGTCGGGGATCCGGTCGCTCTCGCCGAGCAGGTCGAGCGCCTCGTGCACGATCGCCCGGAAGAACGGCTGCGCGCCGACGGTGAGCCGTTCGGTGTCCCAGTCGGGAGCCTCGCGCACCGAGACCGGAGTGCCGGCCACAGGGCCGAGCGCGTCCGCGCCGTGGTCGGCGAGCGGGCTGCGGGTGAAGACGGTGGCACGGTCCAGGAGCAGCCGGCGCACCGCGTCCCTCCGGTGCTCGGGGACGATGCCCGCGCAGATCGCCGCCGCCGCGGTGTGCTCGCTCACCGATCGCCCGCGCTCGCCGTCGGCGATGGTGTCCCGGTAGGCGCCGCGCTGCTCGTCCCAGAACGCGTCGAAGCCGGCCGCGATGGCGGCGTGCCGCTCCCGGGCCCAGGTCGCGCGCCCCGCGTCGCCGAGCGCGTCGGAGAGCTCGGCGACGTCGAGGAAGGCGCGGGCGAGGAGCGCGTTCAGGGCGGCACTGCGGCCGGCGACCTGCACCGGTGACCAGTCGATGAGCACCCAGCCGGGCACATCGGCGACCAGCCCGTCGGCTGCGGCGAAGCGATCGAACCAGCGCAGCACGTTCTCGGCCACGGGCATCAGCTCGGCCACGGCGGCGCGGTCCCCGGTGTAGAGGTGCAGGCGCTGCAGCTGGCGGATCCAGTGCAGCGACCAGTCCGGGATGGTGGGCACGGCCGGGGTGGCGAAGTCGCCGGCGGCGACCATCGGCAGGATGCCGTCCTGGCGCGGCTGGGCGAGGAGCCGGGGGCTGAAGCGCGGGAGGCTCCAGTCGAGGTTGGCGGCGAAGTCGACCGACTGGTGGATGACGGAGTCGCCCGTCCAGGCGCGCTGCTCCCGGGTCGGGCAGTCCACGTACGCGTCGTGGGAGCTCAGGTCCGCCGTGCGCAGCGCCACGTCGTAGATGCGGTCAAGTCGGGCGTCGTCGGAGCGGAACGGGTCGACGGCCTCGCGGGGGCGGAGCCGTTCGAGCACGGCGACCTCGTCCAGCCGCCAGCCGGTTCCCGCGTCGACGAGGAGCGCCAGCCAGCGTCCGCCGAGCCGCTCGGAGGACCTGTACCGGTCGTCGTGCCCGCGGCAGATGTAGCCGAGCACGGCGGCGGAGTCGAGCGCGGCGGACGTGGGCGCCTCCAGGAACGACGCCGCGACGGTGGTCCCGGCGGGGGCGTCGAACCGCAGCTCGAGCCTGCCGCTGACGATCCGGCCGAAGTCGACGACGAGCAGGCGTCGCCCGGAGGGGATCTCGACCGGTTGGATGAGGTCGCCTGGCTCGCCCTCCGGGACGGACGGTGGCGTTGTGAGCAGGGCGGAGAGGAGGCTCCGGGCGGTGCCGAGCGCGGATCCGTCCCACGCCGTCGGGCCGCCGTCGGCGACCGCGATGGCCGCGGGGACGCAGCGGTCGCCGGTCAGCGCAGGGACCGGGCTGCGCCGCGGCGCGCCCCACGGCTCGCCGCCCGGTGTCGTGCGGCCGGTCGGCCCGACGATGGAGTGCTCGCGCAGCACCGTCGCCGGAGCCCAGCCGCTGTCGTCGTAGCCGAGTTGCGCCCAGTCCGGGTCGAGCAGGCGCGCGTCCAGCAGCTCCTCCGGCTGGGTGACCAGGAATCCGGCCGGTGGGGCGGGCGTCCACGCGTCGGCCGCCTGCACACGCCAGTCCGCGTCCGTGCCGAGGACGCGATCGTCCACCGCCACCTCCACGGCCAGGGAGCCGCCGCCGAGCGTGAAGCTGGTCGGCGACGGCTCCCACCAGGGGGAGGGGTGGCCGCGGTACCGCCCGATCACCGCGACCACGTTCGTGCCGGCGACGAGTGCGCCGTCCAGCCGGTATTCGTCGAAGTCGATCCGCCGCGGCGCGTGCCGGATCGGACCGGAGCCGAGTTCGCGTCCGTTCACGAACAGCCGGTAGTCCGAGTCCGCCGTGATGCGCAGCCGCGCGGTTCGCGGGGCGGCGTCGAGGCGGAGCGTGCGGCGGAACAGCACCCGGGTGTCGAAGCGCGCGGGGTCCGCCGCGCCGTAGGGGTGCTCGCGGCTGGGGCCGGCCAGGGCGGGGCGGTCGGACCAGATCCAGTTCCCGGTCCATGCGTCCGGCCAGGGCGTCGTTGACATGTAGCTATTTTTACCGAGTGGTAAGTCAAATGCAAGCGGGCACAATGGAGGGATGACGGAGAGCACCCAGAAGGCGGACGCATCGCGCCGCGGCCGGCACCGCGGAACCGAACGCGGGGACTCGCGGCGCGAGGAGCTGGTGCACGTCGCCAGCGAGCTCTTCGCGGAGAACGGCTACCGCGACACGAGCATCGCCGACATCGCCGCGCGCGTCGGCGTCACCCAGCAGGCCCTGCTCTACTACTTCGGCAGCAAGCAGGCGCTCCTGGACGCGGTGATCGACGACCGGGACGGGGCCGCGGTCGCGTTCGCCGAGGAGCTCGCCGCGATCGGCGGCGTCGACGCGATCCGCGCGCTGCCGGCCTCCGCGCGCCGCAACGTCGCCGACCCCAATCTCGTCCGCCTCTTCGCCGTCCTCGTCGCCGAGAACCTGCCGCGCGACGCCGTCGCCCACGACCACTTCGTCGCGCGGTACCGGCGGCTGCGCCGCATCGTCGCGGGTCTCATCGCGGACGGTCAGCGCGACGGCGTGTTCGACCCCGGCATCGACCCGGCCCTCAAGGCGGCGGAGGTGGTGGCCGTGATCGACGGGCTCAACACCCAGTGGCTGCTCGACCCCGACGATGTGGACATCGTCGCGGTGACGGAGCAGTTCGCGGAGGGCCTTGTCGCCTCGCTCGGGCCCTCGTCCTGAGCCCGGTCACCCCGCGCCGAGCGCCGTCACCAGCTCTCCCACCACCACGGCCGCCAGGCAGAGGTAGACGATCCCGGCCATGAGGCTGAGCGTCCTGGCGGCAGAGGAGGTCGGCGCGAGACGGCGCTGCAGGGTGCCGGCGAGCAGGCCGACCGCCGTGTCCACCACATAGCCGATCACCATGAAGCACACCCCGAGCACGATGAACTGCGCGGCGCTGGAGGTGGCCGAGCCGAGGAACTGCGGCAGGAACGCAAGGAAGAACAGCGCCATCTTCGGGTTGGTGAGATTGACGACGAGCCCCTGGCGGAACCACGCGCCCTCCCGCGCGCCGGCCCCGAAGGACGCCCCGCGCCGCGCGTCGCGGAACGCCCCGACGGCCAGCCAAGCGAGGTAGGCGACCCCGACCAGCCGCAGGGCGTTCAGCGTCCACGGGTACTGCCGCACGAGCGCGCCGGTGCCGGCGGCGACGGCGACGGAGTAGACGAGGACGCCGAGGGCTACGCCAGCGGACGCGCGCAGGGCAGCTCCGCGACCTCCGCTGATGCCCACCGCGAGCATGTACGCCATGTCGGTGCCGGGCGCGACACAGATCAGCACGCTGGCGAGGAGGAAGAGCGGGAGGACGGCGAGGTCGATCATCGCGGGAGGCCGCCGCCGGCGACGGGATTGCGGTGGCGGTGCCGGTCGACGCGCGCCCGGTTGCCGCATCCGGGGCTGCACCACCGCTGGTTGCGCCGCGAGCGGTGGAAGACCTGGCCGCACCCCGGCGCCTCGCACACGGCGATCGCCGCCAGATCCTCGCGGGCGAGGAGGTCGACGGTCGCCGCGGCGAGCACGCCGAGCAGCGACGCGAAACCGGAGCCGGCGGCCAGGCGGCTCCTGCCGGGCGCGGACGTCAGCAGGCGCGTGACGCCGGCCGTGCGCACGCGGGCGTTGACCAGCTCCACGTCGCCGGGAGGGAGTGGCTGCTGCAGGGCGGCGCAGCGCAGGAGGCGGCTCGTGGCGTCGCGCTGCTCCAGCACCAGCTCCAGGTCGATGGCGTCGCCGTCCAGGGCGGGCAGCCACGCGGGCTCGGCCGCGATCCACTCGCGGAACTCGCCGACCGTGCCGATGAGCTCCTCGCGCCGGCCGTCCAGGCCGATCGTGGTGTTGGCGAAGTCGACGGCCAGGTGGTCGCCCAGCCAGGTCCAGCGCGCGCGTGTCGTCACGTCGACATCATGACCCTGTCATGGGATGTTGCGCAAAAACCATTACACACCCTCGTGTTAGCGTGTGGCCTGTTTGCCGACCCCGGGGAGGAATGCGTGACGGAGACGACGCTGCCGGTGCTCGAGTACCTCCGGCGACAGCTGGCGGGGACCCTGCGACCGGGGGACACCACCCACCTGCGCTACCCGACCGCCATCTCGCGCCTCCTGGGCCTCGAGGTCGTCGACGTGGACGAGCGATTCGCCGTGGTGCGGATCGCAGCCGACATCGAGCTGCACGGCAACCAGCAGGGCACGGTGCACGGCGGCCTGCTGTGCGAACTCGCCGACGCCGCGATCGGGACGGCGCACTCCACCGTCATCGCGCCGGGCGAGTCGTTCACCAGCATCGACCTGAGCGCGCGCTTCGTGCGGCCGGCCTGGTCGGGGCCGCTGACCGCGACCGCCCGCTGCACGCATCCGGGTCGCACCGTGAGCCAGTATCAGTGCGAGATCGTGCGTGAGGATGGCAAGGTCGTCGCGGTCGTCGGCAGCGCGGTCATGACCCTGCGCGGGGAGGCCGCGGCGGGGCGGTGACCGGCCGGCCGGCGGGTGGCGTCTCCCCGTGCGGGAGAGGCGCGGCGCCGATCGCGCCGAGGAGCGCGTCGATCGCCGGCTCGAATGCCGCTCGCGACGGTGTCGAGAACCCGACGACGAGCGCCGGCGGCCGCGTGAGGCTGCGGGTGTAGCGCTGCAGCGCGTGCGTGACGAGGCCGCCGGCCCTGACCACGCCGTCCTGGTCGGCGGTCGGCCCGAGACCGTCGCGCAGAGGGATGACGGCCTGCAGACCGGCCGGGATGCCGGGGAGGGCCAGACCGACGGCCGCGGCGGCGTCCTGCAGATACTCTCGGCGGCGCGCGTACTCGCGGCGCTGCCGACGGATGTGGCGCTCGATGTCGCCGGAGCCGATCAGCTCGGCGAGCGCGAGCTGGTCCAGGAGCGGCACACCGCCGGTGAGGGCGAGCGTCGCGTGCCGCACGGGCGCGACGAGCTCGTGCGGCACGACCAGCCAGCCCAGCCGGAGGCGGGTGTCGAGCGTCTTGCTCGCGCTGCCCACGTAGACGACGCGTTCGGGGTCGGCGCGCTGGAGCGCGGCGACCGGCCGCCGGTCGAAGCGGAACTCGCCGTCGTAGTCGTCCTCCACGATCAGACCACTGGCGCGGCGGGCCCACTGCACGGCGTCGCGCCTGCGCTGCGCGTCGAGGGCGCCGCCGAGCGGGAACTGGTGCGCAGGGGTGAGCACCGCGACGTCCATCGTGAGGTCGAGCGCGTCGGTCCGGGCGCCGCGCGCATCCACCGGCAGGTCGGTCACGCGCCAGCCGAGCGCCCGCCACGCGGTGTCGGAGCCGGGCAGCGCCGGATCCTCGATCGCCACGTGCCCCGCGCCGCGCTTTCGGAGCGACATCGCCAGGACGGCGACGGCGGAGCGGTACCCGGAGGTCACCACGATCGAGTCAGGGGCGGCCTGCACGCCGCGGGCTCTGGCCAGGTAGGCGGCCAGCTCGGAGCGCAGGCGCGCGCTGCCCGCTCCGTCGTCGTCCGGCTCGGCCGGGAGGCCGGCCACGGCTCTGCGCATCGCGGCGGCCCAGCGGGTCGCAGGGAACGACCCGGACTCCGGGCGGCCGGGTCGCAGGTCGAGGCGCGGCGGCGGCGCGGGAACCGTCGGGACGGGGACGACGCCCGCTCCCGCCTCGCGGGCGACGAAGACACCGGAGCGCGGCCGCGCCTCCAGTAGACCCTCCGCGACCAGGTCGTCGACGGCCGAGACGACGGTCCCGCGGGCGACGCCGAGGTCCTCCGCCAGATCGCGTGCGGACGGCAGCCGGGCGCCGACGGCGAGCGACCCCGTCTCCACCGCCCGCCGGATCGCCTCCTCCACGCCACGCCGTTTCGGCAGCGCAGGATCGAGCGTGAGCACCGTGTCCACTGGACCACTGTATTGCGCGCCCACTGGCCCTGTCTTCTGGTCCAGGAGGTTTCTAGCCTGGAGGCGGACACCACAGAAGGAGAGAGATGAAGATCTTCGTTGCGGGCGCCTCCGGTGTGCTCGGTCGTGCGTTCACCCGGCGCGCCCTGGAAGACGGGCACCGGCTCGTGGGGATGACGCGCTCGGCGCGGGGCGCCGAGATCGTCTCGTCGTCGGGCGCGATGCCCGTCGTCGCGGACGCGTACGACGCGGCCGCCGTGGCCGGTGCGATCGCCGAGGCCCGCCCCGACGCCGTCGTGCACCTGCTCACCGACCTCGCCGGCGGCGACCCGGCGAGCAACTCCCGGCTGCGCGAGGCCGGCACACGGAACCTCGTCGATGCCGCGATCGCGGCCGGTGTGCAGCGGATGGTGGCGGAGAGCATCTCGTGGGTGTACCCCTCCGGCACGCGCCCGGCGACCGAGGACGACCCCCTGGACATCGAGGCGCCCGAGCCGCGGCGCACGACCATCCGGGGCGTCGTCGCACTGGAGGAGGCGGTGCGGCGGATGCCGATCGGCGTCGTCCTGCGGTTCGGGCAGCTCTACGGCCCGGGGACGTGGTTCGCCCGCGACGGCCGCACGGCCGACGCCGCCCGCGAGGGGCGACTCCCCGCCACCGAGACGGTGGGGTCGTTCGTCCATGTGGAGGACGCCGCGGCCGTGGCCCTCCGGGCACTCGCCTGGGAGGCCGGGACATGGAACGTCGTCGACGACGAGCCCGCGCCGGGAACCGCGTGGGTGCCCGTCTTCGCCCGCGCGCTCGGAGCGCCGGAAACCGCCGTCACCACGACCGGCGACATCGGGCGGCCCGTCAGCAACGCGCGCATGCGGGAGGCCGGCGTCCGCCTGCTGCAGCCGAGCTGGCGCGATCGGCTCGGGCAGGAGTGAGACCGCCGCTGCGGCCGGGGACGTGGCGCGGCGGGGTCGTCACCCTCGCCGGCGTCCTCCCCGTCAGCCTCCTGCTGAACCTCGTCCTCGCGCCGCTCGCCGACCGGCTGCTTCCGCATCCGGTCACGGTGTGCGTCAACGCCATCCTGCTGGTCGCGGTGCTCAACTGGCTGCTGCTGCCGCTGCTGCACTGGACGACGAGGGGTTGGGCGCTTCCCGCCTGTCCCGGCCGCCCCCGGGGCGAGCCGCCGAGCTGACCGGCAGCGGCGCGGCGAAGAACTCCCGCTCGTGCACGGCGGACCGGCGGAACGCGTCGAGCATCGCCCCGCGCGTCCGTTCGTCAGCCGCCGCCGCGGCCTGCGTGACGATCCTGACCGCCTGCCGTGTCGCCTCGGCGAACGCCGGGTCCGCGTACGCGTCCAGCCACGACCGGTAGGGATGCTGCGGGTGGGACTGCGCCTGCAGCCGCTCCCCGAGGTCCCGGTACAGCCAGAAGCACGGCAGCAGCGCGGCGACCAGCACCCGGTAGTCGCCGCGCGCGGCGGCGGCCAGGTGGTGGTTCACGTACGCGGTCGTGACCGGGCCTGGGGCGGTGCCCGCGAGAGTCTCCCCACCGATCCAGCTCTCGTGCAGCCGGAGCTCCTCGGCGATCGCGTTCTGTGCCGATCCGGCCCAGAACGCCTGCTCCGCCGACGTCGGCGCGAGCCGCGCAGCCTCGGCCAGGGCGCGGGCGAAGTCGCGCAGGTAGAGGGCATCCTGCGCGAGGTACCAGCGGAATGCGTCCCGACTCACCGTGCCGTCGCCGAGCCGCCGCACGAACGGCAGGGCGTCGATCTCGGCGCGGACGTCGGCGATGTCCGCCCACCACAGCGCCTCCAGCCCAGCGGGGTCGGGGACGGTCGTCCCGCCGCGGGCCCAGAGGCCGGCGAAGTGGCTGACCGGCCCGTGGCCCGCGCCCACCCCCAGTTCGGCCCCGTGCTGGATGCTCTCCGCGAGCCAGCGCTTCGACTCCGCGGTGGCGCGCGTCCAGTCCCCGGTCGCTGCGACGCGGGTCGCGAGCGCCGATGACAGCGAGCATCCCGTCCCGTGCGTGTTGTTCGTGTGGATGCGGGCACCGGGGAACGCCGTCACGGTCGGGCCGGAGACGCCTTCTGGCTCCACCAGCGCGTCGATGAGTGCCTCGCCGTCCAGGTGGCCGCCCTTCGCCAGGACACGCACGCTGTGCTCGGCGGCGACGCGTCGGGCCTGGGCGAGGACCTCGTCCCATGTCGTCGCCGCCGGCTCGCCCGCGAGGATGGCCAGCTCCGGCACGTTCGGGGTCACCACGTCCGCGCGCGAGACCAGGGCTCGCAGCGCCTCCTCGGCGTCCGGCTCAAGCAGCCGGTCGCCGCTCGTCGCGACCATCACCGGGTCCAGCACCACGATCGGCGGCCGGACGCGGTCCAGCCACCGGGCCACGACCCGGATCACCTCGGCGGTGGCGAGCATGCCGATCTTGACGGCGTCGATCTCGACGTCGTCGGAGACCGCGTCCAGCTGCTGCTCCAGGAACGCCACGGGCGGCACGTGCACGGATCGCACGCCCTGCGTGTTCTGCGCGACGAGCGCGGTGACGACGGCCATGCCGTAGCCGCCGTTGGCCGCGATGCTCTTGAGGTCGGCCTGGGTGCCGGCCCCGCCCGTCGGGTCGGTTCCGGCGATGCTGAGCACCCGCGGCACCGCCCGTCCCTGCCGGATCACGAGGCGTCCCAGAGAGTGCGCAGCTCCCGCGCTGCTCGACCCGGGTCGTCTGCGGCGCAGATCGCCGAGACGACCGCGGCCCCGGCGGCGCCGGCGCGGCGCAGCGCGGGGAGGTCGGCGGCCGTCACCCCGCCGATCGCGACCGCGGGCAGCGGGCTCGCGGCCACCAGCCGGGCGAACGCGGCGTGGCCGAGCGCGGGAGGGGCGTCCCGCTTCGTGGAGGTCGTGTGCAGCGCGCCGATGCCGACGTAGTCGACGACCCCGGTCACGGCCGCCGCGGTAAGCTCCGCCGGCGTCGAGGCGCTCAGCCCGAGCACCGCGTCCGGCCCGATCAGCGCGCGCACCGCCCCGGGCGGGAGGTCGGACTGCCCGATGTGCACACCGGTGACGCGGGCGCCCGCGGCCCGTGCGGCGAGGAAGACGTCGACGCGGTCGTTGACGATGACGGCGACGTCGCGGGGGAGCACCGCGGAGATCCGCTGCACCGTGTCGAGGAACCCGCGCGCCGTCGCGTCCTTCTCACGGATCTGCACGGCCGTCACGCCGGAAGCCGCCGAACGGACGACATCCACGACGTCGTGCCCGGCTCGGGCGGCCGCGCCGGAATCGGTCACGAGGTACACGGAGAGATCGGCGTTCACGCGATCACCGCCCGTGCGCGCAGCGTGTCGGCGTCGAGCCCGGCGAGCGCGTCCAGGAACGCCACCGCGAAGCTGCCCGGCCCCGCGCTGCGCTCCGCCGCGCGCTCGGCGGCGACGTTGTAGACCGTGATCGCGGCGATGGTGGCCGCCAGCCGGTCCTCGGCGACCCCGGCGAAGGCGGCCATCACCGCGCCCAGGGCGCACCCGGCACCGGTCACCTTCGTCAGCAGCTCGTGCCCGTTGCCCAGCCGGACGACCCGCTCGCCGTCGGTCACCGCATCGATACGACCGGAGACCGCGACGACGCCTCCGCTCGCCCGTGCGACGCGCTGGCCCGCGGCGACCGCGTCGTCAACGGCGTCCGCGGCATCCACGCCCCGGCCTCCGGCGCCGGAGCCGTCCAGCGCCAGGATCTCGGACGCGTTCCCGCGCACCACGTCCGGTCGCAGCGCGCGCAGGTCGCCGGCGAGGCGGGTGCGCACGGGTAGCACGCCGATCGCGACGGGATCCAGCACCCACGGCGTCCCAGCGGCGCCGGCCGCGCGCGCGGCCTCGAGCATCGCCTCGCGCTGCTCGGCGGCCGGTGTGCCCAGGTTGATCAGCACCCCGGACGCGACGGCGGCGAACGGCCCCGCCTCTCCGGGGATGTCGACCATGGCGGGTGCCGCGCCGAGGGCGAGCAGCACGTTCGCGGTGAAGTTGGTGGTCACCGCGTTGGTCAGGCACTGCACCAGCGGCCCGGCGGCTCTCACCGCCTGCCACGTCTCGATGGTGGTGTCGGTCAGGTTTTCCGGCGTGCGCGTCATGCGCGACATCCCTTCGCTAGTACGAGCTAGATCAGGTTCGACGGGTGTGATCTCAGCCCCGCAGGGCACCCCGTGTCACGTGTGGACTCCACCCTACGCGGTGGACTCCTCGTGGTCGGCCCCCGCGCGCTCCTCGAGCGCGGCGATGACGCCGATCATGTCGAGTCCGCCGAGGCCTGCTGCCTCCGCCTCCTCGTAGAGCTCCCTGCTGGCCCGGATGAGCGGATGCGCCGAGCGGGCGGCGCGGGCGGCGTCCTCGGCCAGCCGGGCGTTCTTCAGCACATCCGCGATCGCGGCCTGCGCGGACAGGTCCCCGTCGATGAGCTTGTCGGCCTTGCCGCGGGACACGACGGAGGACATCGGGCCCGCGCTCAGCACCTCGCGGAGCACCTCGGTGTCTGCGCCGCTGCGCCCGGCGAAGTGGAAGGTCTCGGCCAGCCCCGTCACCATCGTGATGAGGAACGTGTTCACGGCCAGCTTCATCGCCAGGGCGCTCGGCACGGGTCCGCAGCGGAACGACTGCGCGCACATCGTCGCGACCACCGGCTCCGCGTGCGCCACCGCATCCGAGTCGCCCGCCAGCATGGCGACCAGCGTGGCGTCGGTCGCGGGTCCGCGTGAGCCGGACACCGGCGCCTCGACGTACCGGCCTCCCGCCGCCGCGATCTCCGCCGCGAGCGCGGTAGAGAACGCCGTCGTGAAGGTGCCCATCTGCACCACCGTCCGGTCGGCGACCAGCGCGGTGAAGGCCGGCGTACCCCGCGCGAGCACCGCATCCACGGCCGGTTCGTCGCGCAGCATCAGGATCACCGTCTCGGCGGCCTCGAACACACCGGCGACGTCGTCGGCGGCCCGGGCGCCGGCCGACACCAGCTCGTCCACCGGCGCTGCGGAGCGCGCCCACACCACGACGTCGAACTCGGCTCGCACCAGGTTCGTCGCCATCGGGACCCCCATGATCCCGAGGCCGATGAAGCCGACCGTCCGAGCGCTCATCGGCCGCCCTCCGGCTCTGTGGCCGGCAGCCCGAGCGCGCTCAGGGCGGCGCGCGCGTGCGCCGCGGCGGCGGGCGCATCCGGAGCGGGCCGCAGGCCGAGCAGGCGCTGGCGGTGCGGCTCGCCGAGGAGCAGCGCGAACAGCGCCTCCGCACGGTCGGCCTCGCCGTCAGGCAGCCGCGAACGCAGGGCCGCGATGTAGCTGAGCGGGCCGTCGTCGTAGAAGCGGACGGCGAGGTCGGGGAATCGATGGGACTCGCCGATCGCGAGCCGGTGCAGGCCGATGGCGTCGTCGGAGTGCAGGGTGAGCACGATCGCCCGCGCGAGTTCCTCCAGGCCGGCTGTCGGAGACAGGCGCAGCGCACGCCCGCGGAGGCGTTCGACGGCGGCCAGGAAGACCTCGGTGCGGTCGCCGATCCGGCTGTAGATCGTGCGCTTCGCCACGTGCGCCGCGGCGGCGATCCGGTCGAGCGTGACCGGCTCGAAGCCGTCCCGGACGAAGAGCCGGACGGCCGCATCCAGGATGTCGTCGCGCCGCCCTTCCCGCTCGGCCGCCGGGGGTCGTCCGCGCCTGCGCTCGGGGGCGTCGGCGGTGGGCGCCTCGTGCATCGGCTTTCCTCCTCGTCTCGTCGTCTCGACATCAAGCCTATAATGAAACGGTTTTCGTTTCATTCTTTTGCGCGGGCGACCCCCGCGCGACGAGGAGAATCCCGATGCCAACACCACGCAAGGCGCGCCAGGCGGCCGAACCCGCCGCTCCCTCCCCCTCCGAGGACGACCTGCGCGCGTTCTACCGGCAGATGCTGCTGATCCGGCGGTTCGAAGAGCGCGCGGCCCGCGCGTACACCGAGGCGAAGATCGGCGGCTACTGCCACCTGAACCTCGGCGAGGAGGCGACCGTCGTCGGCCTGATGAGCGCCCTCGAACCGTCGGACTACCTGTACGCCAACTACCGCGAGCACGGCTATGCGCTCGCCAGGGGGATCTCGCCGGAGCGTGCGATGGCCGAGCTGTACGGCCGGACCGACGGCGTCTCCCGCGGCTGGGGAGGCTCGATGCACATGTTCGACCCCGGTGTCCGCTTCATGGGCGGGTACGGCATCGTCGGCGGCCAAGTGCCGCTGGCGACCGGCACCGCTCTCGCGATCGACTACCGGGGCGGCACCGAGGCGGTGATGTGCCTGATGGGCGACGGGACGACCAACATCGGCGCCTTCCACGAGTCGCTCAACATCGCCGCGCTGTGGCACCTGCCGATCGTGTACGTGGTCAACAACAACGGCCTCGGCATGGGGACCACCGTCGAGCAGTCCTCCGCCGAGCCCGAGCTGCACCGCAGGGCGGCGTCGTACCGGATGCCGTCCGCGCGCGTCGACGGAAGCGACCCTGTCGCCGTGCGCGAGGCCGCGCGGGTCGCCCTCGCGGCAGCGCGGGCGGGGACGCCGTACCTCCTGGAGACGCTGACCGGGCGGATGAAGGGCCATTCCGTCGTCGACCCTGCCCGGTACCGCACCCCGGAGGAGAGCGAAGCAGCCAGGGCAGCGGACCCCGTCGCCGCGTTCGCGGACCGCCTGCGCGAGCTCGGCGCGCTCACCGACGAGCAGGTCGGCGGCATCGAGAGCGAGGTCGCCGCCGAGGTCGCCGCCGCCGCGGCGTTCGCCGACGCCAGCCCGCAACCGGAGGTCTCCACCCTGTTCGACTACACCTACGCCACCGCGGTGCCCAATGACTCGCGGCGGCTGCCGGGGGAGGCGCTGTTTCCGGCCGCGCCCCGGCCCGCCGACCGCTCCGCCGACCGTGCGGAGGTCGCCGCGTGAGCATCGTCAGCTACCGCCAGGCCCTCCACGACGCGCTCCGCAGCGAGATGCTACGGGACGAGGATGTCCTGCTGATCGGCGAGGAGATCGGGGTGTTCGAGGGCTCCTACAAGATCACGGCCGGCCTGCTCGCCGAATTCGGGCCGAAGCGCGTGCGGGACACCCCGATCGCGGAGGAGGGTTTCACGGGGGCGGCGATCGGCGCAGCGATGGTGGGCCTGCGTCCCGTCGTCGAGATCATGACCATCAACTTCTCGCTGCTCGCGCTCGACCAGATCGTCAACCACGCAGCGAAGATCTACGGCATGTTCGGCGGCCAGGCGCGGGTGCCGCTCGTCATCCGGACGCCGGGAGGAGGCGGCCAGCAGCTCGGCGCCACCCACTCCCAGAACATCGAGCTCTACTACGCGTTCGTGCCGGGGATGAAGGTCGTCGCCCCGGCCACGCCGGCGGACGCGAAGGCGCTCATGCTGGCCGCGATCCGCGACGACGACCCCGTCCTCGTCCTCGAGAACCTCGCCCTCTACAACTCCACGGGCGAGGTGCCCGACGACATCGCCCCCGCGGAGATCGGTCGTGCCGCGGTCACCCGGGAGGGGTCCGACATCACGGTCGTCGCCTATTCGCGGATGGCGGTGGTCGCCCTCCAGGCAGCGGAGGTGCTCGCCGCCGAGGGCGTGGACGTGGAGGTCGTCGACCTGCGCAGCCTGCGCCCTCTGGACAGGGACACCATCGTCGCGTCCGTGAGGAAGACGAACTGCGCCGTCACCCTCGAGGACGACTGGCTCACCTACGGCATCGGCGCCGAGATAGCCGCGACGATCAGCGACGGCGCCTTCGACTGGCTGGACGCCCCCGTGCGCCGCGTGGCGATGGCCGAGGTGCCGATGCCGTACGCGAAGTCGCTGGAGGACGCCGCGCTGCCCTCCGTCGACGACGCGGTCGCCGCCATCCGCGAAACCCTGGACGCCGTCGCCCGGCGCCGCTGACCCCGCTGACCCCGAAGGAACACTATGATCGACATCCTCATGCCGCGCCTGTCCGACACCATGACGGAGGGCGCCATCGCGCTCTGGCGCAAGCAGCCGGGCGACCCGGTCGCGCCGGGGGACGTCCTCGTCGAGATCGAGACAGACAAGGCGCTGATGGAGCAGGAGGCGTACGACGCCGGGGTGCTCGCGGAGATCCTCGTCCCGGAGGGCGAGAACGTCGCCATCGGCACCCCGATCGCGCGCCTGGACGACGGCGTCGAGCATCCGGAGACGGAGGCCGTTCCTCCCGCGCCGGAGCCGCGTGCCGCCGACGATCGGCGCCGGCTGGCGACGCCGGTGGTCCGGCGGATCGCCAAGGAGCGCGGCATCGACCTCGCCACGATCGCAGGATCCGGCCCCGGCGGCCGGATCGTTCGCGCGGACCTCCCCGAGGCGGAGGCCGCCGCAGCGCCCCGTCCGTCTGCCGGGGAGCCGCGGACGCGCGCGGACGCATCGACAACGGCGCCGACCGCGCCGGCGCCGGCGCCCGCACCCGCCCCGTCCGCCACCGACGACGTCACCCGCGTCCCGTTCGACGGCATCCGCCGCGCGATCGCCGCCCGGCTCACCGAGAGCGCCACGACCGTCCCCGCCTTCACCGCGACCGCCTCCGCCGACGTCACCGAGCTGCTCGCCCTGCGCGTCCGCCTGAACGACGCCGCCCGCCCGGGCGTGAAGATCTCCGTCAACGACCTCGTGGTCAAGGCCGTCGCCCTCACCCTCCGCGAGCACCCCGCCCTCAACGCCTCGTACGCGCCCGACGGCGGCGGCCAGACCCTGCTGCACGGCCGAGTGGATGTCGGCGTCGCCGTGGACGCGCCGAGCGGCCTGGTCGTCCCGGTCGTCCGCGCCGCCGACACGTCGAGCCTCTCGGCCATCGCGGGGCAGACCCGCGCCCTCGCCCAGCGCGCTGCCGACCGCGCCCTCACCGCCGACGAAATGAGCGGAGGCACCTTCACCGTGAGCAACCTGGGGATGTACGGCGTGGAGCAGTTCACCGCCATCATCAACCCGCCCCAGGGTGCGATCCTGGCGGTCGGGAGTGCTCACGAAACCCTGACCCTCACCGACGGCGAGGTCACCGCCCGTCGCCGCCTCCGCTACACCCTCACGTGCGACCACCGCATCATCGACGGCGCCGCCGCCGGTCGCTTCCTTGCCACCTTGACCGAACTGCTGCAGTCCCCGCTGGCGCTGCTCGCGTGACGGCCCGCTACGGCAGCGACGCGAGGAACGAGTCCAGGACGGGCCAGGTCGCTTCGGGGTTCTCGAGCTGGGGAAGGTGGCCCGCCGCGGGGATCTCGGCGAACCGTGCCCCGGGGATCGCCCGGGCGAGCGCCTGTCCGTAGCCCGGGGTGACGATCCTGTCGCTTTCGCCCCACACCGCCAGTGTCGGGACGCTCAGGGCGGTGAGCCGCCCCAGCAGTGCCGGATCGGCCATCCCGGAACCGGCGATGACCGCCATCGTCCTGCCGTTGCCGAGCTGGACGGCGCGCTGCTCGTCGGTGAGGCCCGCGGGGTCGACGTACCCGCGCTCCGGGTCGTGCCAGGCGCGCTCGGCGAGGCCGCGGGCGTCGAGGGCGAAGAAATCGGCGATGGGCTCGCCCTCGATCACCGCGCCGACGCCGTCGATCACGACGACGGCGGCCAGGAGCTCCGAGGACCGGTGGTCGGTCGCCGCCTGCAGAGCCATCTCGAGGGCGATCCAGCCGCCGAGGGAGGAGCCGACGATGACGACGTCGGACTCGCCGCGGTCCACGAGGAGCCGGAGGTAGCCGGCGGCGAGGTCTGCGACCGAGGCGATGGTCTCCGGGAGCGTCGTCCCGTCCCAGCCGGGATGCGTCGGTGCGAGCACGTGCATGGACGGGGTCAGGTGCGCGACGAGAGGCGCCATCGTGCGCGGACCTCCGCCCCCGTGCAGCAGGAGGGCGGTGCGCGAGGAGGAGTCGCCGACATCGGTCAGCGGCAGGTGGGCGGGAAGGCGGGTGGTCATGCGAACTCCCTGTATCAACATGTTTATCTACGAATATTGATACGGTAGCACCATGACCGTGGATCTCGAAGCGCTCGGGCTGGCGATCAAGCGGGCGCAGTACCGCAACCACCGCGCCATGGACGCCCGCCTCCGCCCGGTGGGCGTCAGCCTCGTCCAATGGGATGCGCTCCGCGCTATCGCACGCATGCCGGCAGCGTCGGGCCACGACCTGGCCGCTGCGACCTTCCAGAGCGACCAGGCCTTCGGCACGCTGGCGAACCGACTGGTGGAGCGCGGGCTGATCGTGCGCTCCGCCGGCCGCGGGCGCCGGATCGAGCACGAGCTCACCGACGCCGGGCGCGCCGCGCTGGAGGACGGCCGCGCCGTCGCCTCCGGCACGCTGGACGAGCTCTTCGCGCCGCTCGACGAGGAGCGGCGCCGCGCGTTGGCGGACGCCCTCGACATCCTCCTCGGCGACCACGTCGTTCCGTAGGGCTCCGGGCATTCGACGCGGCTCCCCAGTCGCCCGCCGTCACATCGGCGGCCGCAGCGCTGTCTTGGCTGGCGAACGAATGAGTCGATCGCCACGCAGGCGCGGCACCAACGAGAAGGGCAGACGATGAACGACCTCAACGAGCGCAGCGCAATGGAGTACGCGGATGCGGCGGGTTACCCGGACGGGCTCGGGTTCCTGGACGAAGGGACCGCTCGCCTCGTCGATGAGGTGACGACGGGCGGGGCGCGCGACCTGGACCTTCCGTCCACCGACGCGGATGAGGAGGTCGCCGTACTGCACCGCGTCGACGAGCAGCGCTTCGTCGCCGTGCTGGGCGACCGCGAGATCGCCACCATCGCCTACCACGACGAGGGTGGGCGCTACGTCATCTACCACACCTACGTCGAACCGGCCTTCCGAGGCCGGGGGGTCGCGGCCGACTTCATCGCCGACGTCCTGGACGATATCCGCGAGATCGGAAGGCCGATCACACCGGTCTGTCCGGTCGTCGCCGCCTTCATCGCGTCCGATCCGCGGTACGCGGACCTCGTCCGGTAGGTCGCGAAGCCGTCCTGACGCATCGCGTTTCGGCGCGGAAACGGCGGCCTCGCGTGTCAGGAGCGAGGCCGCCGTCGGCGCGACCGGACGGTCGCGTCAGTTCGCCGCGCGGGGTGCCGGCGGCGGGTTGTCCGGCAGCCAGTCCGCGAACCGCGTCTCGGCGATCGTCGCGTCCGGGCCCGGGAGCAGCATGTCGTCGGTGAGCCGCTGCCCGAAGTAGAGCGCGTCGGGGTCGGCGACGACGGTTCGCGGGTCGCCGCGGAACGCCAGGCCGGTGCGGATCAGGTCGTCGAGCCCGAACTGCTCGGGACCGGCGACCTCGAGGGTCGCGTTCAGCGGCTCGTGCGCGGTCACCCGCGCGACGGCCGTCGCGACATCCTCGGCGGCCATCGGGCGGATCTGCGCGTGCGAAAGGTGCACCTCGTCGCCGACCGTCCCGGAGGCCGCGATGCTCGTCACGAACTCGAAGAACTGGGTCGCGTGGACGAGGGAGTACGGGATCCCGCTGCCGGCGATCAGCTTCTCCTGGGCGACCTTGGCTCGCATGTAGCCGCTGTCGGTCATCCGCTCGGACCCCACGACGGACAGGGCGACGTAGTGGCCGACGCCCGCCTTCTTCGCCGCGGCGATGATGTTCGTGGTCGCGGTGGTGAAGAACGCCATCACATCGTCGTCGGCGAACGACGGCGAGTTCGAGACGTCCAGCACCGTGGACGCGCCGGCGAGCGCGGCGTCCAGGCCCTCGCCGGTGATGGTGTCGACCCCCGAGTTCGGTGACGCGGCGACGGCGTCGTGCCCGTGCTCGATCAGCCTGCTGACGACTTTGGAACCGATCAAGCCGGTGCCCCCGATGACGACGATTCTGGACATGCTGACTTCTCCTTCTCTGGTGTGCGCGGACTGCGCGTACGGAAGCTCTGACCGGCGCGGTCGGCGATTCGTGACAGCGCGGTCACAAATCGCCGCGCAGAACGGTCTCAGTGTGTGACGGAGGAAGACCCCTCCGGTTGGGAGCAGACGGATGTCCGCGACCAGGGAGAAGAGGGAGTAGGCCGATGAGCGGCAGCACGAAGCAGGAGCGCAGGATATCGACGTCGGTTCTGGTGATCGGCGCGGGAGGTTCGGGTCTCCGGGCCGCGATCGAGGTCGCGCAGCGCGGAGGCGATGTGCTCGTCGTCGGCAAGCGGCCGAGGGCCGACGCCCACACCTCCCTCGCCGCGGGCGGGATCAACGCTGCGCTGGCGACCATCGATCCCGAGGACTCCTGGCAGCAGCACGCGGCCGACACGCTCAAGGAGGGCTACCTCCTCGGTGACCCCCGGACCGTCGAGATCGTGACCCGCGAGGCGCGCCGTGGCATCGAGGACCTCGAGCGTTACGGCATGAACTTCGCCCGTGAGGACGATGGCCGGATCTCACAGCGGTTCTTCGGCGCGCACACCTATCGGCGCACGGCCTTCGCCGGCGACTACACCGGGCTCGAGTTGCAGCGCACGCTGCTGCGGGAGGCCGACCGCTCCGGCGTGCGCATCATGGACTCCGTCTACATCACGCGGGTGCTCACCGACGAGAACGCGGTGTTCGGCGCCTATGGTTTCGACCTCCAGACCGGGGAGCGGTACGTCTTCCTCGTGGACGCGGTGATCCTCGCTGCGGGAGGACACAACCGCGTCTGGCGCAGTTCGTCGTCCCGTCGCGATGAGAACACCGGCGACTCCTGGAGGCTCGCGTTCGAGGCAGGCGCGCGGATCCGCGACGCCGAGCTCGTCCAGTTCCACCCGTCCGGGCTGCTCGAGCCGGCCGACGCCGCAGGCACCCTCGTGTCGGAGGCCGCGCGCGGCGAGGGCGGCATCCTCCGCAACGCACTCGGCGAGCGGTTCATGTCGCGTTACGACCCGGAGCGCATGGAGCTGTCGACGCGCGACCGCGTGGCGCTCGCCGCGTACACGGAGATCGCCGAGGGCCGCGGCACTCCGCGCGGAGGCGTCTGGCTCGATGTGTCGCACCTGCCGCGCGAGACGATCATGACGCGGCTCCCGCGGGTCTACCACACCCTCCTCGAGCTGCAGATGGTCGACATCACCCGGGATCCGATCGAGATCGCGCCCACCGCGCACTACTCGATGGGCGGAGTCTGGGTCCGGCCCGAGGACCACGGCACCGATGTGGACGGGCTGTACGCGATCGGGGAGGCCTCCAGCGGACTGCACGGCGCCAACCGGCTCGGCGGCAACTCGCTCATCGAGCTCCTGGTCTACGGGCGTCTCGTCGGCGAGGCCGCGTACCGGCACTCGACGGGGCTGCACCGGGTGGGTCGTTCGCCACGGGCGCTGGCCGAGGCCCGCCAGGAGCTGGACGCCGTGCTGGCCGCCGACGGCGAGGAGAACGTCCGCGTGCTCCAGCGCGCGGTGCGCGACACGATGACCGCGCACGCGGGCGTGGTGCGCGACGAGGACGGACTCCGTGCTGGGCTCGACGCGCTTGCCGAGGTCGCCGATCGCGAGGCCGGTATCGGCGTCCACCCGGACATCGCGGGCTTCGCGGACGTGGCCCACGCGTTCGATCTGCGAGCGAGCCTGCTCGCGGCACGCGCGACGATCGACGGAGCGCTCGCCCGCCGCGAGACGCGCGGCGCGCACAACCGATCGGACTTCCCCGCCCTCGACCCCGCGCTCCGCGTCAACTTCGTCTGGTCGGGCCCCGGACAGGTGGAGGCCGAGTCGATCCCGACCATCCCGCACGAGATCGCGGAGCACATGCACGAGGTGACGTCGGCCGGCAAGCTCGTGGAGTGAGCGGCACCGCATCCCCTCACAGTCGCTGGGCCCCGATGACGGAGAGCAGCTTCAGCTTCTCGCTGCTGGGGCTGCCCGGCTCGGCCGTGAACACCATCAGCGATTGCGACTGATCGGGGTCGAGGAGGGTCTGCCCGTACAGGTCCAGCTCGCCGAGCTCCGGGTGGATGAAACGCTTGGGCGCACAGTAGGGGCCGGTGACGGGATGCTCGTCCCAGATCGAGCGGAACTCCGCGCTCCGGTGGTGGAGGGCTTCGACCAACGCCGCGGCACCGGAGCCCGGCCCTCCTTCGGCGGCGGCTTCCGCGAGCCCCGCGACCAGCGCTCTGCCGTGTCGCGGATGGTCCTCCGGGGGCGCCGTGCGGCGCGCATCGGGGTCCGTGAACCACCGATAGACACGGCTGCGCGCCGGGCCGGAGTGCGACGTCTCGTCACCGAGGAGGGCAACCGCCGGTGGGGTCTGGAGGAGCGTCTCCCCGAGCGTGTTCACGACCTGCGCCGGCGTGTCCTGCAGCCTGTCGAACACCCGCATGAGCCCGGCATTGACGTGATCGGTGCGTGCGACGCGACGGGCCACCGGGCGCCCGGCGAGCTGGAAGAGATGGTCTCGTTCCTCCAGCGTCAGGTGGAGGCCACGCGCCAAGGCCGCGAGCACCTGCTCCGACGGGATCGGGCCACGTCGCTGCTCGATCCGGTTGTAGTAGTCGACGGAGATGCCGCTGAGCGCGGCGACCTCCTCCCTGCGAAGGCCCGGGGTGCGGCGCCGCGAGCCGGAGATCAGGCCGACATCCTCCGGGCGGAGGGCATCGCGGCGCGACCGCAGGAAGTCGGCGAGCTGGTTACGATCCATGATTCGATCCTCGTGTCCGTGTGTTCGTCCGGCCATGCCGGGCTTATCGGGGGACGGCGCATACCCGGGTAGGGAGACCCGGACAGACCTGGCCTGGTTGCCTTCGTGACGCGGAGCGATCGTGGATGCATGGAACACACACACGATCACCTCAGCATTCGCGGCCACTGGATCGGTGGCGCGGAAAACCCGGGTACCGGCGACACCCTCGACGTCATCGACCCCGCGACGGGACGCGTCGTCGCATCCGCTCCCGCTGGGACGGCGTCCGACGTGGACCGGGCGGTCGCCGCCGCGCGCGCCGCGCTCCCCGGCTGGGCGGGCACAGACCCCGCAGCGCGGGCCGACGCGCTGCGACGTCTCGCCGCGGTGCTCACCGAGCGCGGGGAGGAGATCGCTCAGGCCATCACCGCGGAGATCGGTGTGCCGATCTCGTTCTCCCGGGTCGGCCAGGCGGGTTTCCCCGCCCTCGTCACGGCGGCGACCGCCGATCTCGAACCGCAGATCGCGTGGACCGAACAGGTCGGCAATGCGACCATCGTCCGCGAGGCCGTCGGAGTGGTCGGCGCGATCACGCCGTGGAACTTCCCCCTGCAGCAAGTGATGACAAAGGTGGCGCCTGCGCTCCTGGCCGGGAACGCCATCGTCCTCAAACCGTCCGAGCTCGCGCCGTTGTCGATCCGGATCCTGGCCGAGGCCAGCGCCGCAGCCGGCTTTCCCGCTGGCGTCTTCAACGTCGTCTACGGAACCGGCCCGGTCGTCGGCGAGGCGCTCGTCGCGCACACCGACGTCGACATGATCTCGTTCACCGGATCCACCCGGGCCGGAAAGCGGATCTCCGTCGTCGCGGCCGAGACGGTCAAGCGGGTGGCGCTGGAGCTCGGGGGGAAGACGGCGAACGTCGTCCTCGACGACGCCGACATCGACAGCGCGGTCCAGCACACGCTGGGCGCCGTCTTCACCAACTCCGGCCAGGCGTGCGGCGCGTGGACCAGGCTTCTGGTGCCCGCCCACCGCCAGGCCGAGGTCGTGGACATGCTGGTGAGAGCACTCGACCAGTACACCGTCGGCGATCCGACCGACGAGGCGGTGCGGGTCGGACCGCTCGCATCGGAAGCGCAGTGGGAGCGCGTGAACGCCTTCATCGAGCGCGGCGTCGCCGACGGTGCCACCCTGGTGGCGGGCGGCCCTGGCCGGATCCCCGGTCTGGAGCAGGGAGCGTACATCCGCCCGACGATCTTCGCGGACGTCGACCCCGGCTCCGAGATCGCGCAGGAGGAGATCTTCGGCCCCGTCCTGTCGGTCATCCCGTACCGGGACGAGGAGCACGCGGTGTCGATCGCCGACGGCACGTCGTACGGCCTCACCGCCGCCGTGTTCGGCGAAGCCGACCACGCCCTCCGCGTCGCTCGGCAGCTGAAGGTGGGGCAGGTCTACATCAACGGTGCCGACTTCAACCCCGCCGCCCCCTTCGGCGGCTACAAGCAGTCGGGAAACGGCCGTGAACTCGGGCGCGCTGGCGTCGAGGAGTTCACCGAGCTCACGGCGATCCTGAGGTAGCCGGACGCGTCGTGGAGCGCCCACCCTCCATTCCGGGTGGGCGCTCCCCTCGACGTTCCGCATCGGCCCCTCCTGCGCGTCGATCGCTGTCGGCATGATGCGTCCGGCGGCGGGAGGGACCAGCCGTGGTCTGCTTGGCGCTGCCCCTACGGGGGAGAAGGGCCGCCTGAAACCCGGTGTTCCCGCTCTTACCTCACGGCTCGGCCGGACGCATCGCATGCTCAGACCGGCGACGCTCCTCGTTTGTGACGAGATACCCGCGCGCATGTCACAGCCGCACCCGGTCTCCGGTCAGAGCAGGCGAGCGGGACGACCTCGCACCTTCGGAGGAGCAATGACAACGTGGAATACCCGACTGCAGCGCACCGTCCTGGCGGTCGCCGTTCTGGCGACCTTCATCGCCTTCCTGGACGGCAGCGTCGTCAACGTGGCGCTGCCGGCGATCGGGCGCGAACTGGGTGGAGGCCTCGCAGCGCAGCAGTGGATCGTGGACGCCTACCTGCTGACGCTGGGCTCGGTGATCCTTCTCGCGGGATCGCTGTCTGATCTCTTCGGGCGCAAGCGCGTGCTGTTGTGGGGCCTTCTCGGGTTCGGGGTGGCGTCGATCGCGTGCGCCGTCGCGCCCACCGCGGAGATCCTCATCGTCGCCCGCGGTCTTCAGGGGATCGCCGGAGCGCTGCTGGTGCCCAGTTCGCTCGCGCTCATCCTGAGCGCATTCCAGGGCTCCGCCCAGGCTCGCGCGATCGGCGTGTGGACGGCGATCACGAGCCTGGCGAGCATCGCGGGGCCGATCGTCGGCGGCGTCCTCGTCGACACGCTCTCGTGGCGATGGGTCTTCGCGATCAACCTGGTGCCGATCGCCGTGGCCCTTCTCCTGGTTCGCGCGCTGCCTGCAGACTCCGCCAGGACGGCGGACGCCCGCGTGGACTGGGTGGGGGCGCTGCTCGGCGTCGTCGGCCTGGGCCTCCCGGTGTTCGCCCTCATCGAGAGCGGTCGCTTCGGGTGGGGCTCGCCGGTCATCCTCGGGGCGATCGTGCTGGGAGCCGTCGGACTCACCGCGTTCGTGTTCTGGGAGCGTCGGGTCGCCTCCCCGATGCTTCCTCTCTCCATCTTCCGGCAACGCGACTTCTCGGCGGGCAATGTCGCAACGGCGTTCATCTACGGCGGAGTCTCGGTCGGCACCTTCGCGCTCGCGCTCTTCCTGCAGCAGGGCGCCGGATACAGCGCAACGGCGGCCGGCTTCGCGATGGTGCCGTCGAGCATCCTGCTCATCGCGCTCGCGGCCGTCTTCGGTCGGTTGAGCGGCAAGGTCGGCCCCCGGCTCCTGATGACGGTCGGACCGGCGGTCACGGGCGCGGGGTTCCTGCTGATGCTAAGGATCACCGCGGGCGCGGACTACGTGACGGAGGTGCTGCCTGCCGTGTGCGCGTTCGGAATCGGAATGGCCATCACCGTCGCGCCCCTGACCGCAACGGTTCTCGGGGCGGTCGACTCCGGCCGGGCGGGGATCGCTTCGGCCGTGAACAATGCGGTGTCCCGTGTGGCCGGCCTGATCGCGGTGGCCCTCGCGGGGTCGGTCGGCGGAGCGACGATCCAGCTGCCGGCGTTCCACACGCTCGTCTCCGCCGCCGCGGTCGCACTGTTCGCCGGCGCGATCGTCTCGGGAGTGTGGATCCGGAATCCCACGCCGGTTCCGGTGGTCACGGCAGGCGCGGGGTCTGGCCATGCCCCGGTCCCGTCGACGTCGAGCTCCCGTGTCACAACGTCGGAACCGCGGCGGTCATAGCTGACCGAGAGGACGCGATCGCGACCTCTGACCAGAGAGATCGAGGAGTACCGAAATGAGCAGACCGATCCTTGAGAAGGAGGCGCAGGACATCGTCGACGCGACGTCCACGCCGCCGTTCCTCTACGAGCTCGGACCCGAGGGCGCGCGGAAGGTGCTGGACGACCTGCAGTCCGCTCCGATCCACAAGCTGGATGTCGATGAGACGTGGATCACCGTCCCGGCACCCGTCGGCGACGTGCGTGTGCGGCTCATCAAGCCCGTTCACGCCCCGGCCGACCTTCCCGTCATCCTCTACATCCACGGAGGCGGCTGGGTCATCGGGAACGCGGGGACGCACGATCGGCTCGTCCGCGAGCTGGCCGTGGGAGCCCGAGCGGCGCTTGCGTTCGTCGAGTACGACCGCTCCCCGGAGGCGCAGTATCCCGTCGCCATCGAGCAGGCGTACGCGACCGCGCAGTGGCTGACCGCCCACGCCGCCGAGCACGGCCTGGACATCTCGCGGTTCGCGATCGCCGGCGACTCCGTCGGGGGCAACATGACGGCCGCGGTGGCGCTCATGGCGAAGCAGCGCGGAGATGTGACGTTCGTGCACCAGTCGATGTACTACCCCGTCACCGATGCTGCACAGGACACCGAGTCGTACCGCGAGTTCGCCGAGGGTGCGTACCTCACAGCGAAGGCGATGGCGTGGTTCTGGGACGCCTATCTGCCGGACGCCGGCAAGCGCGCCGAGATCACCGCGTCCCCCTTGCGCGCGACCCTGGAAGAGCTGGCCGGGCTGCCGGAGGCGTTCGTGATCGTCGACGAGAACGACGTCCTCCGCGACGAGGGCGAGGCGTACGCCCGCAAGCTCACCCAGGCGGGAGTGCGAACGACCTCCGTCCGCTACAACGGCACCGTCCACGACTTCATGATGCTCAACCCGCTGCGGTCGTCCGCTGCGGTGACCGCGGCCGTCGAGCAGGCCATCCGTGTGCTGCGCAAAGCACTCCGAACCGACTACTGAGAACACAGGAGAGAGAGAAAATGACTGATCAGAAGCCGGCCGTCGTGCTGGTCCACGGCGCGTTCGCGGAGTCCGCGAGCTGGAACGGCGTCATCGAGCAGCTGCACCGGAACGGCGTCGAGAGCATCGCCGTCGCGAACCCGCTGCGCAGCCTGGCCGGGGACGCCGCCTACCTCCGGGACGTGATCGCGTCGGTCGGGCGCCCCGTCGTGCTCGTGGGGCACTCGTACGGCGGTCTCGTGATCTCCGAGGCCTCCTCGGGGAACGATGCGGTGAGCGCGCTCGTCTACGTCAACGCCTTCGTGCCGGAACACGGGCAGACGGCGTTCGACCTGTCGACCGAGTTCCCCGGCAGCACCCTCGGCGACGCTCTCGCACCGCGTGAGCTCTCCGACGGGACCATCGAGCTCGTCATCAAGCCCGAGCTGTTCCGTCAGCAGTTCTGCGCGGATGTGTCGGCGGAGACCGCCGGCCTGATGGCGGCGACCCAGCGGCCGGTCACTCAGACGGCTCTCACCGAGCCCCTTCCGACCGCGACACCGGGCTGGAAGAACATCCCGACGTGGTGCGTGTACAGCGACCAGGACCTGAACATCCCGGTCGCCGAGCACCGCGCCGGCGCCGAGCGCGCCAACGCTCGACTGAGCCGCGAGGTGCCTGGCGGCTCCCACGCTCTCAGCGTGTCCCAGCCGGGCGCCGTCGCCGAGACGATCCTGGCAGCAGTGGCGGCCGTCGCGTCCGTCGAGGCCGTCGGCGTCGAAGCGTGAGCCGTGGGCGTCCCCGGCGCCGGTAACGCCGGGGACGCCCCCAGGCAGCAGAGGACGGAAGAACGATGAGCCGCGCACGAGGCCTCGGCGAGCTGCGAAGCATCCGCACCGCCACTCTCACTGTCGGGTACCACGACGTCGGCGACCCGGCATCGCCTCCCGTGATCCTGCTTCACGGGTTCCCGTACGACCCGCTCAGCTACGTCGACGTGGCCGGCGAACTCGCATCCGCCGGCCGCAGAGTGATCGTCCCCTACCTCCGCGGCCACGGGCCCACCACGTTCCTCGATCCGGCCGCGCCGCGAAGCGGCCAGCAGGCCGCGCTCGGGACGGACGTCCTGGAGCTGATGGATGCGCTCGAACTGCCCGAGGCGGTCCTGGCAGGGTACGACTGGGGCGGCCGCGCGGCCTGCGTGGTCGCCGCGGCATGGCCGGAGCGTGTGCGGGGGCTGGTCTCGGTGAACGGCTACCTGATCCAGGACATCGCGGCCGCCTCGCACCCGCTGACGCCTCGGCTCGAAGCGGGCTTCTGGTACTTCTTCTACTTCCTCACCGAGCGCGGTCGGGCGGGTCTCGCGGCCGACCCGCGGGGCGTCGCCGAGGTCATCTGGCGCAGGAACTCGCCGAACTGGTCCTTCACGGACGATGAACTGGATCGCGTGGCTCGCTCGTTTGAGAATCCCGACTACGTCGACGTCGTGATCCACTCGTATCGTCACCGCATGGGATTCGCCGACGGGGCCGAGCAGTTCGCCGAACTCGAACGGTTCCTCGCAACACAGCCGGTCATCCCGGTTCCGACGATCACCCTCGACGGCACGGCCGACGGCAACTTCCCGGCGACGGACGGAACCGCTGCCGCCGCGCACTTCTCCGGCCCGCGCGAGCACCGCCAGGTGGACGGCGCGGGCCACAACCTCCCGCGTGAGCGCCCGCACGAGTTCGTGCGAGCCGTGTTCGACGTGACCGAGCTTCAGCGTGTGGATTCACAGGATGCACGAAGGGAAAGATGGTGTCACGTCCTGAGCTAGTTGGGCATTCTCAAGCTAGTTGGGCATTGGGCGTTCCGGCAGAGTGAACGGTTCGATCAACTACTACTCGGCCGTTATGTTGGCGGGCGCCTGCAGGCTGAAACCAGGCGCCGTCAGCCGCTGAACGAGCCTGTAAGCGTCCAAAGCTAGTTTCACAACCGGGACCTGCGCTCCTGCCAACGCCGACCCGCTCGGGTCGTCTGCCTTCGCGAGGACGACAGGGAGGAGTTCGCGCGCGAGCTCACCCTTCAGTTGTGGAACTCGTAGACGATCGAAGACGACCTTAAGGTCCAACTTCGCGCTTCGGACATGCTTGATTGCCAACCGCAGCTCTTCGTTCTCGAACTGATCTCCGCGTACCCCAAGTACGCGACCGACGCCCTCGTAGATCTCGTCGTCGGAGAAGTTCGCGAGCTCGTAAGTGTGCTCGCCCCAGGTCCTTACGTCTACGAGGATGTCGAGTTCATCCTGGCTCAGCGAAGCGCCTTGGCGTATTACTTCCTCTTGGATTGCCTTCTGGAGGCTTCGTCTCGCCCGATCGCGCTGCTCCTCCGTCCGCCAGCTCCCTTCGGGGTCCATCGCAATCAACAGTGCAGTTGGCGCGCCGTCCACTATGAAGCGGTCGGCAGCCGCGTCAGTTAGCCGAGGTGCCAACAGCCGGGCGAGCTGGTTCGGCTTGTCGCTCGACGTGCCCTGCAAGTACACGCGAACGCGTCCTGCCCCAAGCATCCCGAGTCGCTCAAGTAGGGCCTCGACGTGGAGGCGTTCGGTGTGTCCCTCTACGACCAGGATGACGCGAGGTTGTGGAGAAAGCGACAGCTGTCCGAGTGCGCGGTCCAAAGTGGGCCTTCGGTCGCTGCGTCGCCCGATCCGGTCAAGTAGGGGTACCCAGACGTTTGACACGGAGCTCTCCGGGGATAGCGCCTCCAGCTGCCCTTCACTTGACAGGTCTTCGTGCGCCCGTAGAAAGATCTCCGCGGCGATTCGCTTCCAGATCGCATCGAGAACGAGGCCCTGGGTCTTGAACCAACCGTTGTGGTCAGAATGGCGAACTAAGGGCCACCACTCGATCATTGGATCGGACGAGTGGGCTGACGAGAGCCAGAACTCAGCCGGCTTACGAAGGCGGGCTGCCGGGTACCCAACAGCCGCTAATCTTGCGATCGCGGGGATGTTGTATCGCGCACGGTCCACCTCTCGCCGATCGATGCCGCTCCGGTAGCTAACCTTGCCGATGATTTGTGGCAGGTACGCGTCCGTCAAAGCGGCGAGGGCAAGTGTTTCGGCGCGTCTGCCGCGCGCGTGGTTGACGGCATCGGCATGGCGCGCGATATTCCAGGGCCTGCTTCGCAGGGCGGAGAGCGCGTACCGGATCTCCAGAAGCTGCCACGGGCTGAAATAGTACCCATCGTCCCAGTCGTTCGACTCATCGTCAGGGCGAAGCAACGGCCACCATTCGGATTGCCCTTCCTGCCAGGGATCTCTTAGGCGGCCGGTTTGTCCATAGTGGGCTAGCCAGGTACTCTCGTGGGCCGAAGTGTCGATTGCGCGTCCAGGTATCTCCTGGTCATCTACCCGAAATAACGGTGCCAGTAGCCCCAGCTTGACTAGCTTCTCCAAGGAAGCGAGTGAGAGATCGTATCCACGTGTCCTGGCTGCAGCGAGAAAGGCGCCGGAATCGAGGAGCGGGGCCTGCGAGAAGACGTGGTCGATCGAGAACAACCCAAGTGATCCAAGTGGCAACACGTAGCTTCCTCCTCTCCAGTTAACTCCTCGAGACATGCGGACGATGGATTCTAGTCCGTGCCTAGGCAATGGACGCGGCCGATATGGGACCGAGCGCTGAAGCCCCACCCCGATTGGGGGTAGGACGAAGCTTGCGCGCTGTGGATACCGCTGCTTGCCTGAATGAATGCACGCGCGTCAGGCCCGTTGGCGTAACTCGTGATCCCAAGTCTTTCGACCGAGGGGCACCTTCCGCCAGGCAGGTACGCCGCAACCATCGGCGAGATAGGCGAGCGTTTCGTACGTGCATCCGAGTTTCGCCTGTCCTTCACTCGTCCGGTCGTGTGGCAGGGTTTCCTGGATTATCTCCAGGCTTGGAGCGATGCTGAGACGCAGCTTGGCGTCGAACTCCTGCGGGGGATTTGGTGCGGAGGCAGCTTCATATCGGCGAAGCTCAACCCGAGCGACTTGGACATATCGCCGCTGTACGACGAAGTCGAGCTGCGTGCAGCCGCGGGGCGTCCGGGCGTCGGCTCGGTGAAGAAGCTCATAGGTCAGAGAGCAGCGGTCTCAGCGCTGTATCGCGTGGAGCCTTTCGCGATTCCTTGGCGTAGCATCGCTTCGACGCTACTTCCTGAGCGACTTTCTCCGGATGAGCAGGTCTTGCTTGCATCCCGCGGTGGACTCGACAGCTGGTGGGGTCGACGGAGGCCGCCAGGTCCGAAGGGGCCCCCAACGCCTCCGGCTTCTGTGGCGGACCGCGGGTACTTGGAGGTGATTCTGTGAAAGACGACCTCCGGCAGATCTTGGACCAGGATCCGGAGCGCAAGTTTCGGTCCCGCCGCCTACTTGAGAGCATTACGGAGCCGACCGATTCGCTCGATGACCTCATATGGGACTCTCGGATGGAGAGCGCCGCGCGCTTGGATCCGAGTCTCGCGTCGTCCTCGTTGTGGCTGGTTCGCCTATCGGGCGAAGCCGTTCGTGACGGCTGGATTTCGGCTGAAATGCAGAACGAAATCGTCGGACCATTGACTCGAGAGGTAGAACTTGCCACCCCTCCTTCTGCACGGGCGGAGTCTCGCCTAGGTTTGGTCGGAGTAAGCGCCGGGAGTGTCGTTCTACACTTTCGGCCTGCATCGGCGAAGCGCCTCCCCCGCGCGGATCAGCTTGGCTATGACCTATCTCCTATAGACGAAGCTGTGCTCAAGGTCCTAGACCTTCATAATCTCTTCGAGCGACGTGCGCCTGCAACGGAGATCGCCCGCCGATACGGCACGGAACAAGGGTTGCTGCGTCAGGCCAAGCAACTCGTGCACGCGCTCGAGAGCTACAAAGTTGAGCTCTCGACTCGATGGTGGTCAGCTGAATCACACCGGCGCTCATCGCGGCTGTCGCAGGTTGGCCAAGAGTACGCGCAGGAGCTTTTCTCAACTTCGCTCCAGTTCGACGCCGACCGCCTGCAAGGTATGATCACCGCACTCGACATATCTGGCATCGTCACGATCACTCCGGCATCGGGACGCCCGAAGTATAAGGTCATCGTAGAGGCGGAAGACTTGAGATCTCCGCGATTCGGACTGGGCGAGCGGGTCGACATCATGGTTCGGCGCGAATCGGCTATGGACCGAGTGGGATCCGGGCCGGTCAGGTCGACATACAGATTCGTAAGACACGCCGACGCTGAAGATCCACCGCTCTTCGACCTCGCATAACGGGCAGGCGTTCTACGGTGGCTCCGCTACGCCTCCGCGTGGGCTATCAGAACTACCGTAGGATCCGCTCCTCCGGCGTGCACTCCGTGCATCCCTTCGACTTGAGCCGGTGCGGGATCGACTGGTGGGTATTGTGGCCCGCCGCCCGGCACTTCCAGTAGTACTTCTCGGTGCCTGGGAAGATCGCGTCTGGTGTCTTCGGGTAGTTCAGGTAGGGGTGCCACTCCTTCACGAGCACCGGGTTCTCGGTGGCGACGTCATTGACGCCGGCGACGAGACGGCGCCGCGAGCACACCGAGCATTGGTAGCCGGCTCGGTGAAGGCGCCTGACTTCTTTCTGCATCTGCGGGACGGTCAGCGGATACTCGTTGACGTGAAGGATGTGCAACTGCAGGAGCCGTCCCTGGAGAAACTGATCAAGTTTGGTTCCGCAGAAGTGAAGCGGATGCAACGGTTCGGTGAGATGTACGGGGCGGAGGTCTTCATCGCCATCTACATCGCCGATTTTCCGATGTGGCTATTGGTGTCTGGAAATGACCTGGTCGAAGGTCCTGGGGGCGGTTACCGGATCAGCGTGCGAGATGCGATCTTCAAGAACAAACTCGCCATGATCGGGGATCAATCCATCGGCGTACGTGCCCCCTTGGAGGCATCTTTCTTGCCTGCACCTGGGACGCCGACCGGAATCAACGAGGAGGGCGAGGCGCCATTCACCATTGGTGCCGTTCACCTCTACAGCGGCGGTACCCTCGTGACGTCGCCGGAAGCTCGCCGCATTGTGTGGTTCTTCATGATGTATGGAGGCTGGGAACAAGACGAGCACGTGATGGCCGTGGACGGAAGGGTCACCGAGTTGCGCTGGACATCGTCCCCGCCTGAGGAAAGCAGGCAGGGATTCGGCATCGTCGGCTCCCTGTCGTCGATGTACTCGCGGCTATTCGAGTCGTCGACGAATGGTCCGCGGGGGTACACCGCCTTGGACCTTAACGTGGAGCCCGGAACACTGATCACCCTGCTGCCCCACGATTTCCGTGATGACGAACTCCCACTGTGGCGTTTCACGCTCGTGCCCACCAATCCCGAAGATGGAGAAAAGTAGGTCCAAGCCGCGCTATTGGGACCACGCCATCACGGAATGAACACGTAAGAGTGACGTGTCGTCGTAGGAGCCTGCATGGTGCGCGCACGTCCTCGAGCGAGCACCGGATGCCAGGGCTTGTGGTGCGGCGACGCACATGTCCTGCCCTGCCCATGCCCAGTTAGACCGCGAAAAGCCCAACTAACACGAGAACTCACAGATGGAGCGAGTGACGGGAATCGAACCCGCGCTATCAGCTTGGGAAGCTGAGGTTCTACCATTGAACTACACTCGCGCGGCCCGCGAATCCCAGTTAAACACTGGGATGTGAGGCTGCGGCCCAGACTACCCGGTCAATGGTTATTGGCCAAACCGGCCGCGGTCGGGAGCGCGCGTTGCGTGCGCGCATCCCGTCGGTGGCGGCGGTCGATCCCGAATAGGTAGACGGCGTCGAGCGCGCCCAGGGTGTTGGTGAGCAGCAGCGTGACGAACCACGGCTTGCTGCCGTTCCTGGCTGCGCGCCACAATGACGCGCCCTTCCAGGCGAGGGTCCAGGCGACGGCCGTCACGAGAAATGCTCGCGCGGCCGGTGGGATGTCGGGCATCCCGGCGCGGGATGAGGCGGTTCGGTTTCTCATGCGGACATTCGACTGCGTCGACGCGCGCACGGCAAGACCGGCGGCCTGAGTCTTGTGCTCGGCCGTGCGTCGCGCTAACGTACAACCAAATGGTTGTACGAGAGTTGACGGACGCAGAGGTCGATCGCATCTTCCAGGCGCTGGCGGATGCGACCCGGCGCGACATCGTCGCGCGCTCGCTGCGGGAGGAGCACTCCGTGACCGAGCTCGCGGAGCGCTACGACATGAGCTTCGCCGCCGTGCAGAAGCACGTGGCCGTGCTCGAGCGGGCCGGGCTCGTCCGGAAGACCGCGCGCGGACGCGAGCGGGTTGTCAGCGGCGATCCCGAGACCATCCGCAGGGCCTCCCGGCTGCTCCACGAGTTCGAGGCGATCTGGCGGCAGCGCGACCGCGCGATCGAGGGCATCCTCTCGGAGGGTCCACCCGGCACCGAAGCCCCACCCACCCACGAAAGGAACGGCCGATGACCTTCATCGAATCCACCAAGGACGCGGACGCGCTGACGCTCAGCATCGTGACCGAGTACGCGGCGCCGCGCGAGCGGGTCTGGCAGCTGTGGTCCGACCCTCGCCAGCTGGAGCGCTGGTGGGGACCTCCCGGGTATCCGGCCACGTTCGAGGTGTTCGAGTTCGAGCCGGGAGGTCGCGCGACGTATTACATGTCGATCCCGGACGGCTCGAAGGCCTGGGGCTGGTGGCGGTTCATCGAGATCGAGCCGACGACCAGGGTCGTCATCGACGATGGCTTCGCCGAGGAGGGCGGCGCCCCGTCGCCCGGCGACCCCGGTCGCATGACCGCGTCGTTCGAGGAGCGCGACGGGCGGACCCGGATGACGATCCTCTCCCAGTTCGCGAGCGTCGAGCAGATGGACGAGCTGCTCGCGATGGGCCAGGAGGAGGGGATGATCCAGGCGCTCACCCAGGTCGACGAGATCCTCGCCGGCTGACTACCGAGCGCCGGCTGACTACCGAGCGCCGGGGAACGCGCGCAGCGCCCGAGCGACAACGCGCAGCAGCTCGGCTCTGCTCGCGCCGCCCGCCGCCTGGACGGCGAGCCCGGCCGAGACGGTGTTGACGTACTTCGCGAGCTCCGCCGGGTCCTCCGACACGTCGAGATCGCCCTCGGCGATCGCGCGCGCGAAGCGCTCGGCGAACCGGGCCTCGCCGAGGGCCCGGCGTTCGGCGAGGTAGTGCACGATGCGGTCGTCCTCGGGGGATGCGCTGAGGCCGCCCTGGATCGAGAGGCAGCCGGGTGGGCGGCCGCGGGTCGTCACCGCCTCGGCGTTGTCGTGCAGATAGCGCTCGGCCACCTCGAAGGCCGTCGGCGCCGCGAGCGCCGCGTCCACATAGGCCATGTCGACGCGGGCGTAGCGGTCGACCGCGAGCTTGAAGGTGTCCTCCTTGTTGCCGAAGGCGTTGTAGAGGCTCGGCCGGTTGATACCCATCGCGTCGGTCAGGTCGCTCAGGCTCGTGCCCTCGTAGCCCTGACGCCAGAACACCTCGATCGCTTTGTCGAGCGCCGCGTCGAGGTCGAACGCGCGGGGCCTGCCGCGGGTCGCGGTCATGTGTCGTCCTTCCGCCGTCGATTGCATACCGATCGGAACACAATACGCCACCCGCGGCGGCTGCTCAGATCTGGCTCGCGCCGCCGTCGATGTACAGCTCCGACCCGGTCACGTACGAGCTGCGGTCGGACGCCAGGTAGAGCACCGCCTCGGCGATCTCCGCAGGCGCACCGAGGCGCTTCATCGGGACGCCGGCAGCGAGCCCGTCGAGAAGCGCCTCCGCCTGCTCCGGCGTCGCCAGCGCGCTCAGCCCCGGTGTCGCGATCGGTCCCGGTGCGATCGCGTTGACGCGGATGCCGCGGCCGACGAGCTCCGCCGCCCAGCTGCGCGCGAAGCTGCGGATGGCCGCCTTGGATGCGGCGTAGACGCTGAACGACGGGCTGCCCTTCACGTCGATGTTCGACCCGGTGAGGATCACCGAGGAGCCGCTGTGGAGGTAGGGCAGCGCCTTCTGGACCGTGAACACCGTGCCCCCGACATTGGACTCGAACGTGTCGGTGAAGTGCGCCCAGCTGATGTCCTCGAGTGCAGCGAACTCCCCGCCGCCGGCGTTCGCGAAGACCACGTCGAGGCCGTCGCCGCGCTCGGCGACCACCGCGAACAGCGCATCCAGCTCGTCCGGCGACGAGACGTCGGCCGCGACCGTCGTCGCCGCGTCGCCCAGCTCCGCCGCGACCGCCTCCAGCTTCTCCCGGTTGCGACCGGTCACGATCACGTGCGCGCCCTCCGCCGCGAACCGGCGGGCGACCGCCAGCCCGATCCCCGAGGTGCCGCCGGTGACCAGCGCCGTCTTGCCCTGAAGCTCTCCCATGACTGCCATCTCCAAATCTGTATCGGTCAGTACAAAATGAAGATAGCCCTCGGACCGAGGAAACGCAAATATGTACCGATTGGTAAATTAGGCGGAGGCGCCTCGCCGGAACAGCGAGGCCACGGCCTCCTCCCGCTCGCCGTCGAGATCCGCGTCCAACCGGCCGTGCGCTGCCAGCTGGCTGATGCCGTGCAGCGTGCTCCACAGCAGCTCCGCGCGCACCGCGCGGTCCCTCGCGTCGACCCCGCCCACGGCGCGCGTGAGCAGCTCGAACCCGCGCCGGAGCACCTCGGGGGTGTCGTCGGAGGCGAATGCGATGCCGCTGCGCGCGGACGCCATCGCTTCGTACGTCGATGGATGCGCGCGGGCGAAGTCGAGGTAGGCGGCGATGAGTGCGGGGAGGGCGCCGGGTCCGTCCCCGCCGACCTCCATGGCTGTCGCAAGCTCCGCGTAGCCCGCCATGACGACCCGTCCGACGATGTCGTCGCGGCCGCCGGGGAAGTGCCGGTACAGGATCGGCTGGCTGACGCCGATCTCCTCGGCGAGCCGGCGGACGGTCACCGCGGGCCAGCCCTCGCGCTCGGCGATCTCCCGGGTGGTCCGGATGATGCGGGCCTCGCGTTCGACGAATCGTTCGGAGTCTTGCGCTGAACGTGGCATGCGGCTACATTAGCACCGCTAACAGTTAGCGTTGCTAACACCATGCGACACGGCCCGTGTCCACTCGATCGGAGAAGAAATGTCCATCGCCATCGGCATCACCGCCATCCTCGCCATCCTCAGCCTCGCCGTCATCTTCGGCACCGACATGAGCGTCGCCGTCGTCCAGCGCGCGGTCTACGCCGAGCTCGACGACCGCACGATGGTCCGCATCGTCGGCCGTGGCCACTACTACGGCGACCGCCGTTTCCCCGTCATCGGCATCGGCGGCACGATCGCCACCGCGGCGACCGTCGCGCTCGCCTTCCTCGGCGTCTCGCCGTGGGCGGGCGTCCTCGCCGCGACCGGTCTCGTGCTGCTGCTCGTCTGGCTGCTGCTCTTCGCGAGGATCGCCAAGCCCATCAACGCTGTCCTCACCGCCGCCGCGGCTTCGGGCGAGACCCCCGCGAACGCGCGCGCCCTGCAGGACCGCTGGGAGTCGATCATTCCGCTGCGGGCGACCCTCCTCGGCCTCGCGATCGCGCTGCTGTGCGCGACGCTGTTCCTGGTGTGAGCCGGGAGGGACGCCCCGTGGCGCCCGCGTCAGCGGAACAGCGCGGCCGAGTGGACGACTTCGCCGGCCAGCACCGTGAGCCTCACGTCCGCGCCGAGCAGCACTTCGGGTCCGTCGCGGAACGGGTCCGCGTCGATCACGACGAAGTCCGCCGCCGCTCCCGTGCGGAGGACGCCCAGCTCGCCCTCCCACCGTGAGGCGTACGCGGCGTCACGCGTCGCCCGGCGCACCGCGTCCGCGACCGCCATCGCGTTGCCGGGGACGTTCGCCGGCAACGCGGGGTCCACCGCGGAGCGGCGGGTCGCCGCGATGTACAGGTTCGCCAGCGGGCCGTGCGGCGCCGTCGGGGCGTCCGTGCCGAGCGCGAGCGTAGCCCCCGCGTCCGCGAGCTCGCCCCACGGATAGCCGCGCTCGATGCGCTCGTCGCCGAGCATGGCGCGCCAGTTCTCCTGGATCGCGGGGTCGGCGTGCACCGGCTGCACCGAGGCGACGACGCCGAGCCGGGCGAGACGGACGGGGGTGGCGGCGTCCACCGTCTCCAGGTGTTCGATGCGATGCCGGCGATCCGAGCGCGGGCCGTTGGCCTCCACCGCGGCCTCGAGCGCGTCGAGGGCGAGCGCGGAGGCGGCATCCCCGATCGCGTGCATCGCGACCTGCAGTCCCGCAGCGTCCGCTGCCGTCACCACCGCCGACAGCGACGGCAGATCCCACATCGCCTCCGGGTGCGATCCGTTCGCGAACGGCGCGCGCATCGAGGCGGTGCAGCTGTCGATCACGCCGTCCACGAACAGCTTGATGCCGGTGATGCGCAGCCACGGTCCCGGATGCTCGCGCGCCAGCTCGATCGCGCGGGCCACGCCGGCGAGATCGCCCGCCGTCGCGCCGGTGCGGTGCACGGCCCAGTGCGCGGCGACGCGCATCGGGAGCCGTCCGTCGTCCGCATCCTGCACAGCGACGAGCGCGCGGAGGTCCGCCTCGCCGAGCGCCATGTCGACTGCGGCGGTGACGCCGGCCTGCCGGTAGGCGTCGAAGGCGGCGCGCAGGGCGCGCTCGCGCTCCGCATCCGGGGTCAGCGCGTCCAGCCGGTCGCGCATGAGCCCGAGCGACGCGTTCTCCAGCAGCCAGCCGGTCGCCGCGCCCTCGGCGTCCCGCTCGATCCTCCCGCCCAGCGGGTCCGGCGTGCCGTCGTCGATGCCGAGCTCGGCGAGCGCCGCGGTGTTCAGCCACGCCGAGTGGGAGTCGTTCGCCTCGAGGTAGACGGGACGGTCAGAGACGACGGCGTCGATCAGGTCGCGATGCGGCGTCCGGCCGCCGAGCGCGGAGAACAGCCAGCTGCGTCCGAGCAGGCGCTCGGCGCCGGGATCGGCCGCCGCGGCGTCCGCCAGTCGCGACTGGATCTCCGCCACGTCCGCGGCGTCTCGCAGATCGACCTGCGTCAGCGATTCGCCGAGGCCGACGAGATGCGTGTGCGCGTCGACGATGCCGGGCAGCACGACCGCTCCGTCCAGCTCGACCACGTCGTCGACGGGGAAGGCGTCGGCGGTCACGGTGTCGCCGACGAAGGCGATGCGTCCGTCCTCGACCACGATCGACTCGGCCCACGGCCGGGTGTCCGAGGTGAAGACGGCTCCGCCGCGGTAATGGACAAGCGTGCTCACAGGGACTCCTTCGACCGGCGCGACGACCGCACCATCACGAGATAGACGACGAACGGGACGATGAGGCCGACCGGCATGGAGAGGTCGACACCGGACAGTGCCGCGGCGACGGGGCCGACGAAGACGAGCGTCGCGCTGCACATCAGCGAGCAGGCGATGCCGGCGAGCACCGCCACCGTGCCGGCGACGTGGAAACCGCCGCTGAACCAGAACCGGCTGGTGCGCGAGGTCTCCGCGAGCGCGGGTCCGTCGTACCGGTTACGGCGCCACAGCATGTCGGCGAGGTAGACGCCCATGACCGGGGCGAGGATCGTGACGGCCAGCTGGAGGGCGCTCGAGACGCTGTCGAGGAAGTTCCAGACGAGCAACGCGAACAGCGTCATCGCGACGCCGACGGTCCCGTCGAGAAGCACGGTGCGCGAGCGGGGGAGCCTGATGCCGACGGCCTGCAGGGCGAGGCCCGAGCTGTACGCCGTCATGGCGTTGTTGGCGATGGTGCCGATGATCACCGAGAGGAGGAAGACCGGCGCGAACCAGGCGGGCAGGAAGCGCTCGAGCCCGGCCTCGGGGGACGTCATGTCGACGGCGCTCGCCGCGAGGCTGCCGACGAAGGTCGCGAGGATGCCGGGGATCACCATCCCGAGCGTCGTCCACAGGGCGACATCGCGCACGCGCGTGGCCGACGGCAGGTAGCGGGAGAAGTCGGCGCTGTTCGTGTAGGAGAGCGGACCGGACGCGACCAGCGCGATGCCCGCCGCCATCATCGCCACGAGCTCGGTGCCCGAGAGCGGTTCGGCCGGTGCGAAGTCCCAGTGCGCCCCGCTCACGACGAAGAACGCCATGACGGCGAAGATCAGTGCGAGCACGAGCGCGAGCGGTTGGTAGAGCCGCATGATCAGGCCGTGGCCGTACACGCTGATGACCATCGTGACGGCGGCGATGATGATGGCGCTCACGGCGATCGTCCACGCGGTCGGCGGCACCCCGAGGCGGCCGAGCAGACCGACGAGCACCGTGGTCGCCGCCGCCCAGTTGATGGCGAGGTAGCAGACGCTGATCAGCCAGCCGGCGATCGCGACGTTGAACCGGTTGCCCGTGATGCCGTACATCGCCCGGGTGATGACCTCGCTCGGGGTGCCGGCGGCGGGACCGGACCCGGCGACGATGCCGGTGACGATCGAGAAGACGTTGCCGATCACGATCGCCGCGAGCGCCTGCCACAGATTGAGGCCGAGCACGATGAGCGTCGCGCCGATCACCACGGCGAGGAAGTTGACGTTGGGCGCGGCCCACACGGCGAAGAGGTCGCGCGGGCGGCCGTGACGCTCGGTGGAGGGGATGTAGTCGATGCCGTGCGTCTCGACGCGCGTCGGGCTGTCGGCGGCCGTCGCCCGCGCCGGCTCCTCCGTCCGTGCCGGTGTCTGAATGGGTGGTCTGTCTGACACGGGATCCTCCAGGTCATTCTGCGGAAGCGCTCGGGTGCGCGGAACGTCGTCGTTCGCGCTGGAACGGCACGCTACGTACCCAAAACGATTTGGGCAAGAAGATCCCGGTGAATAGGATGCGACCATGCCCCGGCAGCGTTCGACCATCCGCGACGTCGCCCGGCGGGCGGGCGTGTCGGTCACGACCGTGTCGCACACCTTCTCCGGGAACGGCGTCGTGAATCCGGCGACCCAGGCGCGCGTGCGCTCCGCCGCCTCGGAGCTCGGCTACCACCCGGATGTCGTGGCGAGCGGTCTGCGACGCAGCCGGCTCGGGGTCGTCGGCCTGGTGCTGCGCCCGGCGGTGGGGGAGCATCCCGAGTACCTGAGTGACGTCGACTACTTCCCGCGATTCGCGGGAGCCGCCGCCCTCACCTGCCTGGAGCACGGCTACGCGCTCATGCTCGTCGCCGACCCGACGGTGCCGGGAGCCCCGGTGACCGCATACGCCTGCGACGGGATCGTCGTCACGGATCCGGTCGCCGACGACCCCCTCGTCGCCCGTCTGCGCTCCAGCGGCACCCCGTACACCCTGGTCGGGGCGGATGTGAACGACCCGGGCGACCCCCAGGTCGTCGACATCGCGACGCCGGCGATCACCGATCGCGTACTCGACCACCTCGCGGCGGCGGGAGCGACCCGCCCGGCACTGGTGACCGGATGCGACGCGATCGAATGGAACCTCGCCACCGAGCAGCGCTACCGCGAGCGGATGCGCGAGCGCGGTGCTGCGGAGCTGGTCGTCCGCGCGCCCGAGCTGGGTGCGGGCGCGGCGGGAGCGCGGGCCGCGGACGAACTGCTGGCGCTCCCGGAGCTGCCGGACGGCGTCTACTGCCAGACCAGCGACCACGCGCGCGGATTGGTGGACCGGCTCCTGGAGCGCGGCGTCCGGGTGCCGGAGGACGTCCGCGTCGTGTGCGGGTCGGACGCCGACCGGCTGCGCACCGGCGAGCCGTCGATCACGTCGGTGGACCTCCACCCGGAGGCCCTCGGCCGGTAGGCGGCGGCGGCCATGCTGCGCCAGCTCGAGCCGTCCCTCACCCTTTCCGTGCCGGCGCCGGAGCACGGGCGCATCATCCCGCGACGGTCCACCGCCCAGCCCGCGCGCTGAGCCGGCGGGGGCTCTGCGACGGCCCGGCAGTGTCGCGCCACGGCCTTGCTACGGTGGCTGCATGGATCCCCTCACCGCCATCGCGTGGCCCCTCCGCACGGAGCGTCTCCGGCTGCGCCGCGCGGTCGCGTCCGACGCCGAGCCCACGTGGACCTGGCGGAGGCTGCCCGAGGTCGCCGAGTGGATCACGCGCGCACCCGGTGACGTCGAGACCTATCGAGCGCAGTTCACGGACGCGGCCCGGCTGGCGAGCCTGCTGATCGTCGAGCTGCACGACCCGGGCCGCCCGGGGGAGGCGGGCCTGCCGATCGGGGACATCATGGTGCGCGTCGAGGACGGCTGGGCACAGGACGAGGTGGCCGAGGCCGCGCGCGGCACGCAGGCCGAGCTCGGCTGGACGTTCCACCCCGCCTCCCAGGGCCGCGGGTACGCGACCGAGGCGGTGCGCGCGGCGATCGGAGCCTGCTTCGAGCCGCTGGGCCTGCGGCGGGTGCACGCCGGCTGCTTCGCCGCGAACGAGCCGTCCTGGCGCCTGATGGAACGCATCGGCATGCGCCGAGAGGAGTTCAGCCGCGCCACCGCGCTGCACCGCTCCGGCGTCTGGATGGACGGGATGAACTACGGCCTGCTGGCCGAGGAGTGGACGCCGTAGGCCGTCACACGCAGACGCGGTTGCGCCCCGCCTTCTTCGCCCGGTACATCGCGGCGTCCGCCGCGTCCAGCAGCTGCTTCGGCGTCCCTCCGCTGCGGACGTCGACCACGCCGCACGAGGCGGTGACGGCGACCGGGCCGAACGCGGTGTCGATCGGCTCCCCGACCACCGCGATCAGCCGGCCGGCGAAGGCCTCGCCGCCGGCGAGCGAGGTGTCGCGCGAGAGCACCACGAACTCGTCGCCGGCGAGCCGGGCGATGACGTCGGAGTCGCGCGATGCGCCCGTGAGCCGCTTCGCGATGGTGCGAAGCACGGTGTCGCCGGCCTCGTGGCCGTGCCCGTCGTTGATCTCCTTGAACCCGTCGAGATCGATGAACAGAACGACCCCCGTCCGCTCCTCGGCGACGGCGCGGTCGAGCTGGTGCTCGAACGCGCGCCGGTTCTGCAGGCCGGTGAGGTGGTCGACGAGCGCGAGCCGCGCCAGCCGGGTCTCGGTGCGTCTGTCGATGACGCGGGTGAGCTCGCGGCCGAGGTCGCGCGCCTCCTCCGCGGTCGATCCCCAGGCGATCGCGGTGCCCTGCACGCTCTGCCGCCACTCCGAGAACGACCGGCGCGGCGACAGCGGGGTGTCCCGGTTATCGGCCGACTGATCCCCGAGCCAGCGGATGACCTGGGTGACCTCGCGGCGGAAGAACGCCAGCGCCCCGCCGGCGACCGGGACGACGAGCACCCCGGCGACGCCGGGCAGCAGCGTCGACAGCGCGGGGTGCGTGCGCGCGAGCTCGTCCGTGCAGAAGTACTCCGTGCCGAGGGCCGCGAGCAGCTCGCCGCGGTCGCCCTCCGGCACATGCCCGATCCCGCGGCTCATCTCGCCGAGGGCGAGGACGGCGCCGTCGGCGCCGACCAGGTCGAGCAGCTCGCCGCCCTGCTCGGCGAGGGCAGGCAGGACATCGTCCGCGGCGAGCACGTCGGAGAGCAGGTTCGCGCGCCGCTCGCGCACGGTCAGGTCGTGGCGCAACCGCGCGATCGACTCGAGCGACTCCAGTTGCAGCGTCACCTGCGTCGTCAGGACCTCCAGCGCCCGGCGGAGCAGGATCGGCATCTGCCGCTCGGTGCGGTGCGCGCACGTGATCATCCCGACCAGCCGGCCGTCGCTGATCAGGGAGAAGGACACGGTGGACGCCTGGCCCATGTTGCGCATGAACTGCAGGTGGTGCGGCGAGACGGCACGCAGCTCCGCCTGGCTCAGGTCGATCGGCGCGGCGCCGGCGTCGCTCGAGACCAGGGCGGTCCCCTCGTCGCTCGTGCTCACGATCGCGCGGGACAGCTTGGTGACGTAGAGCGATCGGGCCTGCTGCGGGATGTCGGAGGCGGGGAAGCGCAGGCCGCGGTACGCATCCATGTCGGGCTCGGCGGCCTCGCCCGCGACCTCGCCGTGGCCGTCGGGGAAGAACCGGTAGACCATCACCCGGTCGAACTGGGTGATCCGCTTGATCTCCTCGGCCGCGGCCTGCCGCAGGTCGTCCGGGTCGTCGATCGCGCCGAGCGTCCGGATCGCGCCGACGACGGACGGGGTGGGCAGGTCGCGCCCCTCCTCGATCGGTTCGAGCTCGAGCACCACCCGGTTCCCAAGGCCGTGCGTCACCGCGTCGAAGCGGCGCGCGCCGAGCTCGACGCGGACCGGGTCGCCGTGCGGCGGGGATGCGACGCTCCATTCGAGGGACGGGCTGCCGAGCTCGGCGACCGACCGGCCGAGCCACTCGGCGGCGTTCTCGCTCGCCACCACGATCTCGAAGCTCGCGGCGTCGACGACGAACAGCGTCCCGTGCGATTGGATGCGGCCCGGCGTCCGGATCGGCTCCTTGACGCACTCCTCCAGCCGTCGTCGCTCGGAGGGGTCGGACAGGACGTTGCTCTCAGTCATCAGGCCCCACCCTACGCGGGCCCCGTGCTCATTCCTCCCGCACGTACGTCGACAGCCCGGGCCCGGGGCGCAGCACGGCGTTCACGATCGCCTGGATGGCGAACTCGCTCGCCTCGGCGAGATCGACCACGGCCGGGTCGAGCAGCCACTGGAGCTGGAGGCCGTCCATGACGGCGAGGATCGCCGCCGAGGCCTTGTCGATCGAGGTCGGGTCGGTGACGCCCTCCTGTTCGCAGAGCTCGCGGAAGGCGGCGTCCACGTCGTCCCGGAGCACGCGGTAGCGGTCGTGGAAGTAGTCCTTCGCGGGGTGCTCCTCGGTGACGGACTCGGCGGAGAGCACCGTGTAGACCTGCACGATGCCGGGGCGGGCGGCGTTGCGGATCATGGTGTGCACCAGGTGCATGAACAGCGCGGGCCCACCGGGGATGTGCTGGTCGGCGAGGTGCGCGACGTCGTCCTGGTCGCGGAAGTCGAGGACCTCGAGCAGGAGCTTCTGCTTGGAGCCGAAGTGGTGGAGCACGCCGGCATGGGTCATCCCGACCTGCTCGGCGATGTCGGAGAGGGTGCCGTTGGTCGACCCCTTGGTCCCGAAGGTCTCGATCGCGGCACGCAGGATCTCCTCGCGTTTCCGCTTGGTCTCCGGGCGCGGATGGGCGCTGCCGCTGGTCGTAGCCATCCCGCATCGTCCTTCGTTTGGTGCTGGTTGCGGCCGAGCTTACCACTGAGTAACCTCTCCTCAGCTTGCTTTCTGACCAGTAAGCAAGTTAGGTTCAGCCCACCACCTGCACCACAGGCACAACGGATGTGCCGTCACGAAGGAGAAGCAATGAGGCTTAGGAAATACGCGATCACGGGCGCGGCGATCGTCGCTCTCGGTGCCCTGGCGCTGACGGGATGCTCGTCCAACGACTCCGGCGGATCGAACGCATCGAGCGGCTCGAAGTCGCTCACCGTCGCGAAGCCGGACGGACCCGCCGTCCTGGCGACGCAGATCAACAACCCGTTCATCGGCACCGGCTCCGGCCAGTCGCTCGGCTATAACCGGATGATCTTCGAGCCGCTCGCGCTCGTCAACCCGGTCGGCAAGAACGAGACGACCCCGTGGCTCGCGTCCAAGGTCCAGTGGAACGCCGACTACACGCAGCTCACCGTCACCCCGCGCGCGGACGTGAAGTGGAGCGACGGCAAGGCGTTCACGGCCGACGACATCGTCTTCACCTTCGACCTCATCAAGAAGACCCCCGCGCTCGACCTCGCCGGGCTGAAGCTCGCCGACGTCAAGAAGGACGGCGACAACGTCGTCCTGAACTTCACGGAGTCCAAGTTCGTCAAGCAGGGCGACGTGCTGCAGACGGCGATCGTGCCCGAGCACCAGTGGAAGGACATCGCGGACCCGACGAAGGACGCGGTCAAGGACGCCATCGGCACCGGCCCCTACACGATCAAGAGCTTCTCCTCGCAGGGCGTCGTGCTCACGGCGCGCAAGGACTACTGGGGCGGCACGGTCCCGGTGCCCGAGCTGAAGTACCTGGAGTACAACGACAACACCGGCCTGCTGCGCGCGCTGCAGAACGGTGAGGCCGACTGGGCGCAGATCTTCATCACGGACTACCAGAAGAACTACGTCGACAAGGACAAGAAGCACAACGTGTTCTGGGGCGCCAACGTCCTGAGCCCCGACATGATCCTGGTCAACACGACCAAGGCGCCGTTCAACGACGTGGCGTTCCGCAAGGCCGTCAACATGGTCATCGACCGCAAGGCGCACGCCGAGAAGGCGCGCGGCAACGCCGGCCCCGAGCTGACCAACGTCACGGGCATCCCGCAGCCGACGGGCGACCAGTACATCGCCCCGGAGTACAAGGACAAGAACTTCTCCATCGACGTCGACGGCGCGAAGAAGGTCCTCACCGACGCGGGCTACACCTGGAAGGACAAGGCGCTGATCGACCCGTCCGGCAAGCCCGTCTCCTTCACCCTGCAGGACCCGCAGGGCTGGAACGACTACGTCACCGGCATCCAGCTGGTCGCCACCCAGGTCAAGAACACCCTGGGCGCCGACGCGAAGGTCGCCACCCCCGACGCGGACACCTGGACCGCCAACATCGCGACCGGCAACTTCGACGCCGCGCTGCACTGGAGCGGTTCGGGCTCGAACCCGTGGCACATCTACGACGACGTGATGAACGGCGCGTACCTCGACCAGGCCGACGGCGGCAAGGTCGCCGACAACTTCGGGCGCTACAACAACCCGGCGGCGAACGCCCTGCTCAAGGAGTACGCGCAGGCGTCCGACGACGCGGCCCGCACGGCGGCGCTCAACAAGATCCAGAAGATCTTCGTCGACGACGTCCCGGCCATCCCGATCGGCACGCACCCGATGCTGGGTCAGTACAACACCCGCTCGTACACCGGTTGGCCGAGCGAGGACGACCAGTACGCGACGGCCGACCCGACGCAGCCGTCCGCCGTTCAGGTGCTGATGAACCTGAAGCCCGCGAAGTAACCACCCCACCCGCGTCCGGGGTGGACCACGGTCTCACGACCCGAGTCCGCCCCGGACGCGTCGCGGACAGCAGGAAAGCGATGTGCCCATGACAGACTCCCTTCTCTCGGTGCGCGACTTCTCGGTCGTGTACGACGTGGACCCGCCCGTCGCGGCGGTCAAGAACGTCACCCTCGACATCCAGCGCGGCGAGATCGTCGGCCTCGCCGGCGAGAGCGGCTGCGGTAAGACCACCCTGGCCTACGGCGTCCAGCGGCTCCTCCGTCCGCCGGCGGTCATCACCAGCGGCAGCGTCGTCTTCCACGACAAGGGCGGCGACGACGTCGACATCAACGCCCTCGACGTCGAGCAGATGCGCCGGTTCCGCTGGGACAAGATCTCGATGGTCTTCCAGGGGGCGATGAACGCCCTGAACCCGGTGGCGACGATCGGCTCCCAGCTCGACGACGTGTTCCTCGTGCACCGGCCGGAACTGAGCCGCGCCGAGCGCCGGGCCGCGGTCGTCGAGCTGCTCGAGATCGTCAAGGTCGGCGGCCAGAGGGCGCGCTCCTTCCCGCACGAGCTCTCCGGCGGGATGCGCCAGCGCGTGATGATCGCGATGGCCCTCGCCCTCCGTCCCCAGCTGATGGTGATGGACGAGCCGACGACCGCGCTCGACGTGCTCGTGCAGCGCGAGATCCTCAAGCAGATCTCGCAGCTGCGCCACGAGTTCGGCTTCTCTGTCGTCTTCATCACCCACGACCTGCCGCTGCTGCTGGAGATCAGCGACCGCATCGCGATCATGCGCGAGGGCGAGATCGTCGAACTGGCGACGGCCGAGCAGATCTGGGAGAACCCGCAGCACGAGTACACCCGCAAGCTGCTCGCGTCGTTCCCGCGCCTGACCGGAGAGAGAGGAGTGGTCGCACGATGACCACGCTCGAGTTCAAGAACGTCACGAAGCTCTACAACGTCCGCGGCGCCGGTCAGCTCAAGGCGCTCGACGACGTCAGCTTCACCCTCACATCGCGGCAGACGATCGGCCTGGTCGGACAGTCGGGCAGCGGCAAGTCGACGATCGCGAAGATCCTCACCCAGCTGGAGACGCCGACGAGCGGAGAGGTGCTGCTCGACGGCGAGCCGATCCCGCGCTCCGGCAAGCGGCTGCGGAAGTACCGCCAGCAGCTGCGGATGGTGTTCCAGGACCCGTTCGCCTCGCTGAACCCGTACCACTCCATCCGTCACCACATCGAGCGCCCGCTGCGGCTCGACGACGTCGTCCCGCGCAAGCAGGTCGACGACGAGGTGCGCCGCCTCCTGCTCCGGGTGCGCCTGGACGCGGACGCGGTGATCGATCGCCGCCCGCACGAGCTCTCCGGCGGCCAGCGTCAACGTGTCGCGATCGCGCGGGCGCTGGCGTCCCGTCCTGCGCTCCTCGTCGCCGACGAGCCGGTGTCCATGCTGGATGTCTCGATCCGTCTCGGCGTGCTCAACCTGCTCGCCGACCTGCAGCGCGAGGAGGGGCTCGGCGTGCTGTACATCACCCACGACCTGGCGACCGCCCGCCACTTCAGCGACGAGATCATGGTGCTGAACCAGGGCAGGGTCGTCGAGCGCGGAACGGCGGACGACGTCATCCTGAACCCGAGCGACCCGTACACGCGCGAACTGCGCGCAGCATCGCCCGACCCCGAGAAGCACTTCCGGGAACTGTCGGCACAGACCTCGGGAGGTGCGCGATGAGCGCGGATTCGCAAGCAACGGTCGACCCGACGCTCGTCGGGACGACGGCCGCCCGTGCGGAGCGCAGCGGGCGTCGCGTGCCCTGGCGCTTCATCGGCGGGCGCGTGGCGTTCTACGTGTTCACCGCGTGGGCCGCCATCACGATCAACTTCTTCCTGCCGCGCATGATGAAGGGCGACGCGGTGGACTCGTACATGGCGCGCAGCCGAGGCGAGCTCACCCCGGACGCCGAGCACGCGCTGCGGGCGCTGTTCGGCCTGGACAAGTCCGTCCCGCTCTGGCAGCAGTACCTCGAGTACTGGGGGAACCTGCTGCACGGCGACCTCGGCTACTCGATCTCCGCGGGCATGGCCCCGGTCGGCCAGGCCATCGGCTCCGCCCTGCCCTGGACGCTCGGCCTGGTCGGCGTCGCCACCATCATCTCGTTCGTCACGGGCACGGCCCTCGGCGCGGTGATCGGCTGGAAGCGTGGCAGCAGGCTGGACGTGTTCGTCCCGGTGACCACGTTCCTCGGCGCCATCCCGTACTTCTGGCTCGGGCTGATCTTCATCGCCGTGTTCTCGACCACGCTCGGCTGGTTCCCCGCCGGGCACGCCTTCGGGCTCGGCGTCGACCCGGGCTGGAACGGGGAGTTCATCGGCGAGGTCGTCTCGCACGCCATCCTCCCGGTGGCGACCATCGTGGTCGTCTCCCTCGGCGGCTGGGTGCTCGGGATGCGGAACATGATGCTCACGGTGCTCGACGAGGACTACATCACCGTCGCGCAGGCCAAGGGCATGCCGAACCGGCGGGTGATGTGGCGCTACGCGGCCCGCAACGCCGTGCTCCCGCAGATCCAGAGCTTCGCGCTCGCGCTCGGCTTCATCGTCGGCGGCACGCTCGTGATGGAGATGATCTTCTCCTATCCCGGCATCGGACTGCTGCTGCTCAACGCGACCAGCGCCAAGGACTACGCGCTGATGCAGGGCATCTTCCTCGTGCTCGTCCTGGCGGTGCTGGTGGCGAACATCCTGGCGGACATCGCCTACGCCATCCTCGACCCGCGCACCCGCCAGACGGAGGCCTGACCATGACCCGCATCTCTCCCGACCCCGCCACCGAGAAGGCGCCGGCCGAGGCGCAGCCCACGGGCATCGGCGTCCCGGAGACCGCGCACGTGCTCGCCGCGCGACCGCTCCCCGCCACGCGGGCGAAGGTCACGTTCGGCTCCCAGCTGCGCGCGTCGCTCGCGATGTTCAGCAACCGGAAGTCAGCGACCGGTCTCATCATCATGGGCGTCTTCGTGCTCGTCGCGATCTTCGCCCCGCTGATCGTTCCGGGCGACCCGAACGCGCAGCACCTCGACGAGACGCTGCAGCCGCCGTCGTTCAAACACCTGCTCGGAACGACGCACATCGGCCAGGACGTGTTCGCCCAGGTGGTCTACGGCACCCGCGGCGTCCTCATCGTGGGCTTCCTGGCGACCATCATGGCCACGGTCGTCGCGATCGCCATCGGCGTCACCGCCGGCTACCTGCGCGGCTGGAAGAGCGAATCCCTGTCCGCGCTGTCGAATGTGTTCCTCGTCATCCCCGCGCTGCCGCTGATGATCATCGTGGCCTCGCAGTTCGAGGACCCGCCGCTGTGGCTCATCGCCGGCGTGCTCGGCCTCACCGGCTGGGCCTGGGGCGCGCGCGTGCTGCGCGCCCAGACGATGTCGCTGCGCAACCGCGACTTCATCCAGGCCGCGCGCGCCAACGGCGAGCCGCTGCACCGCATCATCCTGGTCGAGATGCTGCCGAACCTGATGGCGATCATCGCCTCCAGCTTCGTCGGCACCATGACCGCGGCCGTGCTCGGACTGACGACCCTCGCGTTCGTCGGCGTCATCCCGGTGTCGAACCTGAACTGGGGCACCATCCTGTTCTGGGCGCAGCAGAACAACGCATTCCCCGACTACTGGTGGTGGTACGTGCCCGCGGGACTCTGCATCGCCCTGCTCGGCACGGCCCTGTCCCTGATCAACTTCGGCATCGACGAGTACGTCAACCCGCGGCTGCGCTCCGCAGGCGAGCGCGCCCGCGCCATGAAGAAGAAGGGCCTGAACATCAACGACACCGTCACCCAGGTCCGCACAACGGAAGGCACCACCGAATGACGTCGACCCTGCCCAGCACGCAGGCCGTCCACCCCGAAGGAGCGCTACCGTACCAGGACCCGTCGCTGACCACCGCCGAGCGCGTCGCCGACCTCCTCGACCGCATGACGGTCGAGGAGAAGGTCGGCCAGATGCTGCAGCTGGATGCGCGGGACGATCTGCAGGACCACATCCTGCGCCGTCACGCCGGCTCCATCCTGCACACCTCCCCGGAGCGCATCCTGGAGGCGAACCGACTCACCTCGCAGACCCGGCTGCGCATCCCGCTGCTGGTCGGCGAGGACTGCATCCACGGCCACTCGTTCTGGCCGGGCGCCACCATCTACCCCACCCAGCTCGGGATGGCGGCGTCGTGGGATGCGGAGCTGATCGAGCGCGTCGCGCGCGCCACCGCGGAGGAGGTCGCCGTCACCGGCGTGCACTGGACGTTCTCGCCGGTGCTCTGCATCGCCCGCGACCTGCGCTGGGGCCGGGTGAGCGAGACGTTCGGCGAGGACCCGTACCTCATCGGCGAGCTCGCGAGCGCGATGGTCCGCGGTTACCAGGGCGACGGCCTCGACGACCCGACGGCGATCCTCGCCACGGCCAAGCACTTCGCCGGCTACTCGGAGACGCAGGGCGGCCGCGACGCGAGCGAGGCGGACATCTCCCGGCGGAAGCTGCGCAGCTGGTTCCTGCCGCCGTTCGAGCGCGTCGCCCGCGAGGGCTGCCGCACCTTCATGCTCGGCTACCAGAGCACCGACGGCGTGCCGATCACCGTGAACGACTGGCTGCTCAGCGAGGTGCTCCGCGGCGAGTGGGGCTACACCGGGACGCTCATCACCGACTGGGACAACGTGGGCCGCATGGTCTGGGAGCAGAAGGTGCAACCGGACTACGCGCACGCCGCCGCCGCGGCCGTGAAGGCCGGCAACGACATGGTGATGACCACGCCGCTGTTCTTCGAGGGCGCGCTGGAGGCGGTGGCCAGGGGGCTGCTCGCCGAGGACGCGTTCGACGCGGCCGTCGCGCGCATCCTCACGCTCAAGTTCGACCTCGGGCTCTTCGAGGACCCGCGCCTGCCCTCCGAGCGCATGGACGCCGTGGTCGGCAGCGCCGATCACGCCGCGCTCAACCTGGAGGTCGCCCGCCGCTCCCTCGTGCTGCTGGAGAACGACGGGACGCTGCCGCTCGCGGCCGGCGCGCCGGCCGCTCCGGTCCGCGTCGCGGTCGTCGGGCCGCTCGCCGACGACGCGCAGACCCAGCTCGGCGACTGGGCCGGCGGATCCGGCCAGGCGGGCTGGCTGGACGGCCAGCCGCGCGAGATGATCACGACGGTGCTCGACGGGCTCGAGGCCGTGGACGGCCTCGACGTCCGCCACGCCCGTGGCGCCGACATCCTCACGCTCGCGGAGGATCCGCTCGGCAGCACGTTCCCGGACGGTCAGCCCCGGCCCCCACTCGTTGTGCCGTGCCCGCCCGACGCCGGTCTGATCGCGGAGGCGGTCGCCGCCGCGTCGGAGTCGGATGTGGTCGTCGCCGTCGTCGGCGACCGGATCGAGCTGGTCGGCGAGGGCCGCTCCACGGCGACGCTGGAGCTGATCGGCGGGCAGAACGCACTGCTCGACGCGCTGATCGCCACCGGGAAGCCGGTGGTCGTGATCCTGCTCGCCTCCAAGCCGCTCGTGCTCCCGCCGTCGGTCGCCGACGCGGCCGCGGTGATCTGGGCGGCGAACCCAGGGATGCTCGGCGGCCGGGCGCTGGCCGAGCTGATCACCGGGGCCATCGAGCCCTCCGGCCGGCTGCCCATCTCGTTCGCCCGCCACGCCGGCCAGCAGCCGACGTACTACAACCAGCTGCGCGGGCAGCACGGCGACCGCTATGCGGATCTCACGCAGGAGCCCGCCTGGGCGTTCGGCCAGGGCCTCTCGTACACGACCGTCGAGTACGCCGACCTGGCACTCGCGCGCACAGAGCTCGGCGCCGGTGACCTGATCGAGGCGGAGGTCACGGTGCGCAACACCGGCGACCGCCCGGCGCGGGAGACCGTGCAGCTGTACGTGCGGGACACGGTCACGAGCGTGAGCTGGACGGATCGCGAGCTGAAGGCGTACCGCCAGGTGGACCTCGCGCCCGGCGAGTTCGCGCGGGTGCGGCTGACGCTCCCGGTCGCGGAGTGCACGATCGTGGACGCGGACGGCGTCCGCCTGGTCGAGGCGGGTGACTTCGAGCTGCTGGTCGGCTCGTCTTCGCGCCCCGCCGACCTCCTCGGCGCACCCTTCACCGTGCGCTGACGGCGTCCCCGCCATCGCTTCCGGAGTTCTTCCCGCAACACGCCGCGGCGGAGCGTGAACAACTCCGGAAGCGATGGCGACAGTGACCGCGACGGGGGTGCGAGCGGACTGCGTTAGCGCTCACACGGCCTGATCCCATAGGGTAGCGTCCGTTACCACTGAAGGGGTTTCGATGTCCGAGTCGTCGCCGACGGATCGCGCGCCGACCATCTACGACGTCGCGCGAGCCGCGGGAGTGTCGCACCAGACCGTCTCGCGCGTGCTCAACGACCACCCGAGCCTGCGCGCCGAGACCAGGGACCGCGTGCTCGCGGCGATGGAGCAGCTGGACTACCGGCCGAGCTCCGCGGCGCGCGCGCTCGTGACCAGCCGGACACGCACCGTCGGGATCCTCTCCGCGGAGAGCCTGCTCTGGGGTCCGGCCTCGAGCATCCAGGCGATCGAGGTCGCCGCGCGCGCTGCAGGCTACCTGACCGTCACGGCCAACATCGACGGCCGCGACGAGGCGTCCATCCGCTCCGGCCTCGGGCACCTGCTGGAGCAGGGCGTCGAGGGGATCGTCGTGATCGCTCCGCAGATCCGGGTGTCCCGGGTGCTGGACGCTGCCACCCTGCGCATCCCGCACCTCACTCTGCAGGCGTCGCCCACCTCCTCGCCCACGGCACTCGGCGCCGACCAGATCGAGGGCGCCCGGCGGGCGGTGCGGCACCTGATCGAGCTGGGCCACACGGAGATCATCCACCTCGCCGGACCTCAGGACTGGATCGAGGCCGAGGCGCGGATGACCGGCTACCTGCGCGAGATGTCCGCCGCCGACCTGGAGACCCGGCCGCCGCTGCTCGGCGACTGGACCGCGGAGCGGGGCTACCGCGTCGGCCGGGAGCTGATCGGCGCGCGGTCGTTCACCGCGATCTTCGCCGGCAACGACCACATGGCGCTCGGCCTCATCCGCGCGCTCTACGACGCGGGCGTGCGCGTGCCGGAGGACGTGAGCGTGATCGGCTTCGACGACGTGCCGGAGGCCGCGTACTACCTGCCGCCGCTCACGACGGTCCGCCAGGACTTCGCCGAGGTGGGGCGCCGCACTATCGCGGTGCTGCTCGCGGCCATCGAGGGCCAGGCGCCGCTCGAGGCGCCGTTCCCCGCGCCGGAGCTGATCGTCCGCGGCTCCACGGGCCCCGCGCCGGCCCGCTGACGCGCCGCGCGCCGACCCGGCGCGCGCCGCCCCGCCGACCCGCCGCGCGCCGCCCCGCGTCGCGCGAGGGGCACGTCGTTGTCACTTTCGGCGCCCGAAAGCGACAACAACGTGCCCTTCGGCGGCCGCGGAGGCGGCGCGGGATGCGCGGCGGGCACGTTGACCGGTCACATTTCTGGGAGAAACGGTTGACACGCGACCGAAGGATGGGCGAACATCTTCCCCATGTGAGCGCTCATATGATCGCTCACACGGCGTCCTGCCGACCACTGCATTCAACGGAGAAGGATTCACAGTGCGCAAGCTCACCCGCCTCATCACAGCCGGTCTGGCCACCGGCGCCCTCGCCGTGTCGCTCGCGGCATGCTCGTCCTCGTCCGGCTCGTCGTCCGGCGACGGAGGTGGAGACGGCGGCCTCATCGGCGTCGCGATGCCCACCAAGTCGTCCGAGCGCTGGATCGCCGACGGCAACAACGTCAAGAAGCAGCTGGAGGACGCGGGCTACACCGTCGACCTGCAGTACGCGGAGGACGACATCCCGACCCAGGTGTCGCAGCTCGAGAACATGATCACCAAGGGCGCGAAGGCGCTCATCATCGCCTCCATCGACGGCACGACCCTCACCAACGTGCTGCAGGAGGCCGCCGACAGCGACATCAAGGTGATCGCCTACGACCGCCTCATCCGCGACTCCGAGAACGTGGACTACTACGCGACCTTCGACAACTACAAGGTCGGCGTGCAGCAGGCCAACTCGCTCCTGGCCGGCCTGAAGCTGACCGACCTCGAAGGCAAGAAGGCGGCGAGCGCTCCCAAGGGCCCGTTCAACATCGAGGTTTTCGCCGGCAGCCCCGACGACAACAACGCCACCTTCTTCTACAAGGGCGCGATGGACACGCTGAAGCCGTACCTCGACGACGGCACGCTCGTGGTCAAGAGCAAGCAGACCGACTTCAACACCGTCGCGACGCTCCGCTGGGACGGCGAGGTCGCCCAGAGCCGCATGGAGGACATCCTCACCAAGACATACTCCGACGGCTCGAAGGTCGACGCCGTGCTCTCGCCCTACGACGGCCTCTCCCGCGGAATCATCTCCGCGCTGACCGACGCCGGCTACTCGGTCGGCGACAAGTTCCCGATCATCACCGGTCAGGACGCCGAGCTCGACTCGGTCAAGGCGATCGAGTCCGGCGAGCAGTACGCGACCATCTACAAGGACACCCGCGAGCTGGCCAAGGAGGCCGTCTCGATGGCGAAGGCCGTGCTCGGCGGCGACAAGCCGGAGGTCAACGACACGAAGACCTACGACAACGGCAAGAAGGTCGTCCCGTCCTACCTCCTGGAGCCGGTCATCGTGACGAAGGACCAGATCCAGCCGGTCCTGATCGACGGCGGCTACTACACCGAGAAGCAGATCAAGGGTTGACCGACCGCGGGCGGGGCGTCCGGTCGCCCCGCCCGCCTTTCACCGGAGAAAGGCGCAGCTGAAGTGACCAGCTCCAACATTCTGGAGATGCGCGGCATCACCAAGACGTTCCCCGGCGTGAAAGCGCTGCAGGACGTGACCATCGCCGTCTCGCGCGGCGAGGTTCACGCCATCTGCGGGGAGAACGGCGCGGGGAAGTCGACGCTCATGAAGGTGCTGTCCGGGGTGTATCCCTTCGGCAGCTACGACGGAGACATCGTCTTCGAGGACCGCGTGATGGAGTTCGGCTCCATCCGCGACAGCGAGGCAGAGGGCATCGTCATCATCCACCAGGAGCTGGCGCTCAGCCCCTACCTCTCGATTGCCGAGAACATCTTCCTCGGCAACGAGGTGAAGGGGTTCGCCGGGCTCATCGACTGGAACAAGACCAACGCGGCGGCGGCCGAGCTGCTCGCCCGCGTCGGCCTCAAGGAGAACCCGACGACCAAGATCCTGGACATCGGCGTCGGCAAGCAGCAGCTCGTCGAGATCGCGAAGGCGCTGTCCAAGCGCGTGAAGCTGCTGATCCTGGACGAGCCGACGGCGGCGCTGAACGACGAGGACTCCGCGCACCTGCTCGACCTCATCCTCCAGCTCAAGGAGCAGGGGATCACCTCGATCATCATCAGCCACAAGCTCAACGAGATCCGCAAGGTGGCCGACTCGGTCACGGTGATCCGCGACGGCCGCACCATAGAGACCATCTCGAAGGGCGACGTCACCGAGAACCGGATCATCAAGGACATGGTCGGCCGCGACCTGGAGCACCGCTATCCCGACCACACCCCGGAGATCGGCGACGAGATCCTCCGCGTCGAGAACTGGACGGCCCACCACCCGCAGGACCCGTCCCGCGTCGTCGTCGACGACGTGAGCATCTCCGTCCGCCGGGGCGAGATCGTCGGCATCGCCGGGCTGATGGGCGCCGGGCGGACCGAGTTCGCGATGAGCCTGTTCGGCCGCTCCTACGGCACGCGCATCTCCGGCAAGGTCTTCAAGGCGGGCAGGGAGATCAAGATCCGCTCCGTCTCGGACGCGATCAAGCACGGCATCGCCTACGCGACCGAGGACAGGAAGCACTACGGCCTCAACCTCATCGAGGACATCAAGCGGAACATCTCGCTCGCGTCCCTCGACAAGCTCTCCACCGGCGGCCTCGTCGACGACAACCGCGAGTACGAGATCGCGAACAGCTACCGCACGAGCATGAACATCAAGTCGCCGACCGTGCTGGCGAAGGTGGGCAAGCTCTCGGGAGGCAACCAGCAGAAGGTCGTGCTCTCGAAGTGGATCTACGCCGACCCCGATGTGCTCATCCTCGACGAGCCGACGCGCGGCATCGACGTCGGCGCCAAGTACGAGATCTACAACATCATCAACGAGCTCGCGGCGCAGGGTAAGGGGATCATCGTCATCTCCTCCGAGCTGCCGGAGCTGCTCGGCATCTCCGACCGTGTCTACGCCCTGTCGGAGGGCCGGATCACGGGCGAACTGCCCATCGAAGAAGCGACCCCCGAGGCGGTCCTCACCCTCATGACCCAGGAGAAGCAACGATGACCAAGCTCGACGACGCCGCCGAGACCGCAGGGACCGCCGCAGGAGCAGCGGTCAACCCGCCGGACAACGCGTTCACCCGCCGCATCCAGCACGTCATCACCGATCTGGGCAAGAACGGCATCTTCCTCGCCCTGCTCGTGGTGGTCGTGCTGTTCGAGTTCCTGACCGGCGGGATCCTGCTGCGGCCGCAGAACGTCTCCAACCTGATCGTGCAGAACGGCTACATCCTCATCCTCGCCATCGGCATGGTGATGGTGATCGTGGCCGGCCACATCGACCTGTCGGTCGGCTCGATCGCGGCGTTCGTCGGGGCGATCTCCGGCGTCTTCGCTGTGAACCTCGGCCTGCCGTGGTGGCTGTCGATCATCCTCTCGCTCGCCGTGGGGGCCGCGGTCGGCGCCTGGCAGGGCTTCTGGATCGCCTACGTCGGCATACCCGCGTTCATCGTGACGCTCGCGGGAATGCTGATCTTCCGCGGGCTGGCGCTCGTGGTGCTCGGCAACGCCAACATCGGATCGTTCCCGGCGGAGTACCGCGCGCTCGGCAACGGCTTCCTGACGAACCTGTTCGGGGACATGAACCTCGACCCGCTCTCCCTCGGCGTCGGCGTTCTGGCCATCATCGGCGTGATCGTGCAGCAGGTGCGCGTGCGCCGCGGCCGGCAGAGCTACAACCAGGACGTCGAGCCGCTCGCCTGGTTCGTCACGAAGCTGGTGCTGGTCTCGGCGGGCATCGCGCTGTTCGCGTACGCGCTCTCGACGTTCAAGGGCATCCCGGTGACGCTCATCGTGCTCGCGGTGCTCGTGCTCATCTACGGGATCATCATGAACCGCTCCGTCTTCGGCCGGCACGTCTACGCGATCGGCGGCAACCTGCACGCGGCCGAGCTCTCCGGTATCAAGACCAGGAACGTCACCTTCTGGCTGTTCGTCAACATGGGCTTCCTCGCGGCGCTGGGCGGCCTGGTCTTCACCGCCCGGCTGAACCTCGCCGGGCCGAAGGCGGGCGACGGCTTCGAGCTGGAGGCGATCTCGGCCGCGTTCATCGGCGGTGCGGCGGTGCAGGGCGGCGTCGGCACCATCGGCGGTGCGATCATCGGTGGCCTCATCATCGGCGTGCTCAACAACGGCATGTCGATCATGGGCATCGGCATCGAGTGGCAGCAGGCCGTCAAGGGCTTCGTGCTGTTGCTCGCCGTGGCGTTCGACGTCTACAACAAGCGCCGCTCGGGCGGACGGTGACCGGCGGGGCGGTCTGATCGTGGCCGACTTCGCCCGCTACCTGCCGCTCAGCCAGCGTCCCGACGTTGACGAGTCGGGCGTCAGCAACGACTGGCGCGCGCTCACCGCAGAGCGGATCGAGGGGCTCGTCGCGCGCGCGGCGAGCCCGTCGCCGGCCGACCGCGCGCTCCTGGCGCAGCTGGCGACCCGGCTCTCCGGGACCCGGTTCGGCCGCTTCGCCCGCACGGTCGGGATCAGCGACTACCCGGAGGCGGAGCGCGAGGAGGACGCCGAGGCGGCTCTGGCCACGCTGCGCGAGGTGGCGGCCGCGCGCCGCCGCGGCGCCGGCCCGCACGGGATCGCCGAGCTGGTGGATGTGGTGCGCACCGAGGCGCGCTGCCACTCCCTCGGCCCCGTCCCCGCGCTGGAGCCGATGGTCGCAGGCAGCGTCGCGCTCTTCGCCCTCACCCGCGCCCCGCTCAGCGTCCGTGCCGCGGTGGCCGATCGCACCCTCGTGCCGGTGGACGCGCCCTGGCGCCTCGGCCACGGACCGGAGCTGCGCACCCGCACGGCGGACATCCTGGACTTCCTGCTCGACGCCGGTCCCGTCCCCCCGGCCGTCCCGTCGCCAGCCGATGGCGCCGAGTGACGGGCGGAAACGAAGACGACCGCGGCAGCGGATGGCCCGATAGGCTGAGCGCGTGCTTCTCTCCGATCGTGACATCAAGGCCGAGCTGGGTGCCGGGCGCATCGCGCTCGAGCCGTTCGAGCCCGCCATGGTCCAGCCGTCGAGCGTGGATGTGCGGCTCGACCGGTTCTTCCGACTCTTCGACAACCACAAGTACCCGTTCATCGACCCGTCGGAGGACCAGCCGGAGCTGACCCGGTTCGTGGAGGTGGACGCCGACCAGCCGTTCATCCTGCACCCCGGGGAGTTCGTGCTCGGCTCCACGTACGAGCTGGTCAGCCTGCCCGACGACGTCGCGGCGCGTCTGGAGGGCAAGTCCTCCCTCGGTCGCCTTGGACTGCTGACGCACTCGACCGCCGGCTTCATCGATCCCGGCTTCTCCGGTCACGTCACGCTCGAGCTGAGCAACGTGGCGACCCTGCCGATCAAGCTGTGGCCGGGCATGAAGATCGGCCAGATGTGCTTCTTCCGGCTGTCGTCCGCGGCCGAGAAGCCGTACGGATCGCAGGAGTACAGCTCCCGCTACCAGGGCCAGCGCGGCCCGACGGCCTCGCGGTCGTACCTCAACTTCCACCGCACCGACGTCTCCGTCACCGAGGCGGGACGCCCATCCAGCTGACGACCGCCGGCAGCTGACCCGGCACCGGGAGGGCACCATGAGCGAGACCACCGACGCGGCCTTCGCGCAGGCCCTGATCGCGACGGGACCGACGGCCGCCCGGCCGCAGCGGATGCAGCTGTTCGGGCAGCTCGTCGGCAGCTGGCGTGCCGACTGCCGCTTCCTCGACGAGGAGTCCGGCGCCTGGAGCGAGTTCACGACCGAGTGGATCTTCGCGTACACGCTCGGCGGCCGCGCGGTGCAGGACGTCCTGCTCGCGCCCAGCCCGAGCGATCCGTCCGCCGCCGAGGCGAAGGGGACGACGGTCCGCGTCTACGATCCGGTGCTCGGCGCGTGGCGGGTCAGCTGGTTCGGGGCCGTGGCGGGGGACTTCTGCACGCTCGTCGCGTCGGGCCACCACCGAGACGGGATCCGCCAGGACGGCACCCAGACCGACGGGCGCCCGATCCGCTGGAACTTCTCCCGGATCACCGGCGACGCGTTCGACTGGGACGGCTGGGTGTCCGACGACGAGGGACGCACCTGGTGGCTGGAGCAGCACATCCACGCGACGCGCACGGGCTGATCGCCTCGCATCCCGCGTCAGGACGCGGAACCGGACCGCGAGCCCACGAATGGATTCGCCATCCGGCATACGCGGACGAAGTTATCCACAGTCAATTACACAGGTGGAAAATATGAGCCGCGCTCACAGCTGACCCGAAGCTTCGGCGCTGTCGTCGGCGTAGAGGGCGGGCAGCTGCAGCGTGAGCCAGGGACTGAACGCCCACGGCGTCGCCTCGACGGCCGTCAGCAGCACGCGCGGGTCCACCCACTCCCACTCGGCGACCTCGGAGGCGGAGGGCCGGAGCTCTCCGGCGACCGTGGCCGTGTAGACGGGGCAGATCTCGTACTCGACGATCCCGCCCGCGTCCACCGCGCGGTACCGGAAGTCGGGGAGGACGACGATGAGGTCGTCGATCGTGGTTCCGAGCTCGTCGGCGGCGCGTCGGCGCACGGCGTCCTCGATGGACTCGCCCGGTGCGGGATGCCCGCAGAACGAGTTCGTCCAGACGCCGGGCCAGGTCGCCTTGCCGAGCGCTCGCCGGGTGACGAGGATGCGGCCCTCGCCGTCGAACAGGTGGCAGGAGAACGCGAGGTGCAGCGGCGTCTCGGTCGTGTGGACGGTGGCCTTGTCGGCCGTGCCGATCGGTGCGCCCTCGTCGGAGAGCAGCACGACCTCTTCGCGGCCTCGGGTCATGCGTCCATCCTAGGCCGGGAGGTGGAGCGGGCCGATGGGGCCGATCGGGTTCCCGGGTGGTCCGGTGACGCATCCCGGGTCGGCTCGTCGGCCGGCTCCGGGATGCGCGCCGCCGGGGTCACCGTTCGGAGGTGTCGGGGCTGTCGCCCTCGTCGGCGTGCTCGTCGCCGTGCTCGTCGGAGTGCGCGTCGCTGGGCGTCCAACCGAGGTTGCGGGCCATCGCCTGCAGGGTCGCCAGGGTGGTGGCGAGGTCCTGCTCGTCGACTCCGTCGGCGAGGGAGGACCTGACGCTCCGCACGCGCTCGAATGCGGCGTCGTGTGCGGCCCGGCCCTCGTCGGTGAGCGTGGCGCGGTCGCCGTCGAACCAGACCCAGCCGCGCTCGACGAAGTCCGCGAGCACGCGGTCGACCATGCCGGGTCGGCGGTGGCCGAAGCCGCGTCCGTGTCCGCGACCGAACGGCGGCACGGGTCCGAACGGACCGAACGGCGGGCGATGGAACCGGGCGCCGCGATCGAAACCGCGCACGAAGCCGCGCTCGAACGCGCCCTCAGCCGAGTGGTCGGTGGAGTGGTCGTGGTGGTGGTGGTGGTCGCGCGGGCGGTCGTGTCCGTGCTCGTGGCCGGGCCCGTGCGGGTCTTCGGCGTGAGCGCAGTCGGCGCGGTTGTATCCGGGGTGCGGATGATGCGCCTCGGCATGGCCGCGCATCCACTCGGCTCGCGGGTCGCGGCGCTCGCCGTGTCCGCGCTCGCCGTGTCCGCGCTCGCCGCCGTGGCCGTGGTGGCCGCGCCGCCCTGTGGGCAGTCGCTCGGAGAGCTCCTCGGCCGAGGCGGGTCCGTCCGCGAGCAGGTGCAGCACACGCCAGCCGCCACGGCGCAGGCCGAGCTCGCGGAGCTCGTCGCGCATCCGTGAACGGAGGCGGTGCTCGATCTCGCCGAACCAGTAGCCCGGCGGTGTGGTGTTCGAGTCGTCGATGGTGGTCATCGTGGACTCCTTCCTTTTCCATGTACTGTTACAAGTAGATGTATAGTTACATGTATGAATGACGAGAGTCAAGCGAACGGCGGTTCGCCCGCAGCGGACGTGGTGGCGATGATCGAGCGCTCGCTCGTCGCGGTGCGGCGCGATCAGTCGCGGCGGCGGCCGCCGGCCTGGGGCGGCGGCCCGGGCTGGCCCGGTTCCGGTGGGCCGGGGCACGGCGGCCCGTGGGGCGGTCGTGGGATGGGGCCGCACGCGCACGGGCACGGTGACCACGACGGGCGCGGGCACGACCACTACGGAGCGGACGGCGCGGCGGATCCTACGGAGGATGCCCGCACCGGAGGGGGCGGCCCGTTCGGTGACTCCGCCCGTCCGGGGCCCGGTCGCCGCGGGCGGGACGGGTCGCTGGGGCGGTTCGCGCGCTTCCGCATGCTGGAGGCGCTGGCCTCGGCCGAGGCCGAGGACCGCCACCTGTCGGTCAGCTCGCTCGCCGAGGCGATCGGCGTCGACCAGCCCCGCGCCAGCCGCCTCGTGCAGGAGGGCGTCGAGCGCGGACTCGTCCGCCGCGTCCCCGACCCGTCGGACGCCCGCCGTGCCCTCATCCAGCTGACCGCGGCCGGGCGCTCCCAGCTCGGCGAGGTCCAGTCGCACCGGCGTTCCGCCGTCGAGTCCGCGCTCGCCGACTTCACCCCGGACGAGGCGCGCACCTTCGCCGACCTCTTCGACCGCTTCGTCCGCGCCTGGCCCCGCGCGTAACCGCCGAGTACGCAGAAAGTCGCCCGATAACCGTCGAGTACGCAGAGGATCCGCGTACTCGGGGGTTGCCCGGGCTTACTTGGGGGAGCGGACGGGGAGAAGGAGGAGCAGGCCGGCGAGCAGGACGAGGACGATGCCGAGGATGCCCCAGAACTGCGCGCCGCCTAGCGCGACGAACGTCGCGAACAGCAGCGGCGCCAGGAACGACACCGCGCGTCCCGTCGTCGCGTAGAGCCCGAACACCTCGCCCTCGCGCCCGGCCGGCGTCACGCGCATCAGGAAGGTGCGGCTCGCCGACTGGGCGGGCCCGACGAAGAGGCACAGCACCAGCCCGAAGATCCAGAACGCCGTCGCGCCGACATCGTGCAGGAAGAACACCGCAAGTCCGGCGACGACGAGTCCGACGAGCGAGGTCACGATCACCGGCTTCGCGCCGAACCGGTCGTCGAGGCGCCCCGACACCAGTGTGCTGACGCCGGCCACCACGTTCGCCGCGATCGCGAAGATGATCACCTGCCCGCTCGAGAAGCCGAAGGTGCCCTGCGCGAGGATGCCGCCGAATGTGAACACGCCGACCAGCCCGTCCCGGAACAGTGCGGAGGCGATGAGGAACAGCACCGTGTTCCTGCTCTCCTTCCACAGCCGCCCGATGTCGCGCACGAGAACGCCGTAGGACGCGAAGAAGCCGACGCGCGGCGTGCGCGCGTTCCGCGAGATCTCCGGCACGACCAGCAGCACCGGGAGCGAGAACACCAGCGTCCAGACGGCGGCGATCAGCGCGATGATGCGGATGTTCAGCCCCGCCGCCTGGCTGACGTGCAGCAGGCCGCCGGTGCCGTCCGCGTTGTCCGTCACCAGGCCGAAGTAGACGATGAGCAGGAGCACGATGCCGCCGAGGTAGCCCGCGCCCCAGCCGAAGCCGCTCACCCGTCCGACCGTCGTCGGCGTCGACACCTGCACGAGCATCGCGTTGTAGTTGACCGTCGCGATCTCGTAGAAGATGGTGCCGATCGCGACGAGGATCACGCCGAACAGGAAGTAGCCGGGGGCGCCGGCGACGAAGAACATCAGCGCGGTGGCCACCACCACGGCGCCGGTGTTGATGCCGAGCCAGAGCTTGCGCCGACCGGAGCCGTCCGTGCGCTGGCCGAGCACCGGGGCAAGGATCGCGACGATGATCCCCGCGATCGCGAGACCCCAGCCGAGGCCGCTGGACAGCGGCGCCTCGGCCGCCGTCACCGCGGCGTGGGCCGGACCGTGCGGATCGGTCTCCGCGTCGCGCGCGGCGACGAGGGCCGGCTCGATGAACAGGCTGCCGGTGAGGTACACGGTGAACACGAAGGTCGTGATCACGGCGTTGAACGCCGCGCCGCCCCAGTCCCACAGCGCCCACGAGACCACCCAGCCGCGGGGGATGCGGCGGTCCGTCGTGCTGTCGGCGAAGAGCGGGCTGGCCGCGGTCACGAGGGCGTCGCCGTCGCCGCCCGCCGGTCTTTCGGTGGTCATGGGGACAGCGTAGGGCCGCGCGGGGAACGGGCGGTGAACGTGACGCCGCGGGCGCGGCGGGCGTGGCGGCGCGGGCGCGGCGAGGCGGGCGCGGCGGCCTGCGGGCCCATTGCCGCGCGCGCGGGCGGCGGCGTATCGTGCGGCCGTGCTCGCTCCCGGGGGAGCGACGGGAGGAGGACGCACGATGAAGGTCACGGGAACCTCGACGACCGGGTTCGAGGACGCATGGAAGAACGCCCTCGATCAGGCGCCGCGTGAGGACAACGTCCCGCGCCGCTACGAATTGAAGGCCGCGTGGTACGAGGCCGGAGGCGTCGTCAACCCGAGCTACCACTGCGAGGTCGAGGTCACCGGGCCGTAGCATCGGAGCATGGCGTTCACCGGCTTCGACGAGGACGCGGTCGCGTTCTACCGCGAGCTCACGCTGAGCAACGACCGCGCGTTCTGGCTCGCGAACCGCGACAGGTACGAGGCGCGGGTGGTCGCGCCGATGCACGAGCTCGCCGCGCAGCTCGAAGGCGAGTTCGGCGCCGGGAAGCTGTTCCGGCCGTACCGGGACGTGCGATTCTCCGCCGACAAGTCGCCGTACAAGCTGCACGCGGGGATGACATTCGAGCGCGGCGGGTACGTCCAGGTCTCCGCCGAGGGACTTGCGGCCGGCGCCGGCGTCTACGTCTTCGACCGCGAGCAGCTCGTGCGCTACCGCAGGGCGGTGGATGCTCCGCTGAGCGGCGCTGCGCTCGAGGCCGCTCTGCAGGCGGTCGCCGACGCCGGGCACGGCATCGAGATCTCCGACGCGCTGAAGACGACGCCGCGCGGTTTCGACGCCGGCCATCCCCGCATCGGACTGCTGCGCTACAAGGGGCTGGTCACGTGGGAGGACTGGGGCATCCCCGACTGGTTCGGGACGCCCGAGGCCGCGGACCACGTCGCCGCGTTCCTGCGCGCGAGTGAGCCCGTCACCGCGTGGCTACGGGAGCACGTCCGGGACTAGACCGAGATCGGCAGCGCGTACTGGCTGCCGCCGTCGCCGCGGACCTGGCGGTGGATGTCCTCCATCTTCACGTCCAGCTGTGCGGCGGTGCCCGCGGCGGCGGTGAGGTCGCGGAGGATCTCCTCCGGCACCTCGCCCTCGTACTTGTAGTAGATCTTGTGCTCGAGGCTCGCCCAGAAGTCCATCGCGACCGTGCGCAGCTGCACCTCGACGGGCACCCGGACGGGACCGTCGCTCAGGAACACCGGGACCTCCACGATCACGTGCAGGCTCTTGTAGCCGTTGGGCTTCGGATGCGCGATGTAGTCCTTCACGCGAAGGACGTTGATGTCCTCCTGCGCGGTCAGCAGCTGGAAGACGCGGTACACGTCGGAGACGAACGAGCAGATGATCCGCACGCCTGCGATGTCGGTGATCGCATCCCTGATCGCCTCGAACGACGGCTCGCAGTTCTTGCGGATCACCTTCTGCTCGATGCTCTCCGCCGATTTCAGCCGGCTGGCGATGTGCTCGATCGGGTTGTAGTCGTGCAGCTCCGCGAACTCCTCGCGCAGGATGGACACCTTCGTCGACACCTCGTCGATGCCGAACTTGTACGGCATGATGAACCGCGCGAAGTCGTCCCGGAACGCCTGCACCTCGCTCAACGTCGCTGGATCGATGCGCTGGAGCGCCTCGATCGCCCGGGTCGACAGGAGGGGCGCGGGATCCGGTTCCATGCGTTCAACGCTAGCGAGGGGTGTTGTGCGACCGGTGTGAATCCGGGAGCGCCAAATGGTGCGGGATGTGCTTTCCTGTGCGCATGAGCGGCGGCGGCGCTGCGGCGCCATTCAACTTCCGGCTCGCCATCCTGCTGGCGATGGCGATGTTCGTGCTCGTGGTCGACACGTCCCTGATGAACGTGTCGATCTCGGCCGTGGTGCGCGACCTGCACACCACCGTCAGCGGCGTGCAGAGCGCCATCGCGCTGGAGGCGCTGGTCTCGGCGGCGTTCATCCTCATCGGCGGCAAGACCGGCGACCTCATCGGGCGCAAGCTCGCCTACATCCTCGGCCTGCTCGGCTACGCGGTGGGGGCGATCGCGATGACGCTGGCCCAGAACCTGGTCGCCATCATCATCTTCTGGGCGGTCATCGGCGGGATCGGCGCCTCCCTGCTGCTGCCCGCGATGCAGTCGCTCATCCACGGGAACTTCGAGGGCGCCCACCAGAAGCGGGTGTACGCGCTGGTCGGCGCGTCCGCGGCGATCGCGGCCGCGGTCGGACCGCTGATCGGCGGCGTCGTCACCACGTTCCTGTCGTGGCGGGTCGGCTTCCTCGGCGAGGCCGTCATCATCGCGATCGTGCTGGCCGGCATCGGCCTGGTGAAGGATGTGCCGTACACCGGCTCGCGCTCGATCGACCTGGTCGGCGCACTCTTCTCCGTGATCGGGATGGGCGGCATCGTGACCGGCATCCTGGTCTGGCAAGAGGGCGGCGAGTACGTGCTTCTGCTGATCCTGGTCGGCGTCGCCGGGCTCCTGGCCCTCGTCTTCTGGCTGCGGTCGCGCAAGCGCAGGGAGCGGGCCACGCTGATCGACCCCGACCTGTTCCGTTCGAAGCTGTTCCGCACGGGGGTGAGCGGCCAGCTGCTCCAGCAGGTCGCGCTCGGCGGGACGATGATCGCGCTGCCGATCTACCTGCAGATGGTGCTCGAGTACAACGCGCTGCAGGCGGGTCTGTCGATCGCCCCGCTGTCGCTCAGCATGTTCGTGGTGGCGCTGCTGGCCGGGCGCGCGGTCAAGCGGCGGCCGGCGGACCTGATCCTGTGGGGGTTCCTGCTCGCCGTGCTCGGCATCGCGATCATCCTCCCGCTGGTGCCGATCGCCACGAGCGGCTGGTTCCTGACCATCCCCCTCATCATCGCGGGATGCGGCCTCGGCCTGCTCGTCTCGCAGCTGAACAACTACACCCTCTCCCCGATCAGCGACGAGCGGGTCAGCGAGGCGGCGGGCGTGAACTCGGCGGCCGGGTCGTTCGGCCTGTCGTTCGGCCTGGCGTTCGCCGGCGCGATCATGCTGGCGACGCTCGCCTTCACCTTCACCTCGATGGCGCAGGCGAGCACGGTGCTGCCCGCCGACGACAAGCAGCAGGTCGCGACGGTGCTCGAAGAAGATGCGCAGGTGATGTCGAACACGCAGCTCGAGAAGCAGCTGGCCGGGGAGACGCCCGCGGTGCGCGCCGAGGTCGTCCGCATCAATACGGACGCGCGGCCGATCGCCCTGCAGGTGGCGCTGCTGATCCCGCTGATCGCCGGCCTGCTCGGCGCGGGCAACGCCCTCCGGATGCGCCGCCTGCCCGACCCGGCGTCGGCCCCCGCGGAGGGCGCCGGCCTCGGCTGACCGCTCGGGCACCGTCGCGTCAGCGGAGCCGCGCGCCCGAGTGGACGTGCACGTGCAGGTGCTTCGAGTCCTGGTACTCGCCGAGGTTGGTCTCGACGCACGCAGCGCCCGTCGTCGTCTCGACCTCGCGCGCGATGCGCTGGACCACGGCGAACAGCGCCAGGGCATCGGGCATCGTCCGTATCGGCGGCGCCCAGCGACGTGAACGACGCGATGTGCCTCTTCGGCACAGCGACGATGTGCGTCTCCCAGTAGGGACGCGTGTGGTGGAACGCGAGAATCGTGTCGTCCTCGTGGACGATGTCCAATGGTTCGAGCCCGGGGATGGCGACCTCGCAGTAGAAGTCCGTGCCGTGATACTCGTTGTTGCGCATCTGCCCGACGATAGCGGGAGCCGGTCCTCGACTGTGCCCTCACCCTGCGACTGCGGTGTCCCGTCATGTTTGCGCCCGGGCGCGCGGGGGCAGTCGTTCCCTGACGCCGCAGTCACTCGGTGCTGGTGCATCCAGCCGGTCGCCGCGGGTCAGCTGCCGGCCGCGCTCCGGTCGCGCTCGACGAGGGCCTGCAGCAGTGCGGCGGCGGTGTCGGCACCCGCGACGGTCACCACGAAGCGCCGTCCGTCCGTCCGCTCCGCCTCCAGGGCGGCGCCGCGCCGCAGCACGATGCCGAACCGGCCGTCGAGGCCGCTGCGGATGCCCCAGCCACCGAACTCGCCCATCGGCTCGACGGTCGTCGCCCTGGCCGATGCGATCTGCTGCAGCGGCACGTGGAACCGCGGGAACCCGGCGATCGAGGAGACCGTGAGCCCGGAGGCGTCGACGCGCACCCGGAAGACGAGCGTGCAGGCGGCGAGGGCCAGCAGCAGCAGCGCGATCGCGGTCAGCGCCCACGCCGCGCCCGGCTGGTCGCCGAACAGCCAGGTCGCAACGGCCGCCACGATGATGATCACGGTCGCCGCCCCGATCAGCACGCCGCCGACGGGCTGGATGCTCGTCTCGCCGAGCCACACCGCGCGCTCGGTGCCAGCGAGGGGCAGCGGCCGGGTCGGCTGCGTCTGCACGGTCGGGGCCGCCACCGCCGGTTGCAGGTACCAGCAGGCGACGCCGACCGGGATCGCGCACGCGAACGCGGCGACGAGCGGCGCCCACACGGCAGGGGCGTCGTGCGCATCCTGCAGTCCGGCCTGCTGCAGCAGGGTGCCGGTCCCGAGCACGGCGACGACGGTCGTCACGGCCGGGGCGAAGGCGCCGAGGAACCGGTAGCTCGGGCCGCGGCCGCCGCGCCGCATCCCCGGCAGCGCTGTGAGTGCGATCAGAGCGGGCGCGCCCAGGCCGACCAGCACGGTGATCAACGGCGTGATCCATGCCGGTCCGAACCGGTCAGCAGCACCCGATGGCCCCCAGTGGGTGGCGACGGGGTCGGGAAGCGAGGGGAGCAGGAGGAGCTGGACGACCAGGGCGGCGGCCGTGAGCGCGGCGGGCACGCCGAGGCAGACGAGCACGAAGCGGCGGACGGCGGCGTCACGAGCGGCCATGGGCGATCTCCTTCACGAGGGCGGCGAGCGTCTCGGGGGTGAGCCCGGCGTCGCGAGCTTTGACGGTGAGTTCGAGGATGTCGTGGTGCACGGCGACCAGTGTCAGCGCGCCCTCGGTCAGGATGGCGCCGCGGCCGCGGCGGAGCTCGATGAGCCCCTCGTCGCGCAGCTCCTGGTAGGCGCGAAGAACGGTGTGCGTGTTGATGCCGATTCCGGCGGCCACCTCGCGGGCCGGCGGGAGGCGGTCCCCCGGGGCGATGCGACCGGCGGCGGCGTCCGCGCGGACGCCGGCGGCGATCTGCGCGAAGAGCGGGGTCTCGCTGGCGGGATGGACGCGGATGAGCACGAACTAGTTCTATTACAACTAGAACAATCTCACAAATCTCGGAATAGCGACGCGGCTGCGAAAGTTGAGCCCTGTGTACTCAAGTTTTGAGATTGACGGCTTGACAGCATCCCGCAACGGGTGCAACGCTTGAGCCGTCAGGACTCAACTCTTGACCCCCGACTTTCACAGGCCACAAGCCAGCAACAAAGGAGAGAAAGCACACATGTCCCGTGCAGTAGGAATCGACCTCGGAACCACCAACTCCGTCGTGTCGGTGCTCGAGGGCGGCGAGCCCACGGTCATCGCGAACGCGGAAGGCTTCCGCACGACCCCCTCGGTCGTCGCGTTCACCAAGGACGGCGAGGTGCTCGTCGGCGAGACCGCCAAGCGCCAGGCCGTCACCAACGTCGACCGCACCATCGCCTCCGTCAAGCGCCACATGGGCACCGACTGGAAGACCCAGGAGATCGACGGCAAGAAGTACACCGCGCAGGAGATCTCGGCGCGCATCCTGCAGAAGCTGAAGCGGGACGCCGAGCAGTACCTGGGCGACACCGTCACCGACGCCGTCATCACCGTCCCCGCATACTTCAACGACGCCGAGCGCCAGGCCACCAAGGAGGCCGGCGAGATCGCGGGCCTCAACGTGCTCCGTATCATCAACGAGCCGACCGCGGCCGCGCTCGCGTACGGCCTCGACAAGGGCAAGGAGGACGAGCTCATCCTCGTCTTCGACCTCGGCGGTGGAACCTTCGACGTCTCCCTCCTCGAGGTGGGCAAGGACGACGACTTCTCCACCATCCAGGTGCGCGCCACCGCCGGTGACAACCGCCTCGGCGGCGACGACTGGGACCAGCGCATCGTCGACTGGCTGATCAAGCGCTTCAAGGACTCGACCGGCGTCGACGTCTCCAAGGACAAGATCGCGCTGCAGCGCCTCAAGGAGGCCGCTGAGCAGGCCAAGAAGGAGCTCAGCTCCTCGATGAGCACGAGCATCCAGCTGCCGTACCTGTCCCTCACCGAGAACGGCCCCGCCAACCTCGACGAGACCCTCAGCCGCGCGCAGTTCGAGCAGATGACCAGCGACCTCCTCGACCGGACCAAGAAGCCGTTCCAGGACGTCATCCGCGAGGCCGGCATCAAGGTGTCCGACATCGCGCACGTCGTGCTCGTCGGCGGCTCGACCCGTATGCCCGCCGTCTCCGAGCTCGTGAAGCAGGAGACCGGCAAGGAGCCCAACAAGGGCGTGAACCCGGACGAGGTCGTCGCCGTCGGCGCCGCCCTGCAGGCCGGTGTCCTCAAGGGCGAGCGCAAGGACGTCCTCCTCATCGACGTCACCCCGCTGTCCCTCGGCATCGAGACCAAGGGCGGGATCATGACCAAGCTCATCGAGCGCAACACGGCCATCCCGACCAAGCGCAGCGAGACCTTCACGACGGCCGACGACAACCAGCCGTCCGTCGCGATCCAGGTCTTCCAGGGCGAGCGCGAGTTCACCCGCGACAACAAGCCGCTCGGCACCTTCGAGCTGACCGGCATCGCCCCGGCCCCCCGCGGCATCCCGCAGATCGAGGTCACCTTCGACATCGACGCGAACGGCATCGTGCACGTGTCCGCCAAGGACAAGGGCACCGGCAAGGAGCAGTCGATGACGATCACCGGCGGCTCCAGCCTGCCGAAGGACGACATCGAGCGCATGGTGCGCGAGGCGGAGGAGCACGCGGCGGAGGACAAGAAGCGCCGCGAGTCCGCCGAGACCCGCAACCAGGCCGAGCAGCTCGTCTACTCGATCGAGAAGCTGATCAAGGACAACGAGGACAAGCTCCCCGAGGACGTCAAGAACGAGGTCCAGGGCGACGTCGACGCTCTCAAGGCGGCTCTGGCCGGCGAGGACGACGAGGCCGTCAAGACCGCGTACGACAAGCTGAACGAGAGCCAGCAGAAGCTGGGGCAGGCGATCTACTCGTCCGCTCAGGCCTCCGAGGCTCCCGCAGGCGACGCCGGTGAGGCGGGCGGCGAGTCCGCGTCCTCCGACGACGAGGACGTCATCGACGCCGAGGTCGTCGACGACGAGGAGAAGAAGTAACCATGAGCGACCAGAACCGCGACGGACAGGGCCCGGAAGAGCCCGAACGCGAAGAGCCGATCATCCGCGACAAGCGGAGGATCGACCCGGAGACCGGCAAGGTTCGGGAACCTCAGGACGCCGAGCACGACCTCGAGCACGAGGAGCTGGTGGACGTGGGTCCGGTCGCGGAGGACGAGGCGAGCATCCTGTCGGATGACGACCTCGACATCCTCTCCGGCCAGACCACGTCCGACGCTCTCGCGGCGGAGCGGCTCGCCGACCTCCAGCGGGTCACCGCGGAGTACGCGAACTACCGCAAGCGCACCGAGGCCAACCGGGAGATCGAGCGCGAGCGCGCGGTCGGAGACGCCGTCAAGGGCCTCATCCCGGTGCTCGACGACCTGGAGCGCGCCGAGAAGCACGGCGACCTGACGGAGGGCAGCGGGTTCGCGACCATCGCGGCCAAGCTGCGCACGGCGGTCGAGCGGCTCGGTCTCACTCCCTACGGCGAGAAGGGCGACGCCTTCGACCCGCAGATCCACGAGGCGATCTTCCAGCAGCCCACCCCCGGCGTGACGGAGGACACCGTCGCCGAAGTGGTCGAGACCGGCTACCGGCTGGGCTCCACCACTGTGCGGGTGGCCAAGGTGGTCGTCGCCGTTCCGGCCTGAGCCGGGGCGGAGAGCACGAGGAGCGGCGGGATGCGCATCCCGCCGCTCCTCGCGCGAGGAAACACATGCAGACTTTGACAACGGACAACATCACAGACTGAGAGAGGAGGCGCCGTGGCAAGCCAGGACTGGTTCGACAAGGACTTCTACAAGGTCCTTGGCGTCTCCAAGGACGTCAGCGACGCGGACCTGAAGAAGACCTACCGCAAGCTCGCGCGCAAGTACCACCCGGACTCCAACCCCGGCGACGCGGCCGCGGAGGCGAAGTTCAAGGAGATCAGCGAGGCCTACTCGGTGCTCAGCGACTCCGAGGAGCGCGCGGAGTACGACCAGATCAGGGCCATGGGCTCCGGGGCGCGCTTCACCGCGCCCGGCAGCAGCGGCCAGGGCGGGTTCGACGACGTGTTCGGCGGGATGTTCGGCGGCGGTGCGCCCGGCGGCGCCCGCGGCTACACGTTCCAGCAGGGCGGCAACGGCGGCTTCGACGACGTGCTCGGCGGCCTGTTCGGCAACGGCAGGTTCGGCAGCGCCAGCGGCGGCTACCGCGGCTACGGCGGACCGACCCGCGGACGTGACGTCACCGCGCACACGACGATCGACTTCGTCACCGCGACCAAGGGCGAGACCATCACCCTGCAGGCGTCGGACGGCAAGCCGATCAAGGTGAAGATCCCCGCCGGCGTCGCCGACGGGCAGAAGATCAAGCTGCGCGGCAAGGGCCAGCCGAGCCCGGACGGCGGGGAGGCGGGGGACATCGTCCTCACCGTCTCGGTGCGCAAGCACCCCGTGTTCGAGCGCGACGGGCTGAACCTGCGCGTGACCGTGCCGGTCACCTTCGCGGAGGCGGCCCTCGGCGCCACCATCGAGGTGCCGACGCTCGGCGGCGACCCGGTGAAGCTGCGCGTCGCGCCCGGCACCCCGAGCGGCCGCGTGCTGCGGGTGAAGGGCCGCGGCGTCCAGACCGCAAAGGGCACAGGCGACCTGCTCGCCGTCGTCCAGGTGGCGGTGCCGTCGCACCTCTCCGGGGAGGCGAAGGAGGCGCTGGAGGCGTTCGCCGCCGCGCTCCCTGACGAGAACCCGCGCGAGGACATGCTCGCCAAGGCGCGGAGCTGACGAGGCGCACCATGGACGAGAACAGCCAGGTCTTCGTGATCTCGATCGCGGCCGAGCTGGCGGGGATGCATCCCCAGACCCTCCGTCAGTACGACCGGCTCGGGCTCGTGAGCCCGGGCCGGACGGCGGGCAAGTCGCGCCGGTACTCGATGCGCGACGTCGAGAAGCTGCAGGAGATCGCACGGCTCGGCTCGGAGGGCGTCAGCCTGGAGGGCATCCGGCGCATCCTGGAGCTCGAGGACAACGTGCGCGCGCTGCACGACCGCGTGCGCGAACTCGAGTCCGCGCTCGCCGACGAGCTGCTCAACCGCCCGGGCCGCCGCGTCTTCGCCGCGGGCTCGGAGGGCGAGGTGGTCTCGCTGCGTGCCGGCACACGCGTGCGCCGCAGCAACCAGGTCGTGGTCTGGCGCCCGCTCGAGCGCTGACCGCCGCGCGGCTCCCCTCGGCGTTCGAGGGGTGGATGCGCGGCGTCAGAGGGACGTGGAGGCGCCCTGCCCGACGTAGAGGGTGTTCGCGAACTGGTGCGCCTCGCCCGCCGCGATGTCGCGGTCGATGCCGGCGCGGACGTCCCGCATCAGCTTGTGCAGCTCGGCGTGCCTGTCGGGGTGGCGGCCGTGCCGCGTGCTGTCCCAGAGGTTCGAGACGGGGAGCGCCCCGCCCGTCTCGACGGCGAGCGTCCACTCCTCTGTGGTGGCGACCGCGGCGAAGCCGGACTGCATCGTCACCAGGACGCTGATGTGCAGCGCGTCCGCCGAGATGGTCCCCGCCTCGTTGACGAGGTCCAGCGTCCCGGTCGCGTCGGAGAGGAACTCGACCGTGAAGCCGAGCTCGGCCGCATCCCTGGCGGTGCCCGCGCAGCAGTGCTGGGTCATGTACCCGGCGATCGTGACGGTGTCGATGTCGTTCTCGCGCAGCCACGCCTCCAACCCGGTGCCGGCGAACGACGACACCTCCGACTTGGTCACCAGCAGCGCCGGCTCGCGGTCGGCGACCGACGCGTGCAGCGCGGCGCCCTCCGACCCGCGGGCGAAGACCGGCGCGCCCTCGTCCTCGATGTGCTGGACGAGCACCAGCGGGACGCCGTGGTCGGACGCCGCGTCGCACGCGACCTCGATGTTCGGGATGGACGTGAACAGGTCGGGATGGCAGATCTTCAGGTTCCCGGTGACGTACTCGTTCTGGACGTCGATCACGATGAGCGCGCGCTTCATGCTCGGACTCTAGCGCGAAGGCCAGGCGGCGCGGGGAACGCGGCAGGGCGTCGCCGGAGCCCGGGGCGTCTCCCTCGCTACAGTGACCGTATGCCGAGCCCCAGCCTCGACCACCTGCGCACCTTCGTGACCGTGTTCAGGACCGGTTCCCTGACCCGCGCGGCCCAGCTGCTCGGGGTCTCGCAGGCGACGGTCTCCGGTCACGTACAGGCGCTCGAGACGGCACTCGGGATCCCCCTGTTCGAGCGCGGGCGAACGGGCGTCACGCCGACGGCCAAGGGTGTCGAGCTGGCGCGCGAGGTATCCGATCACGTGGATGCGCTGGAGGACGCCGCCGCGCTGGCCGGCCGCGCCGCGTCCGCGTCCAGAACCATCCACGTCGGGGGTGCCGCGGAGATCCTCTCGGTGATGGTGGTCCCGCACCTCAGTCGGCTGGTGGATGCGGCGAACGCACCGATCCGGCTCGTCTTCGGGCTGGCAGACGACCTGCTGGAGAGCCTGTCGGCCGGCGCGGTGGATGTCGTGGTGAGCGCGGTGCCTCCGCGGCGCCGCGGGATCGCCGCGGTGCCGTTCTACGACGAGGAGTTCGTGCTCGTCGGCGCTCCCCGCTGGCGCGGAGCACAGCTCGAGAGCATCCCGCTGGTCGCATACGCGGAGGACCTGCCGATCGTCCGCCGTTACTGGCGCAGCGTCTTCGACCGGCCCCCCACCGCATTGCACACGGTCGCGATCGTCCCCGACCTGCGCGGCATCCTGGACGCGCTGCTTACCGGCATCGGGATGTCCGTGCTGCCCCGCTACCTGGTGGCCGACGCGCTGGCAGCCGGGACCCTCGTCGGCCTGGACGAGCCGGAGGTCGCACCCCTGAACACGCTGTACCTCGCGACGCGGGGCCGGGAGGCGCAGACCACCCCGGCGATCGGGGCCGTGGCCGCGGAGCTCCGGCGGCTCATCCGCTGAGGGCGCCCATCGGATTTCCGATGACCTCCGGGGGCCGGGAGGGAGCACGATGATCGACGTCGAAAGGAATCACCGATGTCGAACATCCTCATGGTCGTGACCGCGGCCGACTCCCTCGCCCTCGCCGACGGCTCCGCACACGCGACCGGGTTCTGGGCGGAAGAGCTCGTCGTGGCCCACCGCGACCTCACCGCCGCAGGCCACACCATCACCATCGCGACCCCCGGCGGCCGCGTCCCCACGGTCGACCCCGGCTCGCTGACCGTCGAGAACGTCGGCAGCAAGGAGAAGGCCGACGAGCTCCGCGGCTACCTCGGCTCCATCGAGGAGGCGCTCTCGCATCCCGTCGCCCTGGACTCGGTCGACGTCGCCGCCTTCGACGCGGTCGTGCTGCCCGGCGGCCACGGCCCGATGGCCGACCTCGCCTCCGACGCGCAGCTCGGCGCGATCCTGACGGCGGCGGACGCGGCGGGAACCGTGATCGCGCCGTTCTGCCACGGACCGGCGGGGCTGCTCAGCGCCGTGGACGCGTCGGGCGCGTTCGCCTTCGCCGGACGCCGGCTGACGGTGTTCAGCGACGAGGAGGAGCTGACCGGCGGCCTCGGCGAGAACACGCCCTGGCTCGTCGCGAGCACGCTGCGGGAGCGCGGCGCGATCGTCGAGGCCGGCGCGCCGTGGACCTCCCACGTGGTGCGTGACGGCAACCTGATCAGCGGCCAGAACCCGCAGTCCAGCGAGGCCGTGGCGAAGGCCGTCGTCGAGGCGCTCGCGTCGTGAGCATCGCGCCCGCTCGCGGGTAGAGTTGTGCGCGGCCGCCACGCTCACGAGGCGCAGGTGGCGGCCGGCGACGATGCACGATTCGAGTCCCACGAGGATGGCGGAATGAGAGCCCTGTACAAGAGCGAGGCCGCGGAAGGCCTGTCCCTGGTCGATGTCCCGGAGCCCGAGATCGGGCCGGAGGACGTGAAGATCCGGGTGCTGCGCACCGGGATCTGCGGAACCGATCTGCACATCCTGCGCTGGGACGACTGGGCCGCCTCCGCGGTGAAGGCTCCGCTCATCCCCGGCCACGAATTCTTCGGCGAGGTCGTCGAGGTCGGGCCGCTCGTGCACGACGTCGAGGTGGGCGACCGGGTCTCCGGCGAGGGCCACATCGTCTGCGGCACCTGCCGCAACTGCCGCGCCGGCCGACGGCAGATGTGCATCCGCACCCAGGGCGTCGGCGTGCAGCGCGACGGCGCGTTCGCCGAATACCTCGTGCTCCCGGCCACGAACGTCTGGGTGCACCACACCTCCATCGAGCCGGAGGTCGGCGCGATCTTCGACCCGCTCGGCAACGCCGTGCACACCGCGCTCGCGTTCCCCGTCGTCGGCGAGGACGTGCTCGTCACGGGATGCGGACCCATCGGCCTGATGGCGATCGCCGTGGCCAGGCATGTCGGCGCGCGGTTCATCGTCGGCACCGACATCAGCACGCAGCGGCTGGAGCTGGCAAAGGGGATGGGCGCCGACTTCACCGTCGACGTCTCGACGCACGACATCCACGAGGCGCAGCAGGCGCTCGGGATGCGCGAGGGCTTCGACGTCGGTTTCGAGATGAGCGGCGCCCCGGCGGCGCTGCCCTCGATGATCGAGAACATGAACCACGGCGGCCGGATCGCGATGCTGGGCCTGCCGAGCCAGAAGATCGCGATCGACTGGGGCATCGTCGTCACGCACATGCTGACGCTGAAGGGCATCTACGGCCGCGAGATGTTCGAGACCTGGAACGCGATGGGCGCGATGCTGCAGACCTCGAAGCCGCTGCACGATGCGATCGCCTCGATCGTCTCCGACCGCTTCCCCGCGCGCGAGTGGGAGAAGGGTTTCGCCGCGGCCGCGGCGGCGGGCGGCGGCAAGGTCATCCTCGACTGGACGGAGCTCTGATGTACGGGACGTTTCGCGATCACATCGCCGCGCAGCTGACGGAGATCGAGGAGGCGGGGCTCACCAAGCGCGAGCGCAGCATCCACGGTCCGCAGTCCGCGCTGATCACGGCCGACGGCGCCGAGGTGCTCAACTTCTGCGCCAACAACTACCTGGGTCTCGCCGACCATCCCGCGCTCCGGGACGCGGCCAAGACGGCGCTGGACGACTGGGGCTACGGGATGGCCAGCGTGCGCTTCATCTGCGGCACCCAGGAGCAGCACCTCGAGCTGGAGCGCCGCGTCTCCGCCTTCCTCGGCACCGAGGCGACCATCCTGTTCTCGTCCTGCTTCGACGCCAACGGCGGCGTGTTCGAGACGCTGTTCTCCGCCGAGGACGCGATCGTCTCGGACGAGCTCAACCACGCGTCGATCATCGACGGCATCCGGCTCTCCAAGGCGCAGCGCTACCGCTACAAGAACCGCGACATGGCCGACCTGCGCGCGCAGCTGACCGCCGCGAAGGAGGCGGGCGCCCGGTTCACCGTGATCGTCACCGACGGCGTGTTCTCGATGGACGGCTACATCGCGCCGCTGGCCGAGATCTGCGACCTCGCCGACGAGTTCGGCGCGCTGGTGTTCGTGGACGACTCGCACGCGGTCGGCTTCGTGGGCGAGCACGGCCGCGGCACGCCGGAGTTCTGCGGCGTCGCCGACCGGGTGGACATCTACACCGGGACGTTCGGGAAGGCCCTCGGGGGCGCGTCCGGCGGCTACGTCTCGTCCCGGCAGGAGATCGTCGACCTGCTGCGGCAGCGTTCGCGGCCGTATCTGTTCTCGAACACCCTCGCGCCCTCGATCGTGGCGGGCACGCTGGCGGCGCTGGACCTCCTGGAGTCGTCCGACGACCTGCGCGCCCGACTGGGGGGCAATGCCCGGCTGTTCCGCTCGCTGATGGAGGAGGCCGGTTTCGAGCTGCTGCGCGGCGAGCACCCGATCGTTCCGGTCATGTTCGGGGACGCGGCGCTCACCGCGCGCATCGCCGACGAGATGCAGAAGCACGGCGTCTACGTGACGGCGTTCTCGTTCCCTGTGGTCCCGCGAGGGAAGGCGCGCATCCGCGTGCAGCTCTCGGCGGCGCACACGGACGACGAGATCCGGCGCTGCGTCGCGGCGTTCGCGGCGGCGCGGGAGGCCGTCGCCGCCTGAGCGGGGCGCGGCTGGTTGACTACAGGCATGCGCCTGGAACGGATCCGTGACGTCGACCTGCCGGCGCTCGCCGCGTTCCTCGGTGCGGCGGACCTGACGACGAGCGGGCTGGACGCGCCCGCGGTGCGGCTGTGGGTGGAACGCGACGCGACCGGCGCGATCGTCGGGAGCACAGGGTTCGAGCTCAGTGCCGATGGACGGGACGCCCTGATCCGGAGCGTCGCGGTCGCCGAGACGGACCGCGCCCGCGGGCGGGGGACCGGGCTCGCGCGGTTCGCTCTCGCCGAGGCCGGGAGCGCCGGCGCCGACCATGCGTGGCTGTTCAGCCGGCGATCCGGCCCGTTCTGGCAGCGACTGGGATTCGCTCCGGCCGGCCGCGACGAGCTCGCGCGGGTGCTCGCTCAGACCCAGCAGGTGCGCCTGTTCACGGAGACCGGCCAGCTCGAGCGCGAGGTGGCCTGGTCACGGTCGCTGGCCGACCCGGCTCAGCGCTCCCGCGCCGGGAACGCGTCCCGCTCGTAGGCGGACGGGCGGTGGCGGGGGCGCGCGGCGGCCGCGTCGGCGCCGCTCAGCCTGCCCGCGTCCGTCGGCTGCTGGCGCGCGAAGAACAGCATCAACTGCACCGCGAGGAACACGGCGAGCACCGACAGGTCGAGGATCGCGAACGTCCCGGCCACCCCGGCCGTCCGGGTGAGTCCGCACTCCAGCGGTGTCTGGTCGTCGGAGCAGAGCAGCCGGCTGTCGTCCGTGCGGATCGCGCCGGAGGCGATCCACTCGGGGATGAACTGGTTGTACGCGGCCGCGAGCCCCGGCACCAGGGCGCGGGTGTGCTCGGCGCCCGGCACCTCCCAGTACGTCACCTGCCAGCCCGCCTTCTCGGCCGCCGTCGCGTTGGTCTGCACGTCGGGCTTGTACTGGGCGTCCAGCTTTCCGGCGATGAAGACCGCCGTCATGGGAACGGTGTACGGGGTGGATGCCAGCACCTTCGCGGGCCAGGTCTTCTGGTACGCGGCCAGGTTCCCGTGGAAGTAGACCGGGAGGGTGAGGTCCTGCCAGCGGTACGCGCCCGGCTTGTCCGGCCCGCCGACCGAGATGACATGCGACCACGTGGCCGGGTACTTCGCGGCCAGGTAGACGGAGCACTCGCCGCCGTGCGAGTATCCGGCGATGCCCCAGTTCGACCGGTTATCGCTGACGGGCAGGTTCGAGCGGATCCAGTTGGGCACGTCCCGGGAGAGGTAGGTCTCGATCCGGCCGGCGGTCGAGTTGGCGCACGGCGGGTTCTTGTTCAGCCCGCCGAGCTGGTCGACGGCGAGGATGAAGGGAGCGTCGTCGAGCCGCTCCTGGGGGAGCGTGTACAGCGCGTCGAGGGTGGCGAAGACCGTCGGACTGCCCGGGTCGCCCATCATCATCATCACGATCGGCCGGGTGGTGGACGGGTTCCGCAGCCAGCCGGGCGGTACGAAGAGTGTGGCGTCGCGGGCCGAGAACCCGGACGCCGTCGGCGGGATGTGGAAGGACAGCTGCGCGCCGTGCGTCAGGTTCTGCTCGGTGAGCGGGATGGTCTGGCCGGCGATCGAGGTGGTGGCAACGGTCGGGGCGAGGGTGAGGACGCCGATTCCGACTCCGACCAGCGCCGTCGCGCCCGTGAGCATCGCGGCGAGCACCCGGAGACCGCCCGCGGACTGGATCGCGTCGCCGAGCGCGAGCGGCACGGCGACGGCGGCGAGGGCGATCCCGAACCATCCCGGGCCGCTCAGGTCGGGGCGCGGAGTGAGCAGGGCCCAGCCGACGAGGAGCGCGAGGGCGGCCAGCTGGCAGATCAGCACCACCCGCACCGTCGGTCCCGCGCGGAACCTCCAGGCGCGCACGACGAAGCGCACGGCGGGGAAGAGGGCGAGGGCTCCGACGAGGAGACAGAGCCAGGCGAGGATCGGCACCGTCAGAGGCTATGGGCCGTGGCTGCGCGCGCGCTTGAGGAGGCTGAACGATCGGGAAGGGAGAGTGCGGCGCGTCCCGGCCGGGCCTCAGCGAGGGGCGGGCGCCGCCGCGGTGGACTCCCGCAGCACCGCGTGCACCTCCGGGGCGTCGACGCGCTCGACCCGCTCCCCGGCACGCATCCGCGCGTAGGCGTCCGCGAGCTCGGTCGCCAGAGCGTCCGCGTCGAAGGTCACCGTGCTGAGCCGGGGGAGGAACTCGGCCCCGGCGGGCAGGTCGTCGGCCCCGATCACGGAGAGGTCGTCCGGGACGCGCAGGCCGGTGTCCGCCAGGGCGCGGATCGCGGCCATCGCCAGGCGGTCGTCGGTGGCGAGCACGGCGGTCGGCGCGTTCGGGTCGTAGCGCAGGCCGTGCGCCCAGTCCCGGAGCGTGCGTGCGGTGCCGGCGCCGTGGGTGACGGTCAGCGTTGCGCCGGCTTCCCGCGCGGCGTCCTCGGCGCCGGCGAGGCGGTCGCGCGCCGCTGTGGACGGTGCGGAGGGCACGAGCACCGCGATCCGGCGGTGGCCCAGCGCGAGCAGCGCTTCCATCGCCACCCGGCCGAACGGGCGCTGCGGGATGACGAGCGACGGGGCGTAGTCGACCGGCTCGGTGCCGTGCACGATGAGGGCCCGCACTCCGGCGAGCCGCAGCACCTCCATCGCCTCGGCGTCGCAGCGCTCCGCCTCGGCGAGCACCGCCTCCGGCCGGAGCTTGGCCCAGAGCTGTCCGGCCTCGGCCCCTGCCACGGTGGTGTCGGCGTGCCGCAGCGCGTCGACGCCGTCGTCCACCGTGCGTCCCAGCAGCAGGTCGAAGGTGCGCTCGACGGTCGCGCCGTGGTCGGCGGCCGACGCGGCGTGCAGCAGCCCCGCGACGGCCTCACCGCTCGCAAGCGAGCGTGCCGCGGTGTTCGGCGTGTAGCCGAGCAGGCGGGCGGCCTCCAGCACGCGGTGCCGGGTGTCGTCGGAGACCCGCGAGTTCGGCTTGTCGTTGAGGACGAACGAGACGGTCGCCCGCGAGACGCCGGCCGCGAGGGCGACGTCGGCGCTGGTCGGGGCTTTGACGACCTGGGGCGTGAACATGGTGCTTTCAGTCTAGGTCCGCGGCGGCGCCGTGCTAACTCGCGTAACCAAAACCGAGCAATAGCTTGTATTCGTGGAATCGGTCCCGTATGGTTACGCGTGTTAGCACGCAACGCCGCCTGCTTCGAAAGGACTGAACCCGTGACAACGCCGTCAGACGACTTCCCCGAGGGCCCCCGGCCCGTGCAGCCGACCATCCCGTCCAACCTGACGGGTGTGCCCGACAGCGCGGCCCTCGGTTCCACGCTCACCACCGCCGATTCCCCGTTCTCGGCCGCGCCGACCTCCGCCGTCTCCGCGCAGCCGGCCGGGAAGGTCAAGGTCCGCGGGCGCCTCCTGAAGCTGATGCTGTCGATGAGCGTGGCGAACCTCGCCATCTTCGGCATCTGGGGAGCGGTGCCCGGCATCCTGCTCCCGCTGCAGGTGCAGGGCATCGTCGGCGACGACCCGACGGCCAAGGCCGGAGCACTCGCCGTCATCGCGACGATCGGCGCCTTCGCCGCCATGGTCGCCCAGCCCATCGCCGGCACCGTCTCCGACCGCACCCGCAGCCGGTTCGGCCGCCGGGCGCCGTGGATGGTCGGCGGCGTCCTCATCGGCGGGCTCGCCCTGATCGGGATGGGCGTCGGCAGCACGCTCGTCCAGGTCGGCATCGCCTGGGTCATCGTGCAGATCGCCTACAACTTCGCCCAGGGGCCGCTGAGCGCCATCCTCCCCGACCGCGTCCCGAGCGCCGTCCGCGGCACGTTCTCCGCCCTGAGCGGGCTCGGGCTGATGCTCGGAGCGCTCGGCGGCCAGATCGCCGGCGCCGCGTTCGCGACGGCCATCCCCGCCGGCTACCTGGTGTTCGCGGGCGTCGCCCTCGTCGTGCTCGTGCTGTTCGTCGTCCTCAACCCCGACCGCTCCAACAGGGGAGAGCCGAAGCCGCCGTTCGACTTCGTCGCCTTCCTCAAGACGTTCTGGGTCAGCCCGGTCAAGCACCCCGACTTCTTCTGGGGCTTCACCGGCCGCCTCCTGCTGTTCGCCGGCTACTTCATGGTCACCGGCTACCAGCTCTACATCCTGCAGGACTACATCGGCCTGAAGGACAAGGCGGTCGCCCTGGTGCCGCTGCTCGGCATCCTCTCGCTCGCGGGCACGCTCATCTCCACCCTGATCGGCGGACCGCTCTCCGACAAGCTCGGCCGCCGCAAGATCGTGGTGATCGTCGCCGGCATCATCCTGGCGATCTCCCTGGTCTTCCCGCTCGTGATGCCGACCGTCACCGGGATGCTGGTCTTCTCGTTCGTCTCCGGCCTCGGCTTCGGCGCGTACCAGTCGGTGGACACCGCGCTGATGAGCGAGGTCCTGCCGTCCAAGGACGACTTCGCCAAGGACCTCGGGGTGCTGAACATCGCCGCGACCCTGCCGCAGACGCTGGCCCCGGGCCTGGCCGGCCTCATCGTCGTCGCCTTCGGAGGCGCGTACACTCCCCTCTTCCCCATCGGCATCGTCATCGCCATCGTCGGCGCGTTCGCCGTCCTCCCGATCAAGTCCGTCCGCTAGGAGCTCCACACCATGACCGACACCACCACCACCGAGCAGTTCCTGGACGGGCTCCTCGAATCGCTCTCGCTCGAGCAGAAGGTGCGCCTGCTCACGGGCGCCTCGTTCTGGACGCTGCACGACGAGCCGCAGATCGGCCTCGGCACGATCGTCGTCTCCGACGGCCCGGCCGGCATCCGCGGACAGCTCTGGGACGAGCGAGACGCGTCGGCGAACCTGCCCTCCCCGACCGCGCTCGCGGCCTCCTGGGACGTCGACCGCGTGCACCGGCTCGGGCAGCTGATCGCGGCGGAGGCGCGCCGCAAGGGTGTCGGGGTCGCGCTCGGCCCCACGGTGAACATCCAGCGCTCGCCGCGCGGCGGCCGCCACTTCGAGGCGTACAGCGAGGACCCGTGGCTCTCCGGCGTCGTCGGCACGGCCTTCGTGAAGGGCGTGCAGTCGTGCGGTGTCGCGGCGACGCCCAAGCACTACGTCGCGAACGACAGCGAGACCGACCGGATGACGGTCGACGTGCATGTCGACGAGCGCACCCTGCGCGAGGTGTACCTGGCGCCGTTCGAGCGGATGGTCGTGGAGGGCGGCGCGTGGCTGGTGATGTCGTCGTACAACTCGGTCAACGGCGTCACGATGACCGAGAACGACCTGTTGCGCTCGCCGCTGAAGGAGGAGTGGGGCTTCGACGGCGTCGTCGTCTCCGATTGGGGCGGCGTGCGCGACACCGTCGCCGCGGCCACCTCGGCGCAGGACCTCGCGATGCCCGGCCCGCAGGGCGTCTGGGGCGCCGCGCTGGTGGAGGCCGTCCGCAACGGCCAGGTTCCCGAGGCGGACGTCGACGAGAAGGTGCGACGCATCCTGCGCCTCGCCGGTCGTCTCGGCGATCTCGACGGCGTGGAGCCGGCGACCCCGGTCGCCGAGCCGTGGCCGCAGGAGCGCATCGACGCCCTGCTGCGCGAGGCCGCCGCCGACGGGATGGTGCTCGTGCGCAACGAGGGCGGCCTGCTCCCGGTCGCGCCAGGCAGCACGACCGTCGCGGTGCTCGGCCAGCACGCCCGCATCGCCCGCAGCCAGGGCGGCGGGTCCGCGACGGTCTTCCCGCAGCACGTCGTCACGCCGCTCGACGGGATCACCGAGGCGTTCGGCGAGCAGAACGTGCGGTTCGCGCCGGGCGTGCGCTCCTCGGAGTCCGTCCTCCCGCTCGATGGCCGCGTGTCCACCGACCCGGTGACCGGTGAGGGCGGCGTGCACGTGCGCTTCCTCGACGCCGACGGCGGCATCCTGCTCGACGAGCACCGGCTGAGCGGGCGGCTCGCGTGGCTCGGCGACCCCGTGCTCGGCTCGACGGCCGTCGTCGAGGTGACCGGCGACTTCACGGCACCCGCGGACGGCGAGTACGCGGTCGGTTTCGCCGGCCTCGGCCTGTTCCGGTTCGAGGTGGACGGCGAGCTGAAGAGCGACGGCCTGTTCTTCCCCGAGGGCACGGACCCGTTCATGGCGTTCCTCAACCCGCCGAAGCAGTCGTTCCCCGTCACCCTCCGCGCAGGCCAGACGGTGTCGCTGCGCCTGGAGCACCGCCCCCAGGTGCAGCCGGAGCTCGCCGCCGTGATGTTCACCTTCGGTTACGAGGAGCCCTTCGCCGACCCGGACGCGGAGCTGCAGCGCGCGGTGGAGGCCGCCGCCGGCGCCGACGTGGCCGTCGTCGTGGTCGGCACGACGGAGACCCTGGAGTCGGAGGGCTTCGACCGCGTCGGGCTGCGTCTGCCAGACGGACAGGACGCGCTGGTCCGCCGCGTCGCCGCCGCGAACCCGCGGACGGTCGTTGTGGTGAACTCGGGCGGTCCGGTGATCCTGCCGTGGCTCGAGGAGGCGCCCGCCGTGCTCCTGACCTGGTTCCCTGGTCAGGAGATGGGAGGCGCGCTCGCGGACGTGCTGACGGGAGCGGTCGAGCCGGGTGGGCGCATCCCGACCACCTGGGCCGCGGACGAGGAGGACGTGCCGGTCTGGCAGGTCGAGCCCGTCGACGGCGCTCTGCACTACGAGGAGAAGCTGAACGTCGGCTACCGCGAGTGGCTGCGCAGGCAGGCGCTCGGCGGACCGGCCCCGGCCATCCCGTTCGGGCACGGTCTCGGCTACACCTCGTGGTCCCTCGGCGAGGCGGCGGTCGACGGGCTGGTCGTGAGCGTCCCCGTCACCAACACCGGGGAGCGCGCGGGCAAGCAGGTCGTGCAGGTCTACCTGTCGCGGGTGTCGGAGTCGGCGATCGAACGTCCGGTGCTCTGGCTGGCCGGCTACGCGGTGGTGCGCGTCCAGCCGGGGGAGACCGCCGTCGCGACGGTCGAGCTCGAGCCGCGCTCGCTGCAGTACTGGTCGGTCGACGACCACGCCTGGCGCACCGAGCCCGGCACCTACGCGGTGCGGGTCGGCACGTCCGTCGCCACGCTCGGCAACCCCCTGGAGTTCACGGTCTGATCGGCTACGGTGGCGGTCGGAAGGAGCCGCCATGATCGTCGACAACGCCGTGTACGTGCACGGCATCCGGACCAGTCCGGTCTCGCTCGAGGACACGTTCGAGACGGTCCGCGACCGCGGCGGCTTCGCCTGGATCGGCCTCTACCGGCCGACCAGGGAGGAGCTCGGCGCGGTCGCGGCCGAGTTCGACCTGCCCGCGCTCGCCGTCGAGGACGCCCTCGCCGGTCACCAGCGGGCCAAGATCGAGAAGTACGGGTCGACCACGTTCGTCGTGCTGCGTCCCGCGACCTACCTCGACGACGTCGAGGAAGTCGAGTTCGGCGAGGTGCACGTCTTCCTCGGCGAGGACTTCGTGATCACGGTGCGGCACTTCGAGCGTCCCGACCTGGCGGCGGTGCGCCGGCGGCTGGAGCACGACGGCTCGCTGCTCGCGCACGGCCCGCTCGCCGCGCTGTACGGCATCCTCGACGAGATCGTCGACGAGTACGCGCCGGTCGTCGCGGGGCTCGAGAACGACATCGACGAGATCGAGGACCAGCTCTTCAACGGGGACCGCGGCGTCTCGCGCCGCATCTACGAGCTCTCCCGGGAGGTCATGGTCTTCCAGCGCGCGGTCGACCCGCTGCGGGATGTGCTGCAGACGGTGCGCGACGCGATCGCGGCCCGCGACGGGGACGCGGGCCTCCGCGACGGGTTCCGGGACGTGCAGGACCACATCATCCGCGTCAGCGAGCGCGCGGACGGCTTCCGCCAGATCCTGCAGAACGCGCTCATGGTGCACACCACGCTCGTCGGCCAGGCGCAGAACGACGAGGTCAAGAAGATCTCGGGATGGGCCGCGGTGCTGTTCACGCCGACGCTCGTCGGCACGGTGTACGGGATGAACTTCTCGAACATGCCCGAGCTGCACTGGTCGCTCGGCTACCCGTTCGCCCTGCTGCTGATGCTCGGGATGGGCGTCGGCCTCTACCTCGTCTTCAAGCGCAAGGGCTGGATCTAGGGTCGCCCGCCGCGGCTCCCGTCGCCGTTCGCAACTCCGGCGATGAGCGGTCGCGACACGCCGCCAGGCCGGCAGCGACGCGGCGTGTCGCGACCGCTCGTGCCCGTCAGCGGCTGGTGAGCTCCGCGAACCGCACGCGCAGGCCCGCGAGCAGCGCGTTCAGGCCCACGGCGAACGCGCCGTCGGCGGGGGGCGCCGCGCCTGCCGCGGCGATGCGCGCCGCGTAGGCCGACGCGAACGCGGGCACCTCGTCCTCGGCGCCGGACGGGTCGAACATGTCGCCGGGGGCGACCGCGTCCAGCGCCGACCCCAGGATGAACGACTCCACCGCGACGATCGTCGGCAGCACCTCCGGCTCCGGCCAGCCCGCCCGCACCATCGCTGCGACCACCGTGTCGTACATGCGCATCGTCCGCCGGGCGCCGCTGAGCGGCAGGGTGGCGAGCAGGGCGATCGTGGGCGGATGCGTGGCGAACGCGACCCGGTAGGAATACGCCCACTGCCGCACCGCCTCGTCCCACGGCTGGTCGGCGAACGCGCTGACGTCGATGCGGTCGCTGATGAGCTCGCGCACGCCCGCGATCACGTCCTCCTTGCCGTCGACGTGGTTGTAGAGGGCGCTCGGTCGCACCCGCAACGCCTGCGCGAGCCGGGACATCGTGAAGCCGTCCGCGCCGCTCGTATCGAGCAGCCGAAGTGCGGCGTCCGCGATCATCTCGCGGGTGAGAACGGTCGTCTTGGGCCGGCCGGCCCGCCGCGCCGGCCGGTCGATTCCGGCGCTGCTCTTCCGTTCGGGCACGCTCACACCCTAGTATCTGTCGAAATAAAAGAACGTCATTCATTTATGGAGGTGGGATGGGCGACACCGTCTTCGTCAACGGGACCATCATCGGCGGCTACGGCGCGGACGCGCCCGGGCACGCGGCGGCGGCGATCCGGGACGGACGGCTCGTCGCCACCGGTCCCGAGGCGGAGGCGCTGCGGGCGGCCGCGGACGAGGTGGTCGACCTGGGCGGCGGCATCCTGGCCCCGGCGTTCGGCGACGGGCACGCGCATCCCCTGCAGGGCGGGCTCGAGAAGCTGGGACCGCAGGTGCGCTCGTGCGGCAGCGTCGAGGAGGTCGTCGCGTGCGTGCGCGACTGGGCGCAGGCGCATCCCGAGCAGGAGTGGATCTACGGCGGCAGCTACGACGCGACCCTCGCACCGGAGGGGCTGTTCGACGCCCGCTGGCTCGACGCGGCGGTCCCCGACCGTCCGGTCGTCCTGCGTGCCTGGGACTACCACACGGTGTGGGTGAACTCGGAGGCGCTCCGCCGCGCCGGGATCGACGCCGGCACCCCCGAGCCGCCGCTCGGCCGCATCCCGCGTCGCGACGACGGCAGCCCGCTCGGCATCCTCCAGGAGCCCGGCGCCGTCGACCTCCTGCTGCCCGTCGAGCCCGGTCGCAGCCACGAGGAGCGCGTGGAGGCGCTGCGCCTGGCGACCGCCGAGTACGCCGCACTCGGCATCGCCTGGATCCAGGACGCCTGGGTCGAGCCCGCGGAGGTCGAGGCATACCTGGACGCGTCCGCACGCGGCCTGCTCTCCACCCGCGTCAACCTGGCCCTCCGCGCCGACCCGCTGCGCTGGCGCGACCAGCTCGACGGCTTCACCGAGTCCCGTCGCCGCGTACAGGACAATGCCGACCCGCTGCTCACGGCGGGAACGGTCAAGGTGTTCGTCGACGGTGTCGTCGAGAATCACACGGCCGCGATGCTCGCCGACTACACCGACACCCCCGGCGACCGCGGGATGCCGAACTGGGATGCGGACGAGCTGGCCGAGGCCGCCGTCGCGTTCGACCGCCTCGGCTTCCAGCTGCACCTGCACGCCATCGGCGACGCGGCCTGCCGCACGGCGCTCGACGTGTTCGAGGCCGTCGAGCGGCGCAACGGCCCGCGCGACCGGCGCCCGGTCATCGCCCACGTCCAGGTGGTCGACCCCGCCGACCTGCCGCGGTTCGAGCGGCTCGGCGTGATCGCCAACTTCGAGCCGCTCTGGGCGCAGCTCGACCCGATGATGGTCGCCCTCACGCTGCCGCGGCTCGGCCCGGAGCGCGAGGAGCTGCAGTACCCGATCCGCACGCTGCTGCGCGACGCGAAGGTGTCGTTCGGCAGCGACTGGCCGGTCAGCGACAACGACTGGCGCCCGGGCGTCGCCACCGCCGTCACCCGGCAGACCGCCGAGCGGGTGCCCGCGGCCGGATGGACGCCCGCCGAGCGCATCCCGCTCGCCGACGCACTGGAGGCCTACTCCTCCGGCGTCGCCCACCAGGCCTTCGCCGACGCCGACCCGGCCGAACGCGACCTGGTCTGGCTGGACCGCGACCCGCGGTCCGTCGACGCGCACGAACTGCGCGAGATCCGGGTGCTCGGCACCTGGGTCGCCGGGGTGCGCCGCGCCTGAGCGCGCGCCCCGAATCTCTCCCTTCCCTTCCCCGCTCCAACCCCCGACATGTCAGCTCCACTCGACTCAGAGAGGCCTGCACCATGACCACGACCGACCTGCCCGCCCCCTCCTCGCAGCCGCGGCTCAGACGCGCACTCGGACCGACGGCTCTCGTGCTGTTCGGCCTGACCTACCTCGCCCCCGTCACGGTGTTCACGACCTACGGCATCGTGACCAAGTCGACGGACAACCACCTGCCGTCCGCCTACGTCGTCGCTCTGGTCGCCATGCTCTTCACGGCGCTCAGCTACGGCGCGATGGCGCGGCGCTATCCCGTATCCGGCTCCGCGTACACCTACACGCAGCAGGCGTTCGGCGGCCACGTCGGATTCCTCACCGGGTGGACGCTGATGCTCGACTACCTGTTCCTGCCGATGATCAACTTCCTCCTGATCGGCATCTACCTGAACACCCAGTTCCCGGACGTGCCGCAGTGGGTCTTCGCGCTGGCGGCGCTGCTGCTCGTGCTGGTGTTCAACGTGCTCGGAATCACCCTGGTCAACAGGCTCAACATCGCGATCGTCGCGCTGTCCGTGCTGCTGGTCGTGGTGTTCGCCGTGCTCGCGATCAAGGAGCTGGTCACCAACCCGTCCGCCGAGACGCCGAGCCTCATCGAGCCGTTCCTGCCCGGCGAGGGCGGCCTCGGTCCGGTCTTCGCGGGCGCCGCGGTGCTCGCCCTCTCGTTCCTCGGCTTCGACGCGGTCTCCACCCTCGCGGAGGAGGCGAAGAACCCGAAGCGCGACATCCCGCGCGCCATCCTGCTCACCACACTCATCGGCGGCGCGATCTTCATCGTCGTCTCCTGGCTCGGCGCGCTGGTCTTCCCCGACTGGCACGCGTTCGGCGACGTCGACTCCGCCGGAGTCGACCTGATGGCCAAGGTGGGCGGCACCTTCCTCACCTCGTTCTTCGTCGCCGTCTACGTGGTCGGCGCGTTCGGCTCCGGTATGACGACCCAGGTGAGCGTGTCCCGCATCATCTACGCGATGGGACGCGACCGCGTGCTGCCCGGGATCTTCGGCAGACTGCACCCACGGTTCCGGACGCCGTGGGTCGCCGCGATCGCGGTGTCCATCGTGTCGCTGCTCGCGCTCGTCCTCACTCTGGACGTCGCGGCGACGATGATCTCTTTCGGCGCGCTGGCCGCGTTCTCCATGGTCAACCTCTCGGTGATCCGCACCCATCTCTTCCCGAGGGGCGGCAGGGACGCGGCGTCCGCCGGCGAGTGGTTCCGCTACGGCGTGCTGCCGGCGATCGGCTTCCTGCTGACCGTGTGGCTGTGGACGTCGCTGACGGCGACCACGTTCGTCGTCGGCCTCTCCTGGATGCTCCTCGGTGCGGTCTACCTCGCCGTTCTGACCCGTGGCTTCCGTCGCCGCCCGCCGGTGATGGACTTCTCCGAGAAGGACACCGAACCCGAGCCCGCCGGCGCCTGACCGACGAAACGACAATTGCCCCAAATCGTGGCTCCGACCGAGCGAGACCCACGATTTGGGGCAAATCGTGGTGAGGGTCAGCGGCGACGGGACGCGGTGACCGTGAACTTCGCGTTGCGTGCGATCTGCCGTGTCGGCCCGACGGTGCGCTCGAGGGCCGGCCGGTAGCCGAGGTGCGAGTTCCAGACCGTCCACAGCTCGCCTCCGGGGGAGAGGACGCGGGCCGCGTCGGCGAAGAGCCGGTGCGCGATCCCGGTGTGAACGGCGCCGCCGATGTGGAACGGCGGGTTGAGCAGGATGAGGTCGGCCGACGCGTCCGGACGGCCGGCGAGCCCGTCGTCGCGGACCACCCTCACCCGGTCGGCGACGCCGTTCGCCGCGGCGGTCGCACGGGCCGAGGCGACGGCGGCCGCCGACTGGTCCGTTGCGATCACCTGCAGCGCGGGCCGGCCGGTCGCCAGCGCCGATGCCAGCACGCCCGTCCCGCAACCGAGGTCGATCGCCGTGCGCGCTTCCGGGACCGCGTCGTCCAGCACGGAGAGCAGCAGGCGCGTCCCGATGTCGACGGACGCGCCGGCGAAGGCGGCGCCGTGGGCGCAGACCCAGAGTCCCGTCTCCTCGTCGAGCGCGCGCTCGGGCCAGCGGTCGAGGGCGGTCGCCGCCGCGGGGCGTGGCTCGCTCGCCGTGAGGATGCGCGCCTTCTGCCGGGCGAGTGACGCGGTCACCGACCCGAAGACCTCCCCGAGAACCGCGTTCATGGCGGTCGTCATGTGCTTCAGCATGCCGCCGGCGTAGACGACGACAGCTGGATGCGCGTGCTCGGCGATCAGCGCGGCGATCTCCTCGAGCGCGTCCAGGCTGCGCGGCAGCCGGAGCAGCACGGTCCGCGCGCCGGCGATGAGGTCGGCGTCCAGGGCTCGGTGCTCATAGGCCCCGGTCAGGCCGAGCTCGCGGGCGTTGGCGTCCAGCGCCTGTTCGCCGGTGAGCGGATCCTGGTGCACCCGGATGCCGCGGGCGCCGCGGGCGGCGGCGGCCAGCGTCAGCGCTCCGTAGCCGTCGCCGATGACGACGAGCCCCGGCGCGAGGACGGCGTCGCCCGCCGTGTCGGCGAGGTAGCGGTCGGCGGCGTCCGAAGCGAAGAGGTTGGGCGCCTCCACGTCGGGTCGGCGGCGGAGGCGCTCGTACGGGAACACGGCGTCCAGTCAACCAGACCGGCCGGCCCGAGCGGGCGCCTGGCCGGCGGCGTGCGATCGCGCACGAGCGTCGATAACCGAAGGAAATCATCGCATGGGGTATCGGTTTCCTCTGCATTTCTCAGAAACCTCAACCGAATCCGTGGCGAAAAGGCTTGTCGGGAACACCGCCGCTTGCTAACGTCCCCCTGTCGCATCCGCGATGCGTAGGGAGAGCAATGACGCACACGAATTCCCCGGCGGCGACTGAAACGCACGGGAACGCACAGAAGCACGAGCTCCAGGCGGACGGGGTGAGCGCCGCCGGTTCCATCGTGATGGCGGTGGCCGGGTCCGCCCCCGCGTACTCGATCGCCGCGACGACGGCCATCCTCGTCGGGGCCGCCGGCCTCGGCGCCCCCGGTGTGCTGCTCTGGTGCGGCATCCCCATGCTCGGCATCGCGTGGGCGTTCCTCTACCTCGGCCGGATCGACGTCAACGCCGGCGCCGCGTACTCCTGGGTCGCGCGGGCGCTGCATCCCATCCTCGGCTTCCTCTCCGGCTGGGCGCTCGTGATCTCAGCCACGATCTTCATGGTCGCGGGTGCTCTGCCCGCCGGCGCGATGACCGTGTCGCTGTTCGCGCCGGACCAGGCGGACAACACCATCCTCATCACGGCCATCGGAGCGGTCTGGTTCCTGGTGATGGCGGCGTGCGTGCTGTTCGGCGTGCACATCACCGCGCGGGCGCAGTGGATCATGTCGCTGATCGAGGTGGCGATCCTCGTCGTGTTCGCCGTGCTGATGATCGTGCGGGCGGCGACGACGAGCCACGCCGGTCCCAGCTTCTCGGGGGACTGGCTCGGCTTCTCCCACCTCGCCGGCCCCGGAGTGTTCGTCACGGCCGCCCTGACCGCGGCGTTCTACTTCTGGGGCTGGGACGTGTCGGCGAACCTCAACGAGGAGACCAAGAACGGCCACAAGTCCGCGGGCTCCGCCGGCATCATCGGCGTGCTCATCGTCTTCCTGCTGTTCGTGCTGTTCACGATCGGGACGCTGACGATGCTGCCGTCGAAGACCATCGAGAGCAACCAGGCGAACATCCTGGTGCCGCTCGGTCAAGCGGTCTGGCCGGGGCTCGGCGGCAAGATCCTGATCGTCGCCGTCGCCCTCTCCACCATCGCCACGCTGGAGACGACGCTGGTGCAGGTCACGCGGACGCTGTTCGCGATGGGACGCGACAACACCCTCCCGAAGGCGTTCGGCCGCATCCACCCGCGGTGGCGGACGCCGGCGTTTGCCACGCTGGTGGTCGTCGGGGTCTCGGTGGTGCTGTTCCTCGGGTCGACGCTCATCGGCAGCGTCGGCGACGTGATGAGCAACGCCATCAGCTCGATCGGCGTGCAGATCACGTTCTACTACGCGCTGGCGGGCGTCGCGGTGATCGTGGCCTACCGCAAGGTGCTCTTCGCCTCGGTGCGCAACTTCTTCCTGATCTTCCTCTGGCCGCTCGTCGGGGCGATCTTCATGGCCTGCATGTTCGGGTTCTCCATCCCGAACAACGACCCGATCGTCAACATCCTGGGCGTCGGGCTGATCGTGGTGGGACTGATCCCGGTCGCCATCTACTACCGCAGGGCCCGCGGCTACTACACACGGCGCCCGCTCGAGCTCCCCGACGAGCTCGACGAGAAGGCGCCTCCCGGCATCGACGACCGCGACCCGGCGGCGTCTGACCCGCGCAGCTGACCGACGGGCTCCCGGATAGACTCGGAGGCATGAGTTCGCGCGGTGTCCGGGTCGTCCGCGGCTTCGCGGCCGCCGGCACCGCGACCTTCGTCGCCGCGCTCTTCCACATGGCCGGTGGCGGTGACGCTCCCAGCGCGGTCGCCGTCACGCTCAGCCTCGTGTTCTCGACCCTCGCGAGCATCGCGCTCGCGGGCAAGCGGCTGGCGCTCTGGCGCCTGACGGCCTCGGTCGCCATCAGCCAGTTCCTCTTCCACGCGCTGTTCTCGCTCAGCCCGTCCGCCTCGTTCAGCGGCGTGCCGGCCGGCGGGCATCTGCACGCCGGGATGCACCTGACACTCATCCCGGGCGCCGCGACCGGCCCGGAGGCGTCGCTGATCACGGGCGACGCGGCGATGTGGGCATCCCACCTCGGCGCCGCGCTCCTCACCATCGCCGCGCTGCGGCACGGCGAGCGCGCGTTCTGGGCCGCGTGCCACTTCGCGTTCTTCCGGCTGCGCCGGTTCGTCGACCGGGTCACCGCCGTGCTGGCGTCGCCCGCCGGTCTGCGCCGCGCGCCGATCGAGACGGCGCCCGCCACCCTTCCTGCGCTGGACGTCGTGCTCGGCGGGATGCGCCACCGCGGCCCGCCGATGGGGACCGTCCCGGCCCGCTGAGCCGCTCGACGCCGTCATCCGGCGTCCGATGCCGCTCGTCCGCGGCCGGGAGGACGCATCGCCTCCGCGCCCGGGCGCCGTCGCGCCCGCGCCGAGGTGTCAGCCATCCCTCTACCCGGCCGCGCTCGCGGCCGAGAATCGGACATCCCATGAACACGCGTTCCCTCTGGCGCGCCGGCGCCGCCGCCGTCGCGGCCGTCGCCCTCGCGCTCGCTGCCCCGCTGGCCGCCAGCGCCCACGTGCACGTCGACCCCGACAAGGCGGCCGTCGGCGGCTACTCCACCCTGACCTTCACGGTCCCGACCGAGTCGGCCACGGCCGGCACCGTCAAGCTCGTTGTGGACCTGCCCACCGACACCCCGCTCAGTTCCGTCTCCTACCAGCCGCTGGCGGGATGGACGACCCAGGTGATCACCGAGAAGCTGCCGAAGCCGGTGAAGACCGACACCGGCACGATCACCGAGGCGCCCCTCCGGGTCGTCTGGACGGCCGACTCCGGCGTGCAGATCGCGCCCGGCCAGTTCCAGCAGTTCGTGATCTCGGCGGGCGCGATGCCGGACACCGGCAGCATCCTGCTGCCCACGCACCAGTACTACTCGGACGGCACCGTCGTCGACTGGGACCAGAAGACGCCCGCGTCCGGAGCGGAGCCCGAGCACCCGGCGCCGACGGTCTACATCACCGATGCGCCTCCGGTCGGGGAGGATGCGACGGCGCCGAGCGTCGCCGCCGCCCCGGAGGCCCCGGCGACGGCGACCGCGGCGTCTCCGGCCGACACGGCGGTCGCCATCGGTCTCGGCATCGGCGGCCTCGCGCTCGGCGCGATCGCCCTCGTCGTCGCGGTCTTCGCCGCGACGCGCCGCGGCCGCGCGGCGCGGGGTTCGGGCAAGTGACGGCGGCCGCGCGGGCGGCACGCCCGGCGCGGTCACGGAGGAAGGCGGCCGCTGCGGTCGCGGGTGCGTTCGTCGCCGCTGCGCTGACGTTCGCCCCCGCGACCGCGGCGAGCGCCCACGACTACCTCGTGGAGAGCTCCCCGGCCGCAGGCTCCGTCCAGACCGCGCCCCTCGACCGGGTCAGCCTCACCTTCAACGACCGCGTGCTCGATCTGAGCGGCGACGGCTCGTCCGCGCTCATCCAGGTGACCTCGGGCGGCCGGCACTACGAGACGGGATGCGCGAGCATCAAGGACCGGACCGTCTCCGCCCCGGTCGCCCTCGGGCCCGACGGCGCATACACCGTCGAGTGGCAGATCGTGTCGGCGGACGGCCACACCGTCTCCACGTCGATCGGCTTCGACTACCGCGCGCCGGCCGGCGCGTCCCGCGGCGAAGGCACCGCCGAGCGTCCGTCCTGCGGGGCCGCGAAGCAGGAGGCGCGGGACGGATCCGGCCCGGCATCCACCTCGTCTCCCGGGGCGGGGGCCGGCGCCGGTGACGCGGTCGGCCTTGTCGTCGGCATCGCCGTCGGGATCGTGGCGCTCGCCGCGGTCGGCGTCGTGCTGGTGCTCGTGACCGCACGCCGGACCCGCCGGGGCGACTCGCAGCGTCCCTCCCGCGACGAGGACGACGAGTGAGCGCGCCGACGGACGGCGCCCCCGCCGACCGCGCCCGGGTCGACCCGAACGATCCGGGCGCCGCCGGGGACGCGGTGTTCCGGGAGCACGAGCTCCCGCTTCCGCCCGTCAGCATCCCTGCCCTCATCGCCGTGCTGTCGGTCCCGCTCGCCGTCGTCGCCGCGCTGCTCGCCATGGTCTTCTCCGGCGCCTTCCTCACCGGGCGCGCCCTGCAGGACCCGGGCGACATGGTGACCTACGGCCTCCCGATCGCGCGCACCCTGCACGACATCGCGGCCACCGCGACGGTCGGCCTCCTGGCGGTCGCCGCATTCCTCGCTCCCGGCCAGACGAAGCGGCCGGGGATGCTCGGCTGGGCGCAGTCCAGGGCGACCCGTTGGGCGGGTCGGGCAGGCGCGGCGTGGTTCGCCTGCGCGCTGGCCGTGATCGTGCTGACCAGCATCAGCGTCTCCGGCGTCCAGCCGGGGGATGCGCTGTTCTGGCCGACGCTCGGGACGTTCCTGTTCGGCGTGGAGCTCGGGCAGTCGCTTGTCGTCTCGGCCGCCGCCGTGCTGACCGCGGCGGTGCTCGCCGTGCTCGCCCGGCGGATCACGACGGCCGGCATCGCATTCGGCTTCGCCCTCTTCGCCCTGCTGCCGCTCGCGCTGTCCGGGCACGCCGCGGGGTCGTCCGAGCACGCCAATGCGGTGAACAGCCTCGCCGTCCACCTGGTCGGCGTGACGCTCTGGGCGGGCGGCCTGCTCGGGCTCCTCCTGCTGCGCTCCACGATGAAACGCGGCTTCGCCTCGGCGGTCGCGCGGTACTCGACGATGGCGGGCTGGGCCTTCGCCGCCGTCGCGTTCTCCGGCATCGTCAACGCGTCGCTGCGCCTGGCGTCCCCCGCCGATCTGCTGAAGCCGTACGGGATCCTCATCGTGGTGAAGGCGGCCATCCTCGTGCTGCTCGGGATCGGGGGTGCGCTGCAGCGCAGACGCGTCATCCCCCGGCTGCGGCGCGACCCGGCCGACCGGCGGGCGTTCGCCCTCTTCGCGACGGCGGAGATCGTGTTCATGGCGGTCGCGGTCGGCGTCTCCGTCGGGCTGTCGCGCAGCGCTCCGCCCGTGTCCCAGCAGCCGCTCACCGGCGACGAGGCGCGCGAGGGCCTGCTCGGCTTCCCGTACCCGCCTGCGGTGACCGTCGAGCGGATGTTCACCGTCGTCCACCTGGACTGGGTGTGGCTCGCCCTCGCGGCGGTGCTCGCCGGGCTGTACGTGTGGGCGTTCGTCCGGCTGCGCCGTCGCGGCGACCCGTGGCCGGTGCGCCGCCTCGTCGCCTGGCTCGCCGGCTGCGTCGCGCTCGTCTGGCTGACGAGCGGGGGAGCGGCGGTCTACGGCCTCGTCCACTTCAGCACCCACATGGTGCAGCACATGGGGCTGATGATGCTCGCGCCTCCGCTGTTCGTGCTCGGCGGGCCGGTGCTGCTCGCGCTGCGCGTGCTCCCGGCGCGGCAGGACGGGAGCAGGGGGATGCGGGAGTGGCTGCTCCTGCTGACCCACTCCGGCTACCTGCGCTTCCTCTCCCGCCCGGTCGTCGCCGGCGTGATCTTCGCGGGCAGCCTCGTGGCGTTCTACTTCACCCCCGCGTTCGAGTCGGCGATGTTCAGCCACCAGTGGCATGTGCTGATGTGCGTGCACTTCCTGCTGAGCGGGTACTTGTTCTTCTGGGTGTTCATCGGGATCGATCCCGGTCCTCCGCGTCCGGCGTTCCCGATCCTGTTCATCGTGATGCTGGCGACGCTGGCGTTCCACGCCTTCTTCGGGGTGGCGCTGATGGAGAGCGGCAGCGTCCTGGCGGCGGACTGGTACCACGCGCTCGGGCAACGGGACGACGCGGCCCTGCTCGCGGACCAGCACGTCGGCGGCGGTGTCGCCTGGGGTGCGTCCGAGCTGCCGATGGTGCTCGTCGCGCTCCTCGTGGTCGCGCGCTGGGTGTCGTCGGACGAGCGCGCGGCCCGGCGGCTCGACCGCCAGGCGGAGCGCGACGGCGACGCGGAGCTGCGTGCGTACAACGAGCGGCTCGCCCGGCTGAACCGGGAGCGCTGACTGCGGCGCCAGCGCCCGGTGTCAGTGCCCTCGTCAGCGTTCATCGTGCCTGCGCTTCTTCGCGCCCGGGGCATCCAGCAGGGAGAGGGCGAAGAGCAGGGCGAGCAGCCCGAAGATGACGAGGGCCGCGGCCAGGTCGCTCCACGCGAACGGGATCAGCGTGCCGTCGATCGAGAGCACCAGGATCGTCTCGATGATCCCGAACAGGAGGAAGAACAGGCCGAGCAGGAGCCGGGTGACCCGGATGCGCCCGCGCCGGTGCAGTTCCACGCGCCGCAGCTCCACCATGAGGGTCAGCAGGAGCAGCGGCAGGATCTGCGCGAGCGCGGCGGCGGTCGCGCTGTCCATGAGCACGATGCGCACGTCCATCGGGTCGACCATGGGGCCAGGGTACCGCCGACGGCTAGTGTGATGGCGTGGCGGGGAACTCGGGGCGGACCAGGCGGCTGTGGCTGGCGGCCGCCACGGCGGTTCCCGCGGGTGCGGTGATCGCTTCGGTGGTCGGAGCGCTGTTCGCGGTGACCACGCCTGCCGCGATCCTGCCGATGGCGGCCTTCTGCGCGCTGTACGGCGCGGCCGTGGCCGCCGTCGCCGCGCTCGGAGCCGCGGTCGCGGTGCTGCTCCACCGGACGCGACGGCTGCCGTTCGCGGCCGCTTTCGGAAGCCTGATCGCGCTCGCGCTCGCCGCGGTGGTGCTGGGCGTGGTGCAGTCGGCCCTGTGGTTGCCCTTCGTCGCCGTCGTCGCCCTGATCGCCGTCCCCTTGTCCGGACTCGGGACACGGCTCGCGCTGTACGAGCCGTCGGCGACTCCGGAGGTTTCGGCCGACACGCCGCACGCGTGACCGTTGCTCCGGTCTTCCGCCCGGGGCGGCCAGGAATCTCCGGAATTGCGGACGCGCCGGTCGCTGGATGGGTGTCCGGGGCCTCCCGCGCGTCGGGCGTGCCGAGTAGCCTGGCGCTGGAATACCCGTCGCGCAGGCAAAGTTGAGCCTAGTAGACTCAACTCTGTCGGAAGACGTGGAAAGGACTTCAGGAGTATGGCGAACATGCAGGGCGCGCCCTCCACGCAGGAGGAAGCCAAGAGCGCGCTCGAACAGTACGGCGTGAACCTCACGGAGATCGCCAAGAGCGGCAAGCTCGACCCGGTCATCGGGCGGGACGCCGAGATCCGGCGCGTCAGCCAGGTGCTGACCCGCCGCACCAAGAACAACCCGGTGCTCATCGGCGAGCCCGGCGTCGGCAAGACGGCCGTCGTCGAGGGGCTCGCCCAGCGCATCGTCGCGGGGGACGTGGCCGACTCGCTCAAGGGCAAGCAGCTGGTCTCGCTCGACCTCTCGGCGCTCGTCGCCGGTGCGATGTACCGCGGCCAGTTCGAGGAGCGGCTGAAGGCCGTCCTCAAGGAGATCAACGACGCCGAGGGGCAGATCATCACCTTCGTCGACGAGCTGCACATCCTCATGGGCGCGGGCGGCGGCGAGGGGTCCGTCGCGGCATCCAACATGCTGAAGCCGATGCTGGCCCGCGGCGAGTTGCGGCTCATCGGCGCGACGACGCTCAACGAGTACCGCGAGTTCATCGAGAAGGATGCGGCGCTCGAGCGCCGGTTCCAGCAGGTCTACGTCGGCGAGCCGAGCGTGGAGGACACGGTGGCCATCCTGCGCGGGCTCAAGGGGCGCTACGAGGCGCACCACGGAGTGACGATCGAGGACTCCGCGCTGGTCGCGGCCGCTTCGCTCTCGAACCGGTACATCACCGCCCGTCAGCTGCCGGACAAGGCGATCGACCTCATCGACGAGGCCGCGAGCCGGCTGAAGATGGAGATCGACTCCGCCCCGGTGGAGATCGACACCCTGCAGCGGCAGGTCGAGCGGATGAAGCTGGAGGAGTTCGCCCTCAAGAAGGAGAAGGACGACGCCAGCAAGGAGCGTCTGGAGCAACTGCGGCAGCGTCTGCGTGAGCAGGAGGACGAGCTCGAGCAGCTGCAGGAGCGCTGGCGCGCCGAGAAGGCGTCGCTGAACCGCGTCGGCGAGCTGCGCTCGCAGCTGGACGAGGCCAAGACGCAGCGCGACCTCGCGCTGCGCGACGGCCGCTACCAGGAGGCGTCCCGCATCGAGTACGAGACCATCCCGAACATCGAGCGGGAGCTGGCGGAGGCCGAGCGGGCCGAGCAGCACCCCGACCACCCGCGGATGGTGAACGAGCAGGTCACCGCCGACGACATCGCGGCCGTGGTGGCGGCGTGGACGGGCATCCCCGTCGACAGGCTCACCCAGGGCGAGACCGAGAAGCTGCTGCACCTGGAGCACGAGCTCGGCCGCCGCATCATCGGCCAGAAGAAGGCGGTTCAGGCGGTCGCGGACGCGGTCCGCCGCACGCGCGCCGGGATCTCCGACCCCGGGCGCCCGACCGGATCGTTCCTGTTCCTCGGCCCCACCGGTGTCGGCAAGACCGAGCTGGCGAAGGCGCTCGCCGCCTTCCTGTTCGACGACGAGAAGGCGATGGTGCGCATCGACATGAGCGAGTACGGGGAGAAGTTCTCCGTGTCGCGGCTGGTCGGCGCTCCTCCCGGGTACGTCGGTTACGAGCAGGGCGGCCAGCTGACCGAGGCCGTGCGGCGGCGTCCGTACTCGGTGATCCTGCTCGATGAGGTCGAGAAGGCGCACCCCGAGGTCTTCGACGTGCTGCTGCAGGTGCTCGACGACGGCCGGCTCACCGACGGCCAGGGCCGCACGGTGGACTTCCGCAACGCCATCCTCATCCTCACCTCCAACCTCGGCAGCCAGTACCTGGTCGACCCGACGCTCACCGAGACCGAGCGCGAGGAGGCGGTGCTGCAGATGGTGCGGCAGGCGTTCAAACCGGAGTTCGTGAACCGGCTCGACGACATCGTGGTGTTCTCGGCGCTGAGCCAGGACGAGCTCGGCGAGATCGTCGAGCTCAACATCGACCGGCTGATGCGCCGGCTTCAGGAGCGCCGGCTGGAGCTCGCGGTCACCCCGGACGCGCGACGCTGGCTGGCCGAACGCGGCTACGACCCGATCTACGGTGCCCGGCCGCTCCGCCGGCTGATGCAGCGCGAGATCGAGGACCGGCTGGCGACGGCGCTGCTGGCGGGCGAGATCCGCGACGGCGACCTGGTGCGCGTCGACCTCGACCCGAGCGGGGACCGGCTCACGGTGGCACCGGTGCGGGACGAGGAGGAGTAGCGCGCTCCCGCCGCGGGGCTCAGTTCCGCGGCGGGAAGATCCCCTGCAGGGCGATGATGTAGTGCAGCACGAGGTAGGGCTGCATGTTGTTGTGCGGCTGGCCGGAGCCTGCCTGACCGACCGTGCCCGGGTGGAGCGGCACCGCCGGGGTCGTGCCGTAGGCGGCCTCCGGCGTGCGTCCGACCCGCGGCATCGCGAACGAGGCACCGGAGGGCGCGCCCGTCGTTCCGGCCGCCGCGGTCACCCGCACGGTGTGGGAGTGCGCGGGCATCTCGATGCTGAGCAGGGCGACGCTCTCGGCGCCGGCTGACTCGCCGAGCGCGTGCGGGAACCCGGTGCTGTCGGTGCCGGCGCCGAGGACCGTTCGCCCCTGCAGGTTCGGCAGCGCGAAGTTCGAGCGCCCGTCGCCGCCGTAGGTGTTGCCGAGCAGCGCGTACAGCGCGGTGTTCTGCGCGATGGAGAGGAGCTGGCCGTCGCAGAACGCCCAGCCACGCGGAGCGTAGTCGTAGGGTACGAGCCGAATCTCGGCGATGAAGGGGTCACTCATCGGTGTGCCTCAGTTCCGGGACGGGAAGACGCCCTGCAGGGCGATGACGTAGGTGAGCGCCAGGTACGGCGCCATGTTCTCGTGCGGCAGCCCGCCGCCGGTCGGGGCGACCGTCAGGGGCGAGAGCGTTGTCGACGCGGCGGGGGCGTAGGCCGCCTTGCCCGGCTGCGCGAGCACAGCCGCCCCGCTCGGCGTCATGACGGTGGCGGACGCGGCGACCGACATCCCGTGGTTGTGCCGCGGCAGCTCCGCCACGGTGAGCGTGTGCGCCTCCTCGCCGCCGACCTCGCCGAGGGTGTGTCCGTTCCCCGTGTGGACGGGCACCCTGCCGCGCAGATCGGGCAGCTGGAAGGTGGTGACCCCGTCGCCGCCGTAGGTGGTGCCGAGCAGGGCGAACAGCGCCTGGTTCTGGCTGATCGGCAGCAGCTGTCCTGCGCAGAACGCCCAGCCCCGCGGGGCGTACGCGAAGGCGACCACGCGGATCTCCCCCAGGAACGGTGTGCCCATCAGGCGTCCTCTCGGCTGGGGAAGATGCCGTCGATGCAGATGATGAAGTTCATCGCCAGGTAGGGCTGCCGGTTCTCGTGCGGCAGCGTGCCCCCGCTCTGCGCGAGCTGCACCGGTGCGAGCGCCGTCGACGGCGCGGTCGAGCTGTAGGGCGCGTCGGCCCAGCCCGCCGGGAAGGCCCCCGCGGCGCTCGTCGTGGTGGGGGAGTCGGCCGCAGCGACGCTGTGGCTGTGGGAGGGGATCTGCGGGGCGATGACCGTCACGCTCTGCGCCCCGCCATACTGCCCCAGCTGGTAGCTGGACCGACCGCCGCCCTGCCCGGTGCCGACCGGGAAGCGGCCGCGGAGGTCGGGGAGGGCGAACGTCGTGACGCCGTCACCGCCGTAGTACGTGCCGAGCAGGCTGAACAGCGCCGGGTACGCCGCGACGGAGAGGGTCTGGCCCTGGCAGAACATCCAGCCTTGGGGCTCGAAGGTGCCCGCGAACATCCGGATCTCCCCGATGTACGGATCGCTCATGACTCCTCCTCGTCCGGCACGGTGAAGACGGCCTCCAGGCTCAGACCGTCGGCGGTGCGGCCGACGGGCACGAGGAAGACCGGCTCGGCGATACCGGCCCCGGTCAGCTCGTAGGTCTGCTGCTCGGCGGGTGCCTGCGCCGGCGCGTCGAACCGCAGCGTGAAGCTCAGCCAGCCGCTCGTGCGCTGCGCCTCGCTCACCTCGGCCAGCCGGATGCGGTGCCGCTCGCCGTCCGCGGTCGCGGCGTCGAAGTCCGTGCCCGCGACAGCGGCCCAGCGGTCGTACGCGGTCATCCGTCGACCCCCGTCGCCATCAGGACGTAGCCGAACTGCTCGGCGACGACGGCGAAGCCGAGCCGCTCGTAGAGGCGCCGGGCGCCGGCATTCAGCGCCCACACCGACAGCGTGATGTGCTCCCCGTCGTCGATGAGCCCGGAGAGGACGGTGGAGGCGACGCCGCGGCCGCGGTGCTCGGCGAGCACGGCGATGTCGACCAGGTGCATCCGGGAGCCGTCGCGGTCGACGGTCACCGTCCCCACCGGCTCGCCGCCGTCCAGGATGATCGAGGTCTCGGCGCGCGGGTGACGTGCGGTCAGCTCGGCGGTGTGCGCACGCAGCTGCAGCGCGAGGATGGGCGCGAGCTCCGACTCGGGGACGCCTGGGAACTCGTCCCGCCGCACGTCGAGGAAGACCCGTTCGAGGAACGCGGCGTCGGCGTCGGTCGCCGGACGCAGCTCGACCGTGCGCAGCGCCATCACGCCGTCCGGTTCACGATGGCCTGCATCGTGCGCGTCGTGCCCCGCGGGCCGATCGGGTTGAGGAAGAGCGCGACCCCGGGCACACCCGAGCGGGTGAGCCGGTAGATGCCGTCCGCGGCGGTGCTCCCGCGGGCGGAGAACAGCAGGACGAAGCGATTCTCGTCGCCGGGCGCGCCGTCGGGGGCCAGGTCCTGAACGGCGTCGAGGGTGAGCGTCAGGTCGCGGTCGCCGTCGACGGCGCGGAACGTCCGGCCGACGTGCGGCGAGAACAGCGAGCGGACCGGCGCGGCGTCGGCACCGGACTCGGCCCCGTTCGCCGGCAGCACGGCGCGTGCGATCGCGGGGGCGGCGGGCAGCGAGGCGGCGACCGCGACACCGATGCCGCCCAGCGCGGATGTCATCACGACGCGGCGCGACACCTCGGGCACGGGCTGTCCTTCCTGGATGCTCCGCGCCAGGTCGGGGGTCGCGCGGAGCCTGGATGCGAGCTTAGGGCATCCGGCGAGTGCCGCTCTGGCCCACAGAAAGGGGACAACGCGCCGGTGCCGCGCGCCGATAGCATCATGACAGCCATCGCCCGACCGCGCCGGCACCCCCACCCGATTCACGCGCGCCCCCGCGCGCTCCCCGCGAGGAGCAGACCTCCATGCCGTCTTCCGCTCCACGCCGCCTCGGGCTGACCGCCGCGGCGGTCGTCGTCTCCGTCCTCGCCGCCCTGCTCGGCACCGCGGCGCCCGCCCAGGCGGCGGACGCGACGATCACGGTCGGGACCACGGCGGACGGGGATGCGACCGGAGCGTGCACGTCGCCCGGCATCCTCACCCTCTCCTCGCCCGTCACCTTGCGCAGCGCGATCTGCGTCGCGAACAACCGCGGCGGTGCACAGGTCGTCGACGTGCCTTCCGGCTCCTACGCCCTCACGGGCGGGACGCTGCCGGTCGGCACGCAGCCGGGCGCGGACATCACCATCCAGGGAACGAGCTCGTCGACGATCACCGGGGACGGCGAGCACCAGGTGTTCCTGCTCGACCCGGCGATGATCGGCGGCGTCGCCGTGACATTGGACGGCCTCACCGTTTCGGGGGGCGTCGACGATGTCTACGGCGGCGGCGCGGTGCTCGGCGGCTCGCCGGACCCGAGCGCACCCGCAGACGCGCTGGTCATCCGGAACTCGACCTTCAGCGGCAACCGCGCGAACACCTCCGGCGGTTCCACGGCCGCCCCCGGAGGCGCCGTGCAGTTCGCCGGTGGCTCGCTCACGGTGACGAACAGCACCTTCACCGGCAACGACGCGGGCACCAGTTCCGGCGGCGCGATCGCCTACCAGTCCGTGCAGTCGACCGGTCAGGGCCTCCGCATCGACGGCAGCACGTTCACCGGCAACAGCGCGACGGCCACCGGGCTCACCGGTGGCGCCGCCGTCGACGTCGCCGACACCGCCGCCAGCGGCGTCACGTTCACGATCACGGACAGCACCTTCACCGGCAACACCGTCAACGCGGGCACGGGCCGCTTCCGCGGCTCGGCAATCCTGCTGGAGAGCGGGAAGCTCACCCTGACCGGCTCGACCTTCGGCGGGAACCGCAACGCCACGGCGGACGGTTCGGCCATCGCGGTGAGCGGAGGCGCGCTGACCGCCCAGTACAACCGGTTCGCCGGCGACAACGGCGTGGCCCTCGCCCTGCTCGGCGGGCAGGCTGCGGCCACCGAGAACTGGTGGGGATGCGGGGGAGCGCCGGGCGCGAGCGGCTGCGACGCCGTCTCGGGGCCGGCCACCACGTCGCCGTACCTCACCCTGACCGCGACCGCGGCCGCGAATCCGCTCGTCCAGCCCGCCACGAGCACGACCGTGACCGCGAGCCTCCTCGTCGACTCCGCAGGCGCGGCCGTCCCCGCGACGAAGCTCGGCGCCTTCGCAGGGACCGACGTCGCCTGGACCGCGAACGGGATCGCCGGTGCGACCGTCTCGCCGGGCACGTCCGCGCTCGCCGCGGGCACCGCATCCACCACGTTCACCTCGGCGAGCCCGGGGACCGGCACCGTGACCGCGGCGCTCGCCGGCGCCGGCGCCAGCGCCGCAGTCGCGATCGGGGTGTACGCCCCGCCGGCGATCGCCTCGACGCCGCTGACCGGTGTGGTCGGCCGGCCCCAGTCGTCCGTGATCTCGGCGAGCGGCTACCCGACTCCCGCGCTCGCCCTTGACACCGCGGCGCCCGCGGGGCTGAGCCTGACCGACAACCACGACGGCACCGCGACGCTCACCGGCACCCCGACCGGTCCGGCCGGGGACTACGCCCTGGCGGTGGCCGCGACCAACTCCGCGGGCCGCGTGGTCGCCACCATCCCGTATTCGCTCAACCAGACCGCCGCGTTCTCGAGCCCTCCCAGCGCGCAGTTCCGCGTCGGCAGCGCGGGCGCGTTCACGATCACCACGACCGGTCGCCCGACGCCGTCGCCGATCGCGCTGAGCGGTCCGCTGCCCACCGGTCTCACGTTCACCGACGCCGGGAACGGCTCGGCCACGATCGCCGGGACGCCCGCGCCGGGGACGGGCGGGATCACCACGATCACGCTCTCGGCGACCAACGGCGTCGGCGCTCCCGCGACGCAGTCGCTCACCATCAGCGTCCTCGAGGCTCCGCGGGTCACGAGCAGCGCCGAGACCGCCGCCCGCGTCGGCGACGCCGTCTCCTTCACCGTGACCACCGCGCACGCCTACCCCGTACCGGTCCTCACCCGGACCGGGACGCTCCCGGCAGGGCTCGCCTTCACCGACAATGGCGACGGAACGGCGAGCATCGCCGGAACGCCGACGGGGCCGGGCGGGTCGTTCCCGATCACCGTCGGCGCAACCAGCGCCGCCGGGTCGACGGCGGCGCCGCTGACCATCGTCGTCGCCGAGCCGCCGGCGATCACGCTCGCCGCGTCGAACCAGACCGTCGGCGACGGCGCGACGGCGACGTTCACCGCCGCGGCGAGCGGCTTCCCCGCCCCCGGCGTCCAGTGGTTCGTCTCCGAGGACGGAGGCAGCAGCTGGCGCGAGCTCACGGGCGAGACCGCCCCGACCCTGAGCTTCCGCGCCGCGTTGGCGCAGAACGGGAACCGCTACCGCGCGACGTTCACGAGCACGGCGGGCAGCGCATCCACCGAGGCGACCCTGACGGTCACCCTGACGCCGGGCATCACGAGCGCGGCGGGAGCCTCGTTCGCTATCGGTTCCGCCGGCACGTTCACGGTGACGACGACCGGATCGCCGGTCCCCGCCCTGCGGACGGGCACGACGCTCCCCTCCTGGCTGGGCTTCACGGACAATGGCGACGGCACGGCGACGATCGCCGGAACGCCGCCCGCGGGCTCCGGCGGGGCGTACCCGATCGCGATCACCGCGGCCAACGGTGCGCTGCCCGACGCGACGCAGGACTTCGTGCTGACCGTTCCGGAGCAGCCGGCGATCACGAGCGCCGCCGCGACGACGTTCACGGTCGGCGCATCCGGCTCGTTCACGATCACGACCGCGCCCGGGTATCCGGCGCTCCGCACCCTGGCGGTGTCGGGAGCGCTGCCGAGCGGCGTGCGCTTCGTCGACCGCGGCGACGGCAGCGGCGTGCTCACGGGCACGCCGGACGCAGGGACGGGAGGGGTCTATGCCCTCACGGTGACCAGCGCGAGCGCCGGCTCCCCGGCGGCGACGCAGGCGTTCGTGCTCACGGTCGACGAGGCCGCGACCTTCACCAGCGCATCGCGCCTGGAGGTGACGCGCGGCGTCGAGGTGGACTTCGCGATCGCGACGGGCCACGCGTATCCCGCGGTCACGGCGATCGGCGTCGCGGGGACGCTTCCGGCGGGTCTGGTCTTCACGGACAACGGCGACGGTACCGCGACCATCACAGGCACGACGCTGGATGCGGAGGGCTCCGTCCCGCTGACGCTGACGGCCGGCGCCGGGAGCCAGACGCTGACGCTCGAGGTCTCGAACGCCCCTGTCCGGCCGCTGCCCGCCGTCCCGATCGTCGCGGACGGACCGCTCGGCGGCGTGCCGAGCACCGCGGTCCCCGGCCAGTCGCTGACCGTGACCGCCTCCGGCTTCGCCGCCGACTCCCCGGTGACGTTCGGCATCTACTCGACCCCCGTCGTCGTCGCCCAGGTGGATGCGGACGTGAACGGGGTCGCGACGGCGACGATCGTCATCCCGGCCGGCTACACGGGAGCGCACACGCTGCTCGCGATCGGCACGGCGCCGGACGGCTCGGAGCGGGTGCTCCGGTCGGCGGTGCTGCTGCCGGGCGGGACCGGTGGCGGCTCTGGTGGCCCGGGCGGCTCGGGTGGCGGTGCGGGCGAGCCTGCAGCCCCGGCGGGCGCGGGCGGCGGCCTCGCCGGCACCGGGAGCGACGTCGGCGGCATCGCCCTCCTGGCCGTGCTGCTCCTGGCCGCGGGCGTCGCCGTCGTGGTGAGGAGGCGCGTGCGCCGGGCGTAGTCTCGGAGCATGCTTGCCACCATCATCCACGGGGAACGCGACGTCCGTCTCGAGGAGGTCCCCGACCCCGTCCTCTCCACCGGGGGCGACGCCATCGTGCGCGTCGTCGCCGCCTGCGTCTGCGGCTCGGACCTCTGGCCGTACCGGGGCGTCACGCCCACCGAGAAGCCGCGCCGGATCGGCCACGAGTTCGTCGGCGTCGTGGAGCAGGTGGGCGCTGACGTGCGCACCATCGCCCCTGGCGACTTCGTGATCGCGCCGTTCTACGACTGCGACATGACCTGCGTCAACTGCCGCAACGGCGTCAGCACGTCGTGCCTGCACGGCGGCTGGTGGGGCGCCGCCGACCGCATGGGCGGGTTCGCCGACGGCGGCCAGGGCGAGCGGGTGCGCGTTCCGCATGCCGACGGCTCCCTGGTGGCGACGCCGGAGTACCCGCGCGAGGAGCTCATCCCGAGCCTGCTGACGCTCGCGGATGTGATGGGAACCGGCCACCACGCTGCCGTCTCGGCCGGGGTGCGCGAGGGCAGCACGGTCGTCGTCGTGGGCGACGGCGCGGTGGGCCTGTGCGCGGTGCTCGCCTCGGCGCGGCTCGGCGCATCCCGGATCGTCGCGATGTCGCGGCACGAACCGCGGCAGGAGCTCGCGCGCCGGTTCGGCGCGACGGACATCATCGCCGAGCGCGGGGATGCCGGCGTCGCGGCCGTGAAGGAGCTCTTCGACGGGATCGGCGCGGACTGCGTGCTCGAGGCCGTCGGGACGAAGGAGTCGATGGACCAGGCGATCCGGTCGGCCCGGCCCGGCGGCATGGTCGGCTACGTCGGCGTCCCGAACGGCGGTCCGGAGCTGCCGGTGCGCCCGCTCTTCCAGAGCAACATCGGCGTGAACGGCGGCGTCGCCCCGGTTCGCAACTACGTCGAGGAGCTGCTGCAGGACGTCTGGTCGGGCGCGATCGAGCCCGGCAAGGTCTTCGACCTGGAACTGCCGCTCGCCGACATCGCCGAGGCGTACGCCGCGATGGACGAGCGCCGCGCGATCAAGACGCTGGTCCGCCCGTAGCCGCGAAGAACGCCCTCATCCACGCGGGATGAGGGCGTCTTCGTGTCCGACGGGCGCGGGTCGCGTCACTCGTTGACGAGCAGCACCTCGGGGAGCGGGCGGCGGGTGCGCGGGGCGAGCTCGCGCTCGCGCAGCGCCTCCGGGAGGGCGTCGACGTCGCCCAGGGTGCCGAGAGCGGTCACCGAAACCGGCGTGAAGCGGCCCTCGATTCCGAACGCCGCGCGCAGCGCTTCGGGGTCGAAGCCGCCCATCTGGTGGACGTGGAGGCCGTCGTGGTGCGCCTGGACGCTGAGGTGCGCCATGGCCTGGCCCAGGTCGTAGGTCGCCCAGCGGCGCTCGTTGCCCTCGGCGTCGACGACCTCGGCCACGGCGACGATCAGAACGCTCGCGGCGCCGGCCCACGCGGTGTTGAAGCCCATCAGGGAACCGACGATCGTGTCGAACGCCTCGCTGCCGCGGCGCGCGACGATGAACCGCCAGGGCTGCGTGTTCGCGGCGGACGGCGACCAGCGCGCGGCCTCCAGGGCGGCGGTCAGCTTGTCCTCGTCGATGGTGGCGCTGGCGTCGAACGCTCGCGGACTCCAGCGCTCGGCGAGCGCGGGCAGCAGCGGGACGGAGGTCTCGGCGGCACGGGTGGCGGTGTCGGTGAGCGACATGAGTGGAACTCCTCGAGAGTGGATGGAAAAGGCGCCTCGAGGCCCCATTGCCCGGCTATATCCATACAAACACATGCTCGCCGGGGAGCATTCCCGCCGTCGCGGTCCGCTAGTCGCTAGTCGCTCAGGCGCTCGATGAGCTGGCCCTTGGTCAGGCGCGAGACGTTGAGGATGCCGCGGGCGCGCGCCGCGTCGCGGAGGGCCTGGACGGTCATCCGGTCGAGCTCGGGATCGTGCGGCGCCGAGGTCGCGGCCGACCCGGCGAACTCCGCCGCGGTGTCCGCGTCGTCGTCGGTGACCGTCGGGAGCGGCGGCGTCAGGTCGATCGGCGCGTCCGGCTCGGTGGAGTCGGCGGTGTGATCGGCGCCGTCCGGACGGCGCGCGGGCCCGCCCGCCGCCGGCACCTGCTCGGCCAGCCGCTTCCGCAGCTTCTTCGCGCGCTTCCTGGCGTCCTTGTCGACGGCGGCCGCCGCCTCCACCGCCGCCTCGATCGCCTTCTCCGCGCGTGCGTACGCCTTCTCGGCCGCCTTCTCGAGCTTCTTGCGCTTTCCCATCGGACCTCCTCGGACCTCCCACGTCTCCCCACGAACGTTCCCACTCCCCGGCCGCTGCTTCAACGCCCTCGCAGGTCGCGACCAGGCGGCGTCCGAGCCGGGCTCAGGCGGCGAGGCTGGCGACGATGTTCACCGACAGCGCCAGGATCACGGCGCCGAAGAGGTACGAGAGCATCATGTGGCGCAGGATGACCGCGCGGATCGTCGTGCTGGAGATGTCCGTGTCCGACACCTGGAACGTCATCCCCACCGTGAACGAGAGGTAGGCGAAGTCGAGGTAGCGAGGCGGGTCGTCCTGGTTGAAGGAGATGCCGCCCAGCTCCGGCTTCGTGTAGTACAGCACCGCGTAGCGCAGCGTGTAGAGCGTGTGGATGAAGAACCACGACAGCGCGACGGAGGTGCCGGCGACGATCGCCAGCAGATCCTTCTCGGGCGGTTTGGCCTTCGTCGCCTGCCCCAGCAGCAGGGCGACGGCAACCAGGCTCGCCACCGACGCGACGAGCAGCAGGGTGTCGCTCGTCGTCTTGGACGGATCCTCCCGCGAGGCGTGCGCGCGCGTGGCCGGGCCGTCCATCCTCGAGATGGTGGCCCAGACCCAGACGACGTAGACGGCGCACGCGACCGCCCACCCGGCCGAGGCCGCGAAGACCCAGCCGCCGGTGAACCCGACCACGACGGCGGTGAGGATGCCCGCGCCCACCATGCACGCGACGCGGAGCCGCGAGATCCGGCCGCCCTTCGCCGGACTCTCGGACTTCCGGCTGTCCACCTCGGTGATGCGATCGTCGTCCATGGCCCGATGCTCCCACCGGGGGCCGTTCTTGCCATCCCCGGAGGCGTCGCGCATCCTTGCACATGAACCCCTTCGAAGAAAGGCCGCCATGCCCGCCGAGGACCTGCCCGCTCCGATCGCCGCCTTCATCCAGGCCACCAACGCTGCGGACAGCGCGGCGTTCGTCGCCGCCTTCACGCCGGACGCGGAACTGAACGACTGGGGACGCGTCTTCCACGGCGCGGACGGCGTCGCCTCCTGGAACCGGACGGACAACATCGGCGTCCGCTCGCACTTCGAACTGTTGGACTGGCATCGGGACGGCGACGAGGTGGTCGCCGACCTGCGGGTGAGCGGGGACGGCTACAACGGCACGGGCCCGATGCGCTTCACGCTGCGCGACGGCCTGATAGCCCGCCTCGTGATCGCGCCGACGCCGGGGAGCTGACCGACCGGCCCACCGCTTACGGCGCGAGGTCCTTGTACTGCTCCAGCGCGCCGTCCAGCACCGGCACCCGGAGCGTGAGCGTCTCTGTGCCCGTGTCGAACGTCACATTCGCCAGCGATCCCGGCTTGGCGCCGAGGTCCTCGAACTGCACGGTCTGGCCGCCGCCCGAGTCCGAGCTGCCGATCTGCACCACCTGCGACGGCTCCAGCGAGACGGACTCCTTGCCCGCCGAGGTGCTGATGTCTACGTTCTCGGTCTTGTCGCCGTTGTTGACGAGGCTTGCGACCAGGTTGGTCGGGGTGCCGCTCTCCAGCGTCAGCAGCACGGCGTTGCCGACGAACACCTGACCGACGGTGCCGCTGACGCCGTCGCTCGTCTCCTCGATGTCCTTGGTGTCCTGCGGTGCGAACAGGTCGCATCCCGTGAGCAGGGCGAGCACGGCCGCCCCCACCAGCGCAGCCGTCGCACGGCGTCGGATCGTGCCGGAGATCATGTCGTCCCCTCTCGCAGTGGCGCATCCAGCTGCTGGTTCACGGCGCCAGCATAGCCCCGCCCCTCGGAGCGCGACAGCACCGCGATTTCCGTCACCGGAGTGTGAACGCGATGTGACGGCGATGTAAAACTTCGTCATCTTCGCGACCCGTCTCCGAGCGCGGTCCCGGGGTACAAGACCGCGCTCCGATCCGCGTGGACACGCCCGGGGAGCGCTCCCACGAATCGCCGCGCCACCAGGACTTCGAGACCTCTCATGAGGGTTCTCGCATCGTGTCCGCATGTCGGCGGACACGGGTACAGGAAGCAGGTTCCGGGCCCGATGTCCAACCCGTTCCACCCCCTCTTGCGGGGCACGAATCCGGTCGCGTAGAACTGGGTCCACCCGAACCAGACCAGATCCCCAGCGTTGCGGATGCCGCCCCTCCTTCCCCACCACTGAGAGGTCCCGTCCGTGTTCATTTTCCTGTTGCAGCTCCGGCACATGCTCGGCGGGCACCCGGAGTTCTACCTCTTCGCGATCTACTCCGCCCTGATCTGGGTCATCTGGATCGTGAAGGTCCTGATGTCCCGCCGCTACCGCCCGTACACCGACGAGTTCCACGGCACGACGAGCGTCGTCGTCCCCGTGGTCGACGAGCCGCTCGACCTCTTCCGCGACGTGCTCGGCCGCATGGTCGAGCAGAAGCCGGGCGAGATCATCGTCGTGATCAACGGCGCCCCGAACCCCGAGCTCGCCGAGGTGTGCGAGGAGTTCGCCCCGCTCGTGCGCTGGGTGCACACGCCCATTCCCGGCAAGCGCAACGCCGTGATGATCGGGACCAGGATGTCCACCGGCGAGATCACCGTGCTCGTCGACTCGGACACGGTCTGGACGCAGAACACCCTGAGCGAGCTGGTCAAGCCGTTCGCCGACCAGCGCGTCGGCGGGGTCACCACCAAGCAGCGCATCCTGGAGCCGACGCGCAGCTGGATCACCCGCTGGGCGGACTGGCTGGAGAACTCGCGGGCCCTCTACTCGATGCCGGCTCAGAGCGTCGTCGGGCAGATCGGCTGCCTGCCCGGCCGCACCATCGCCTTCCGCCGCTCGATCCTGATGCGGGTCATGGACAAGTTCATGACGGAGCGCTTCCTCGGCGTGTTCCTGGAGGTCTCCGACGACCGGACGCTCACGAACCTCACGCTCAAGGAGGGCTACCGCACGGTGTACCAGCACACGAGCCTGGTCTACACGGACGCCCCGCTGAAGGTGAAGAAGCTGTTCAAGCAGCAGCTGCGCTGGGCGCGCGGAAGCCAGTACAACACGATGCGCATGCTGCCGTGGATGCTGGGGCACGCTCCGGTGCTCGCGTTCTTCTTCGTGATGGACATCATCCTGCCGTTCCTGCTCGCCGGTGTGCTCGGCGGCTGGGTGTGGCGGTCGATCACCGGCCAGGGCTACAACTTCTACGAGGGCTTCCTGCAGTCCTACGGGGTGCAGGGCGGCATCCTCGCGGTGGTCGCGCTGATGGTCGCCTCGTCGGTGATCAGCATGTCCATCCGGCAGATCCGGCACCTCTCCGAGAAGCCGAGCGACTTCTTCCGGCTGCCGGTGTTCATCATCGTCTCCACGTTCTTCCTGATGCCGATCCGGCTTATCGGGTTCTTCCGGATGGCGCACGCCAGCGGCTGGGGAACCCGAGCCGGAGCGTACGCGGGCGGACCGGGGGAGATCAGCTCCGACGACGAGATCGCCGCGCTCGGCAGCGCCGACCAGCCCGATCCCGGCCCGTCGTCCGCGCGGCCGGCGATCGCCGACGAGGTCGGCGGCGTCACCACCGGCACCGCGCTGGCCGCGGCGACCGCGACCGCGACGCTCACCCGAGCGGAGGCGCGCACCGCCGCCAAGACGGCAGCGGCTGCCGCCCCGGCAAAGAAGACCACGAAGACCCGCCGGCGGCTCAACCCGCTGGCCGCCATCCCCTACCTGATCGGAATCGCGATCCTGACCCTGGAGGCTCTGTTCCTTGTCTAGCCCCACTCTCAGCAGCAAAGCCGCGACCTGGTGGTCGCAGTCCAAGTCACGCTCGCAGGCGACCACCGCCGCCTTCCTCGTGCTCGCGACCGTGCTCATCGGCATCTCGGCCTACGTCTGGGTCTCGCCCACCGGCGCCCCGCTCCGAAAGGCCGTCACCCAGGCGGCCGAGGCCGTGTCGCCGTTCGCCGAGCAGAACGCCGAGCTCCGCCGCAACCTCGAGCGGGCGACCCAGACCGTCGCCTCGCAGAAGGGCAAGATGACGGCGATGCAGAAGGAGGCGCTCGCCGCCCAGGCGACCGCGGCGAAGCAGCTCGCCACCGCGCAGCAGAAGGCCTCCGCGGCGCAGAGCGAGCTCGCCTCGGTGAAGGCTCAGCTCGCGTCCGCGAAGGCCGGCGCGGGATCGGGCAGTCACGGCTCCGGCGCCGACGGGGCGTCAGCGTCCGGCCAGGGCGGCTCAGGCGGTTCGGGCGGCAGCGGTTCAGGCGGCAGCGGTTCCGGCGGCGCCGCACCGATCACGGCGCCGTCGCGCGCCTCGCTGGTGCAGCCGTCCAGCCGCTACTACGGGATGTACACCGAGCAGGCGCCCTTCAATTGGGCGACCTTCGACGCCACCAGCGCGAAGGTCGGCGTCTCGCCCAACCTCGTCGGCTACTTCAGCGGCTGGGACGAGAGTTTCCGCGCCAACGCGGTCACCCGCGCCTGGCAGCAGGGCCGCCTGCCGATGATGACCTGGGAGTCCCGTCCGATCGACGCGGGCAACGACTCCAACGTCGCGCCGGAGTACTCGCTGCCGAACATCATCAACGGGAAGTTCGACGCCTACCTGCACCAGTACGCGAAGGATGTGGTCGCCACCGGGCTGCCCCTCGCCATCCGCCTCGACCACGAGATGAACGGTATCTGGTACCCGTGGTCGGAGACCGACGGTCAGGGCAAATCCATCAACGGCAACAACGTCGGCGATTACGTGAAGATGTGGCGCCACGTGCACGACGTGTTCCAGCAGGAGGGCGCGAACAAGCTGGTGATCTGGGTGTGGGCGCCGAACATCGTCAACAACCTGCCCGCCACCCACAAGGCGGACGGCTACCTGGCCGGTCTCTACCCCGGCGACGACTACGTCGACTGGGTCGGCCTCTCCGGCTACATGCGGCCGCCGTACAAGTCCGACAACGACTTCAGCTTCGACTACACGTTCTCCGCGAGTCTGAAGGAGTTGAGGGCGATGACCGCGAAACCGATCATCCTCGCGGAGGTCGGAGCGTCGGAGACCGGAGGCCACAAGGCCACCTGGATCACCTCCTTCTTCGACAGCCTCGCGAAACCCGAGAACTCCGACATCATCGGCTTCTCCTGGTTCAACCTCGCCGTCACCAGTTACGTCGAAGGCGTCCGCGCCACCAACGACTGGCGCATCGATTCCCGCGCCGACACCCTCTCGGCGTTCATCACCGGCCTCACCAGGCCGGAGGACGACTTCACCCTCACCCCGGCCGGCTGACCAGGCCGCACACGAAAGGACCGGACATGACCACCACCAAGAAGGCCCAGAAGGACCAGCCGGCTCCCCGCATCAGCGTGATCGGCACCGGTTACCTGGGCGCTACCCACGCCGCAGCGATGGCAGAGCTCGGCTTCGACGTGATCGGCGTCGACACCGACCCGCGCAAGGTCGAGGAGCTGAAGGAGGGCCGCGCGCCGTTCTTCGAGCCCGGCCTGCCCGAGCTGATCCGTTCGAACGTCGCCGCAGGCCGGCTCACGTTCACCACCGACATCGCCGAGGCGGTCGCCGTCTCCGACGTCCACTTCATCTGCGTCGGGACGCCGCAGCAGTCCGGCTCGTTCGCGGCGAACCTCTCCTATGTGGAGGCGGCGGCGCGCGGGATCGCGGAGAACCTCACCCACGACGCGCTCATCGTCGGCAAGTCGACGGTGCCGGTCGGGACCGGCGCCCGGCTGCGGGCGATCGTCGCGGACGCGGCCCCGGCCGGCGTGCAGGCCGAACTCGTCTGGAACCCGGAGTTCCTGCGCGAGGGCAAGGCCGTCGAGGACACCCTCTCGCCTGACCGCCTCGTCTTCGGCGGCGCGTCCGCCCGTGCCGAGGCGCTGCTGCGCCGCGTGTACGCGAAGCCGATCGCGGACGGTTCGCCGGTGATCGTCGCCGACCTGCCCACCGCGGAGCTGGTGAAGGTGAGCGCCAACGCGTTCCTCGCAACGAAGATCTCGTTCATCAACGCCATCGCCGAGCTGTGCGATGTCGCAGGAGCGGATGTCTCGCTGCTCGCGGACGCTCTCGGGCACGACGCGCGGATCGGCCGGCGCTTCTTGAACGCGGGCCTCGGCTTCGGCGGCGGCTGCCTCCCGAAGGACATCCGCGCGCTGATGCACCGCTCCAACGAGCTGGGCGCGCACAGCGCCGTCGGACTGCTGCAGCAGGTGGACGAGATCAACATGGGCCGTCGCCAGCGGGTCATCGACCTGGCGCTGCAGGCGCTCGGCGGCTCCGTCCTGAACCGCAGGATCGGCGTGCTCGGCGCGGCCTTCAAACCGCACACCGACGACGTGCGCGACTCCCCGGCGCTGAACGTCGCCGCGGCCCTGCACCTGCGCGGCGCACAGGTGGTCGTCTACGACCCGGAGGCCCGAGCGACCGCGCAGCGGCTGTTCCCGACCCTCGGCTACGCGGACTCGCTGCACGAGGCGATCGAGGACGCCGACCTCACGGTCGTGCTCACCGAGTGGGACGAGTTCACGAACGCGGACCCCGCCGAGCTCCGCTCCCTCGTCCGCGGCCGCACCGTGATTGACGCCCGCAACTGCCTCGACGCCGGCGCCTGGACCGCGGCCGGCTGGTCCGTGCGCGGCATGGGCCGCGTGCCGGAGGGTGCCCCGCTGGCCGACGACCTGGCCGAGCTCGCCGCCGTCCGCTGACCACCGCGACCCGCTCGACCACGCCAGAAAGAGGACCATCGATGACCAGTTATGTGACGAAGGCCGTGATCCCCGCTGCGGGGCTCGGCACCCGCTTCCTGCCCGCGACCAAGGCCATGCCGAAGGAGATGCTGCCGGTCGTCGACAAGCCGGCGATCCAGTACGTCGTGGAGGAGGCCGTCTCCAGCGGCCTGCACGACGTGCTGATGGTGACCGGGCGCAACAAGAACGCGCTCGAGAACCACTTCGACCGGAACGCCGAGCTGGAGGACACGCTCGCCAGGAAGGGCGACACCGACCGCCTCCTCAAGGTCAGCTACTCGACCTCCCTTGCCGACCTGCACTACGTGCGGCAGGGCGACCCCAAGGGCCTCGGCCACGCCGTGCTGCGCGCCAAGATGCACGTCGGCCGCGAGCCGTTCGCGGTGCTGCTCGGCGACGACATCATCGACGCGCGCGACCCGCTGCTCAGCAGGATGCTGCACGTCCAGCAGACGCTGAACACCACGGTCGTCGCGCTGATGGAGGTGCCGCCGGAGTCCATCCACCTGTACGGCGCCGCCGCGGTGGTCGAGACCGAGGAGGAGGACGTCGTCCGGATCACCGGGCTCGTCGAGAAGCCGAGCAGGGAGAACGCACCGTCGAACTACGCGGTGATCGGCCGCTACGTGCTGCGCCCGGAGATCTTCGACATCCTGGAGAAGACGCCTCCCGGCAAGGGCGGCGAGATCCAGCTCACCGATGCGCTCGAAGGGCTGGCGTCGGCACCCGCGTGGACCGGCGGCGTGCACGGCGTCGTCTTCCGCGGTCGCCGCTACGACACGGGTGACCGGCTGGACTACCTGAAGGCGATCGTGCAGCTCGCCGTCGCCCGCGACGACCTCGGACCGGACCTGCTGCCGTGGCTGCGCGAATTCGCCGCGAACGCGGGGCCGGCCGACACCGGGTCCATCCCGGCGCTGCCGCCCGTCCCGCTCAGCCCCGCCGCCCGGGAGCTGCTGCAGATCGCGGGAGCATAGCCCGCGCGCGTCACGCCAGGCGGCTCGGTCAGTCCAGGCCGAGCCGCTTGAGCGTGTGCTTCTCGCTGTGGCCCTCGTCCGCCTCCACCTCGTCGATCGCGATCGGGATGTCGGGGCCGACCGCCAGCCACACGAAGCCGTCGCGATGCACCAGCGGCACGAGGTCGGTGGTGCCGTCGCGCAGCAGCGTGCGGATGCGCTTCAGCAGTGCGTAGCCCTCACTCGGCTTGGTCACGTACGTCTTCCGGCGGTAGTGGATGACGTGCGCGATCGTCTTGGCGCTCAGCGCGCTGATCTCGGCGGGTGGGAGCGGATCCATCGCGGTCTCGGTCATGCCACGCACGGTACGCCGCCCGCGATCGCTTGGGCAGCGTCGGTCCGCGCGGCATCCGCTAGGTTCGGCTGATGGACACCGTCGCGCCCGCGCTCCTCGACCGCCTGGCCGACCGCGGCTGGCCCGCGCTCGAGCGGGAGCCGCTCGACGGGTGGACGCTCCGGGCCTCCGGCGGCGTCACGAACCGCGCGAACTCGGTGCTGGCGTCCGGGGAGCCGCGCTCGCTCGCTCCGGCGGTGGAGGCGGCCGAGGACTGGTACGCGGGGCGCGGCCTGCCGTGCGTGTTCCAGGTGAGCCCGGCGAGCCCGGAGGGGCTGACGACGCTGCTGAGGTCCCGCGGGTACCGCGAGCACTCGGAGACCGCGATCCTGGTCGCGTCGGCGCCGGCGCCGGCACGGGACGTCGAGGCGTCCGGGGGAGGCGCGGCCGGTGCGGTCGCCATCGCCGAGAGCCCGAGCGACGGCTGGCTCGACACCTGGTGGAGTGTGGACGGCCGCGGCGGCGAGCCCGAGCGCGCGATCGTGGAGCGCATCCTCGCCGGCGGTCCCGCCCTGTACGCCTGGACCGGCGACGCCGACGCCCCGGACGCCGTCGCCCGGCTCGCCCTCGTGGACGACTGGGGCGGACTGTACGCCGTGGCGACCCGGCCGGAGGCCCGTCGGCGCGGGCACGCCCGCGCCCTGGCCGCGGCGCTGGCGGCCGAGGCCGCGGCGCGCGGCGTGGAGCGGCTGTGGCTGCAGGTGCTGGCGGACAACGGCCCGGCGAGCACGCTCTACGAGACGCTCGGGTTCCGCCCGGCCTCCCGCTACGCGTACTGGCGGCGCGGTTAAACCACGATGCCGGGCGATATGGATACTAGGGATTTCCATATGCCCGGCATGCGTTTCGGGGTTATCGCCGATGGATTATTCGGGTTCCCCCGACGACTCACCAAGACTATCGGACGTGTCGGTCAAATGGAGGACATTCTTGTACCCCACCTACCCCCAGAACGGGGGTCATGGCGACGTCAGGCCGCTAGCTCGCGGACGAGCGCGGCGACGAAGTCGTCGATGTCCTGCTCCGTGGTGTCGAACGAGCACATCCAGCGCACCTCGTTGCGAGCGGCGTCCCAGTCGTAGAACCGGAATTGCTCGCGCAGCCGGTCGGCGACGCCCGCCGGCAGCGTCGCGAAGACGCCGTTCGACTCGGTCGCCTGGCTGAAGCCGACGCCCCGGATGCTGCCGTCGGCCACACCCTTCTCCAGCGCCTCCCGCAACCGGGTCGCCATCGCGTTCGCGTGCGCGGCCGACCGCAGGTACAGGTCGTCGGAGAGCAGGGCGATCAGCTGCGCGGAGATGAACCGCATCTTGGAGCCGAGCTGCATGTTCAGTTTGCGCAGGTAGAGCAGCCCCTCCGAGGCGGCCGGGTTCAGCACCACGACGGCCTCGCCGAACAGCATGCCGTTCTTGGTGCCGCCGAAGCTCAGCACATCCACGCCGGCGTCCGCGGTGAACGCGCGCAGCGGCACGCCGAGCGTCGCCGCCGCGTTCGAGATGCGCGCGCCGTCCATGTGCAGCTTCATGCCGCGTGCGTGCACGTGCTCCGCGATCGCGCGGACCTCGTCCACGGTGTACGCCGTGCCGAGCTCGGTGGTCTGGGTGATGGAGACCACGAGCGGCTGCGCGCGGTGCTCGTCGCCCCAGCCCCACGCCTCCCGGTCGATGAGCTCCGGCGTCAGCTTGCCGTCCGGCGTCTCGATCGGGAGGAGCTTGAGGCCGCCCACCTTCTCGGGCGCGCCCGCTTCGTCCGTGTTGATGTGCGCCGTCTTCGCGCAGATCACCGCGCCCCAGCGCGGGACCATCGACTGCAGGCCGATCACGTTGGCGCCGGTGCCGTTGAACACCGGGAACACCTGCACGCCATCGCCGAAGTGCTCGGCGAAGACCTCGTGCAGTCGCTCGGTGTAGACGTCCTCGCCGTAGGAGATCTGGTGCCCGAGGTTGGCGGCGGCGATCGCGTCGAGGATCTCGGGATGCACGCCCGCGTAGTTGTCGGAGGCGAAACCGCGCAGGGAGAGGTCGTGGAGTTGTAGCGTCACCCGTCCATCCTAGATTCGACGGTGAGCGGCACCCGACGCCCGTTGATCGCCTCCGGGTCCTGGCCCCAGAGCCGGACGACCTCGTCGCCGAGGGCCGCCTCCAGGCCGGCAAGGGTCTTCACGACGAAGATCGTCGCGGCGGACTGCGGGGCGTCCTTGCGGAGGCCCTGTGCGACCGCGCGCGTCCAGGCGTCGGCCGCGGCCTTCGCCGCCGCGTAGTTGGCACCGCCGGCGTACGGCGCGTCCACCGCGGTGGACGAGACGATCGCCAGGCGCCCGGCCGGCGAGGCGACGAGGTCGTCGTAGAAGACGCGCGTGGTGTTCCGGAGCGTGCGGAAGCCGCGCTCCAGGAAGTCCCAGTCCTCGTCGCTCTGCCCGGCGAGACCGCCGCCGCCGCGCCAGCCGCCGACGAGGTGCACGAGGCCGTCGATCCGGCCGAACTTGAGGTGGATGCGCATGGCCAGCTCCGCGACGGCATCGCGGTCCGCGAGATCGCAGACCCGGGTGTCGACGCCGGGCACGGCGGCGGCCAGGGCATCCAGTGCCTCCTCGCGCGTCCCCACCGCCAGCACCGTCGCGCCCGCGGCGACGAGCGCGCGGGAGACGGCCTCGCCCGAAGCGCTCGTGGCGCCGGCGACCAGCACGAGCCGGCCGTCGGCGCCGCGAGCGGCGGAATCGGTCACGCGGCGTCCGTCGTGCCGGTGATCCCGGCCGTGGACTCGATGACGCCCGCCATCTTCTTGTTGAGCGCCTCGTAGAACATCGAGAGCGGGAACTCGTCGTCGAGCACCTGGTCGGTGTAGCCCTTCGGCGCACCGGCGAGGACCTCGTCCGAGAGCCCGCGGGCCCAATTGGATGCGGGGTTCGGCGTCAGCGTCCTGGTCAGCATCTCGTAGGCGGCCAGCCAGTGCGCGACCTTCGGCCGGTCGATCGAACGCCAGTACAGCTCGTTGATCTGGTCGCTGAGCGCCACGACGACGTCGGGCACGGCCTCCCAGTCGATGGTGAGCTGGGTGTCCGTCCAGTGCAGCACGTCGTGCTGGTGCATCCACGCGAACAGCAGCTGGCCGCCGAGTCCGTCGTAGTTGCGCACCCGGCTGCCGGTGATCGCGAACCGGAAGATCCGGTCGAAGATCACCGCGTACTGCACGAGCTTGGCGTGGTCGCGGATCTGCTTCTGCGACGCGGACAGCTCGGACGACGGCAGCGCGGAGAGCTCGCGCTCCTGGCGCACCGACTCCCGGAACGCCGTCAGATCGCAGCGCAGCTCCTCCAGCGAGTAGAGGAAGAACGGCATCCGCTGCTTGATCATGAACGGGTCGAACGGCAGGTCGCCGCGCATGTGGCTGCGATCGTGGATGAGGTCCCACATCACGAAGGTCTCCTCCGTGAGCTGCTGGTCGTCCAGCATGCGGGCCGCGTCCTCCGGCAGCTCCAGCTTGGTGATCTCCGCGGCCGCGCGGACGACGCGGCGGTAGCGCGCGGCCTCGCGGTCCTGGAAGATGGCGCCCCAGGTGAACTGCGGGATCTCGCGCATCGCGACGGTCTCCGGGAACAGCACCGCGGAGTTGGTGTCGTAGCCGGGCGTGAAGTCCACGAAGCGCAGCGGGACGAAGAGCTTGTTGCCGTAGTCGCCCGCCTCCAGCGCGCCGATGAACTCCGGCCAGATGACCTCCACCAGCACCGCCTCGACGAAGCGGTTGGTGCTGCCGTTCTGCGTGTACATCGGGAACACGACCAGGTGGCCGAGCCCGTCGACGCGGTGCTGCTGCGGCTGGAACTCGTTCAGCGAGTCGAGGAAGTCGGGGACGCCGAAACCTTCGTCCGACCAGCGGGCGAAGTCGCGCTGCAGCGCGGCGAGGTAGCTCGCGTCGTGCGGGAAGTGCGGGGCGAGCTCGCCGATCGCGTCGATGATCGCGCCGGTGTGCTCCGCGGCCGCGGGGCGGTCGGACTCCTGCTCGACCGAGCCGTCCTTCACCTGTATCCCCTGAAGCGCGACCGCCGCCTCCTTGAGCCGGAGCCACGCGGGATGCGTCGCCAGCTCGCGAACGGGGCGGGCGTCCTCGACGACCTCGGGCTCCCCGACAATCGCGTCCTTGCTGAACTGCTGGACGAACTGAGACATGACGAACCTCCCGTCGTTGGGTCGGCCGCGCGGGTCGCGGCGGAACGATGGGCGCAGCGCGCGCCCGTTTCGAGCCTATCCGCGGCGAGCGGACGTTTTCTTGCCCATTTCGGCGAAATCCTGCGTGAAAAGCCGAGATCACGACGCGAATCGTCGTGTCGTGGGCGATTGTGCCCCGGTCGCGTCATAGTCTGCGGCCGGGGTGCGTCTCTCTGGTGCGCCAGACACCCGAACCCGCCGCATCAGCTGGAGACCCGAATGCACCGAAGCGCTCGCCCGACCGCCGCACCTCCCGACCCGGGGAGCATGGCCCTCGCACCCGCGTCGATGTCCGCGGCGAGGCACGCATGAGGCCCGCATGATCCTCGTCGTCGAAGCGGCGTTCGCCGCCATCACGCTCGCGCTGATCTGCGCGGTGCTCGTGGCATCGCGCCGGCGCGGGCGCCGCTGATGCCCCGCGCTAGGGTGCTCGCGTGAGCACAGCAGCCGACGTCATGGCGGCCATCGACGCCGTTGCGGACCCCGAGGACGCCGCCTTCCTACAGCGCTTCTTCAAGACCGGGGCCGGGGAGTACGGCGAGGGGGACGTCTTCGCCGGCGTGCGCGTCCCGCAGACCAGGGCGGTCGCCCGCCGGTTCGCCGCCCTCCCGGAGCCCGAGCTCCGGACCCTGCTCGACAGCGAGGTGCACGAGCACCGGCTCGCCGCCCTCCTCATCCTGAACGGACGGTTCGCCGTCGCGAGCAGGGCGCGGACGCGCGACGACGCGGAGCGCGAACGGCTTGCCGCTTTCTACGTGGATGCCGTGCGCCGCGGCCGGGTGAACAACTGGGATCTCGTGGACTCCTCCGCCGAGTACGTGCTCGGCGAGTTCCTCGTCGACCGGCCGCGGGACCTCCTCTACGAGCTCGCCGCCGGCCCAGTGCTGTGGGAGCGCAGGGTCGCGGTCCTCTCCACGTTCGCCTTCATCAAGAGGGGCGACGCGTCCACGACCCTCGCCCTCGCGGAGCGGCTTCTCGGCGATCGCGAGGACCTGATGCACAAGGCCGTCGGCTGGATGCTGCGGGAGGTCGGCAAGCGCGTCGACCGCTCGGTGCTGCTCGGCTTCCTCGACCGGCACGCCGCCGAGATGCCGCGCACGATGCTGAGCTACGCGACCGAGCACCTGGAACCGGAGATCAGGTCGCGTTACCGGGCCGTCCCCCGGCGTGCGGGTGCGCGATGATGGAGACATGGCGAGAACGGTTCGAGGCGCCCGGGTCCTGATCACCGGAGCCGCGTCCGGCATGGGCCGGCTCTACGCGGAGCGCGCGGTGCGCGAGGGCGCCCGCGCCGTCGTGCTGTGGGACAGGGACGAGGCGGCGCTCACCCGCTTGACCGATCGGCTGCGCACGGAGATCCTCGCCGGGCGGACCGCCGCGGCCTGGGGCGCGCCGCCCCGGTCACCGAGTTCGGCGGCGGGACGCGCTGCGACGAGCGTGCATCCCTACGTCATCGACCTCGGTGAGCTGGGCGCGATCGCGCAGACCGCTCAAGCCGTGCGCAAGGAGCTGGACGGGATCGACGTCCTCATCAACAACGCCGGCATCGTGCGCGGCAAGTTCTTCTGGGAGCACGACAACGGCGAGGACACCCGCGCCACCATGCAGGTGAACGCGTTGGCTCCGATGTACACCACGCGGGAATTCCTGCCCGGGATGCTCTCGAGCGTGCGTGAGGCCCGCATCGTCAACATCGCCTCGGCGGCGGGCACCGTGGCGAATCCGAGGATGAGCGTGTACGCCGCGAGCAAGTGGGCGGTGATCGGCTGGAGCGACAGCCTGCGCATCGAACTCGAGCAGGAGGCCTTCGGCCACGTGAAGGTGACGACCGTCGCGCCCAGCTACATCGACACCGGCATGTTCGAGGGGGCGCGTGGGCCGCTGCTGACGCCCGTCCTGACGCCGGAGTACGTGGTCGACAGGGTGTGGCGGGCGATGCTCGCCGGCAAGCCGATGCTGATGCTGCCGTGGTCGGTCGGGCTCGCCAAGACACTCAAGGGCGTCCTCCCGACCCGCGCGTGGGATGCACTCGCGGGCCGGGTGTTCGGCGTCTACGGGTCGATGGACGACTTCACCGGTCGTCCGTAGCCGACCCTTCCGGACCGGCTCCGGGACCCCGGTGTCCGCGTTCGGCGATGACGGAGGGGTCGAGGCCTTCATCGACGGGCGGGGGGTCTCCGGAGTCGTCCGGACCGCCCGTGCCGGGCGGCACGCGGTTGCCCACGGTGTCGTCCTGCCGGGCGGCCGTCTCACGATCGCTTGACGGGCTGTAGGAGCGGTCCTTGGCCGTCTGATCGGCGTCGCGGAGGTGGTCGGAGTCGTCGGTCATGACGGGCTGCCCGGTGCGACGTCGCCGCGCCAGGCACCGGTCTCGGAGCCCTGCGACTCGATGAACTCCTTGAAGTTGGCGAGGTCCTTCTTGACGGCGTGGTCATCCATGCCGATCGCGGCGCCGACCTTCTCGATCGCGTCGGTCGCCGCCCAGTCGAGCTGCACGGTGACGCGGGTCTCGGCGTCGGAGAGCCGGTGGAACGTGACGACGCCCGCGTGCTCGACGTCGCCCGCCACGCTCTTCCACGCGACCCGCTCGTCCGGGTGCTGCTCGGTGATCACCGTGTCGAACTCGCGCTGGACTCCGCCGATCTTGACGCGCCAGTGGTTGGTGGTGGCGTCGACCTGGCGGATCTCCTCGACCTCATCCAGGAAGTGCGGGAACGATTCGAACTGCGTCCACTGGTTGTAGGCGGTCGAGACGGGGACCGCCACGTCGACGGACTCGGTGACTGCTGCCATTGTCGTTCTTCCTCTCGTCGTTTGCGTGTTCCGCGAACGTAGGCCGGAGAGGGCCGCGGCTGCAGGGGTGGACAACCGGGGGACGGCGTGGTTGGGACCTCAGCGCCCGGCTTCGACGTGTCGTTTCAGGGCGGTCATGGTGCGCCGGCTCTCCGCCGCCGCCATGCGCACGAGCACGGGCTGCGCGGCGCGCAGCATCCCGCGCGTCGTGAGGTCGCCGACCCGCGTCACGCGCGTACCGCCGCCGTCGGCCGTCGCGGCGAGGTCGTACCGGATGAGCGCGTCGAGGGTGCCGGATGGCTTCGCCTGGTGGAAGCGGAGCGAGCGGCCAGGCACATCCTCCAGCAGCTCGCCGCGCATCCGGCCGACCGTTGTCGAGTCGACGTAGGCGACGCCGGCCGCGGGCGGCCCGGCCGGCGCGCGCGTGCCGCGGTAGACCGCGGAGTGCCGGAGCCACGCGGGGTAGGCGTCGAGGGCGCGGAGGGCCGCGTAGACCCGCGCGGCCGGCGCCTGGATGTCGATGGAATTCGTGATCTGGACCATGCGCCCGGTCTACGCCCGACGCGTCCTCCGCGCATCGGTGGATCCACCCCTCATCGGGCGGGGAGCCCTCCAGCCCGCCTAGCCCCAGCGGCGTCCGGCCCACTTCTCGAACGCGCCGACGATCGAGTCCGTCAGCTTGCCGAGCACGGCGAGCAGGATGATCGCCAGGAACAGGCGGTCGGTGCGGCCATTGTTCTGCGAGTCGCTGAGCAGGAAGCCGAGGCCCATCGAGGAGGCGATCAGCTCGGCGGCGACCAGGAACAGCCACGCCTGGGCGAGCGCGAGGCGCAGACCGGAGATGACGGACGGCAGCACGGACGGCAGCTGCACCGTGGTGAACAGCCGCACACCGCCGAGACCGAACGCGCGTCCCGCCTCGACGAGGTTCCGGTCGACGTGCTTCAGCGACGCGGCGACCGTCGTGTAGACGGGGAAGAACGAGCCGATCGCGATGAGGATGATCTTGGAGTCCTCGCCGATCTTGAACCACAGGATCAGCAGCGGCACCCACGCGAGCGACGGGACCGCGCGCACGGCGGCGAGCGTCGAGCTGAGCAGGATGTCGGCGAGGCGCGACAGGCCGACGACCGCTCCGAACAGGAGCCCGAGGGCGGCGCCGACGGCGAAGCCGACCAGCACCCGCTGCGTCGAGATCGCGATGTACAGGCCGAGCAGGCCGCGCTGCGCCAGGTCGACGGCCGCATCGACGACCATCGCCGGCGACGGCAGCTGCGACGAGGTGAACGCACCGGAGGTGGAGGCGAGCTGCCACGCGAGCAGCAGCAGGGCCGGCAGCAGGAGGCCGCCGACGATCCGCACCCACCGCCGCGACAGGAACGGCGTGCGCACCACCGCGCCGCCCGCTCCGGTCTCGGAGACGACGGGCTCGGCCGGATCGCGCGGGGTCTCCCGGGCGACCGAGGTCACCGAGCCGGACTTCCCGCCGGGGCCGCCGACGACGATCAGCGGACCGTCGCCCTCCGGTGCGTTCTGGTAGGACATGGTGTCGTCAGTTCCCGATGGCGCTCGGGTCGGCCTTCTTCACGAGGTCCGGGTCGAGGAGGCTGTCGAGGGCCTTGTCGATGTCCGACTGCGACTTCACGTCGCCGGACTGCACGAAGATCGGGCCCACCTTGGTGAGCACCTTCAGCTGCGCATCCCCGGGCAGCGGCGAGACGTCGAGGTTGGTGCGCTCGCTGATGACGGAGCTCGCGACCGCGGGGTCGATGCCGGCGACGTCGGAGAGGATCTTCGCCGTCTCGTCGGGGTGCTTCTGCGCCCACTCCCGGGCGTGCTCGTACGCGTTCACGACGGTCTGGGCGACGTCGGGCTTGGAGGAGAGGAAGGACTCAGTGGCCGCGACCACGTCGTACGTGTTGAAGGCGACGTTGCGGTAGATGAGCTTCGCGCCCGACTTCTCGGCGTTGGCCATGATCGGGTCGAGGCCGCTCCATGCGTCGACCGACCCGTTCTGCAGAGCGGCCCAGCCGTCGGCGTGCTGCAGGTTCTGGATCGTGACGTCGCTCGCCGAGAGCCCGTTCGCCTCGAGCGACTGCAGGAGGAAGAAGTAGGGATCGGTGCCCTTGGTGGCTGCGATCTGCTTGCCCTTCAGCTGCGCGACGGACGTGATCGGGGAGTTCGGGCCGACGACGATCGCGGACCACTCGGGCTGCGAGGCGATGTCGATCACCTTGATGGCGGACCCGTTGGACCGGTTCAGCAGGGCGGCCGAGCCGGCCGTGGAGCCGACGTCGATCGCGCCGGAGCGCAGCGCCTCGTTGGCTTTGTTGGAACCGGCCGACTGCACCCAGTTGACCGTGATGTCCTGCTTCTTCAGCGCCTTCTCGAGCCAGCCCTGCTTCTTGATGACCAGGCTGAGCGGGTTGTAGGTGGCGAAGTCGATGTTGAGCGTGCCGCCCTTGGTGACGCCGGACGAGCTCGTGGAGCCCGCGGCGGATCCCTCGCCGGCGACGCAGCCGGTGAGAAGCAGGCTCGCGGCGGCGGCCGCGGCCGCGAGAGCGGTGACGATGGTGGGTGTGCGGCGCATGATGCCTCTCTGGTGGGGTCGGTGACGCGGGATCGCTCGGCTCGTGCTGTGAAACCGAGCATCGCCGGATGCCGGGACGTATCGGGCCGGCAGCCGAAATCTGTGGATCAGGCTGAACGTGCTGGTGCTGTGGAGGAATGGGCGTTGCCGTGGCGATCGATGCCGAGGCCGTCGAGCAGCTCGGCGCGCAGTTCTGCGAGTTCCGCGGAGCCGCGATCGCGCGGGCGGTCTCCGGGAACGGCGATGACGCGGCGGATGGTCGCGCCCTCTCGTCCCTCCTCGGCGCCGAGCAGGATGATGCGATCGGCGAGCTGGAGGGCCTCGTCGACGTCGTGCGTGACGAGGAGGATCGTGGTGGGGGCGGCGGCGTGCACCTCGAGGAGCAGGTCCTGCATCCGCAGCCGGGTGAGCGCATCCAGTGCGCCGAAGGGCTCGTCGAGCAGCAGCACGCCGGGGTTCCGGGCGAGGGCACGGGCGAGGGACGCGCGCTGCGCCATCCCTCCGGAGACCTCGCGCGGCCGCAGAGCAGCGGATGCGGACAGGCCGACCAGGTCGAGCAGCCGGGCGACGCGCGCCTTCCCCTCCGAGCGCTCGACACCGCGCAGGAGCCCGAGGGCGACGTTGTCGGAGAGCGATCGCCAGGGCAGCAGTCGCGGCTCCTGGAAGCCGACCGCGCAGCGCGGGTCGATGCCGCTGACGGCCGAGCCGTCGATGAGCGCCGCTCCGGAGGTCGGGGAGTCGAGCCCGCCGGCGATGCGCAGCAGCGTCGACTTGCCGCAGCCGCTCGCGCCCAGGATCGCGACGACCTCACCGGCGTCGACGCGGAGCGAGACGTCCCGCAGTACCTGCCGCACCGGCGGGGTCGCACCGCGCCGCCGCGGCGCCGCGAAGGCGCGCCCGACCCCGGAGAACTCGACGGGGTACGCAGACGTGGCGGCGGTCATGGTGCTCCGACGCTACCGAAGGGGATCACACCCGTGCGGACACGATGAAACGTTCCGTAACGAACGCTTGCGCTCGCCTCAGTGCGTCACCAGATCATCGGGCGGTCGTCGTCGTCCTCCTCGGCCGCCGCCTCGGACAGCTCGACGAGCACGGGGACGTGGTCGCTCGGGGCCTCGCCCTTGCGCTCGTTGCGGTGGATGCTCGCATCCACGACCCGGTCCGAGAACGCCGGGGAGCCCAGGATGAAGTCGATGCGCAGGCCCTCGTTGCGCGGGAAGCGCAGCTGCTTGTAGTCCCAGTAGGTGTAGCCGTCGGGCACGATCGGCCGCACCACGTCGGTCAGCCCGGCCTGCTCGAACGCGGCGAACGCGGTGCGCTCCGGCGGCGAGATGTGAGTGGAGACGCCGGGGACGAGGCTCGGGTCGCCGACGTCGGAGTCGAGCGGCGCGACGTTCCAGTCGCCCATCAGAGCGAGCGGCCGCTCGGGGTTCTCGGCCAGCCAGCGGCGCGTGTCCTCGAGCAGCGCGGCCAGCCAGTCCAGCTTGTAGACGTAGTGCGGGTCGTCGAGCGCGCGGCCGTTCGGCACGTACAGGCTCCAGACCCGAACGCCCTCGACCGTCGCGCCGATCGCGCGCGCCTCCTTGGGCAGGTCGGGCCCCCCGTGGCCCTTCAGGAAGCCCGGCATATCGGGGAAGCCGATCTCCACGTCCTCGATGGGCAGGCGGGCGGCGATCGCGACGCCGTTCCACTGGTTCAGGCCGTGCAGCACCACCTCGTAGCCCGCCTTCTCGAACGCCTCGAAGGGGAACTGCTCCGGCTTGCACTTGATCTCCTGCATGGCCAGCACATCCACGTCCTCGCGGACCATCCAGTCCACAACGCGGGCGACTCGGGTGCGGATGGAGTTCACATTCCAGGTGGCGATGCGCATGTCCCGATCGTATAAGGCGCCGCCGACGGCCCCGTCCGGCGGGCGTCGGCCAGCGTCGGCGGGGCCCCGACCCGTACAATCTCAGACGTGACCGACGCACGACAGCAGCTCATCGACTACATCTCGGCCGAGGCCGTGTTCCACGGCGACTTCACGCTGACAAGCGGCAAGAAGGCGACCTACTACGTCGACCTGCGCAAGGTGAGCCTCGACCACCGCGTCGCGCCCCTCATCGGCCAGGTGATGATCGACCTGATCGCGGACGTCCCCGACGTCGTCGCGGTCGGCGGTATGACGATGGGCGCCGACCCCGTCGCGGCGGCGATCCTGCACCAAGGCGCGGCCCGCGGCCTCGCCTACGACGCGTTCGTCGTGCGCAAGGAGCCGAAGGACCATGGCCGCGGCAAGCAGGTCGAGGGCCCGGACCTCGAGGGCAAGCGCGTGATCGTGCTGGAGGACACCTCGACCACCGGCGGCTCGCCGCTGAAGGCCATCGAGGCGCTGAAGAAGGTCGGGGCCGAGATCGCGGGCGTCGCCGTCGTGGTCGACCGCAACACCGGCGCGCGCGAGGTCATCGAGGGCGCCGGCTACCCCTACTTCGCCGCGATCGGGCTCACGGACCTGGGACTGGACTAGTGACCGACGACCGCGACCCCCGCGATCCCGCGCACGGTGACGCTCCCGAGGGCGACGCCGCGGACGGGCGCGCGCCGGACGCGGTCGAGGATGGGACCGGTCCTGCGGCGGCCGACGAGCCGGAGTTCGGGAGCTCGGACTGGCTGCTGCAGCAGCTGACCGGGGGACGCGGCGCGGCGAGCCCCGCCGGTGCCGATGACGGCTTCGAGGAGCTGCTGAAGGCGCCGGAGGAGGAGCCGGCCGCGGAGCCGGCACCCGCCCCGAGCGGCTTCTCGTGGAACCTCGTTTCGAAGACCCAGGACGACGAGCCCGCGGACGACCCGGCCGCCGAGGCGCCGGGGTTCGCGGACGGCGAGTTCGTGGACAGCGGCTCCGACGAGATCGAAGGCCCGGTCGGGACCGTGCTCGAGCCGGTGGACGAGGAGCTGCTCCCGCCGGATGCGGTCGTCCCGCCCCCTGGCGTCGTGCCGCCCGCTGGCGTCGTGCTGCCCGCTGGCGTCGTGCCGCCCGCTGCCGTCGTGCCGCCCGCTGCTGTGCCGGCCATGCCGGAGCCTCCGCTGTTCACACCGCCGGCCATCCCGCTCCCGCCGGCGGACGGGACGCCCGTCCCGCGGCACGCGTCGCTGCCCGGAGAGGCGGGCGCGCCGGCGCCCACCCCGGCCAGGGCGCCGGAGCAGCCTGCCGAGCCGCCCGCATCGGCCGAACCTGCGGCGGCCGACGAGCCGCCCGCGTCCGAGCGCCCGGAGGAGCGGGCGTCGTTCGAGCCGCCCAGCTTCTTCGAGGCGCTGCGGATGCCGCATCCGCCCGAGTGGTCCAGCCAGGACGCCGGGTCGCAGCCGCCCATCCGGCAACAACCGGACGAGCGTCCGGACGCGGCCGCGGAACCGCCGGCCACGACCGGCCCGCTGCAGGGCCACGGACTCGCCGCGCTGCTCGGCGGCCACCAGCCGGAGCCGGCCGAGCCGTCGCCTGCGCACTGGCTGATGGGCGACACCACCGGGATCATCCCGCTGCCCGCCGACGTCGTCCTGCCGCGCACGGAGCCGCCTGCGGCCGAGGTGCCGCCCGCCGCCGAGGTCCCGCCCGCCGCCGAGGTCCCGCCTGCCGCGGAGGTGCCGCCCGCCGCCGAGGTGCCGCCCGCCGCCGAGCCGCGGGCCACCGAGCCGGCGGCCCCAGTGACGCCCGCACCGATCCCCCCGTCGGCCGGCGCGTACATCCCGCCCGCCGCACCGGCCGCCATCCCGCCCGCGGCACCGCTCACTCCGCCGCTCGCCGCGGGAGCCTTCATCCCGCCGCCGTCCGATGCTGAGGAACCGCCGACGGCGCCCCGGACCGACGACGGCGCGCCCACCATGAAGCTGGACGCCGCCGAGATGCGTTCGCTGCTGGAGGAGCGCACCGGAGACCCGCAGGAGGTCGTCGAGACCGCGCCGCCCGCGGAGCCCACCGCCGCGGAGACCGAGATCGCGCTCGGCGCTCCGCCCTCGCCGGCCACCAGCGCGTTCGATGCCGCCAGCGTGGCGGCGGCGGCGGACGGCGCGGCCGCGCCCGCCCCGGCGCCCGAGCCCGAGGCTGCCGCTGACGAGGACGCCGAGCCGGAGGACGGCCTCGCCGCGCTGTTCGGGGACGTGGCGGACGTGCACGAGGCCGACGAGGACGAGCCAGAGCCGGAAGCGCCAGAGACGCCGCCCGTGCCGGAGGCGCCCATCGCCACAGCGGCGATCGACACCATCCTCTTCCCCGAGCTCGCCTTCGAGGGCGACGCCGGCGCCGAGGGTCCGCAGCTGGGCTCCACCCCGCCTGCGACCATGCCGGTCGAGACGTCGGCCGTCGTCGAGCAGGCGGCCCCTGCGCCCGCTCCCGCGCCCGCTCCCGCAGCCCCCGCATTCGCGCCGGCGACCCCGGCCGCTCCCACGGCCGCGGCCCCGGCCCCCGCCGCGACCCCCGCCGCTCCGGCGACCCCCACGCCGCCGGCGCCTCCGCCCACCGGCGCGCCCGCGCCAGCGGGAGGCCGCCCCGGCGATCCGCGCCGCAACCGCATGCTGCTGCTCGCGGCGGGAGCCCTCGCTGTGATCCTCGTCCTGATCGGTCTGTTCGCACTCGGTACGCGCATCCCCTCGATCCTCGCGGGCGGGAACGCCACCCCGAAGCCGTCCGCGTCGGCCGCGTCGGCGAAGCCGACTCCGACGCCGACCCCCACGCCGACGCCGACCCCCACGCCGACGCCGACTCCGACGGTCACGCCGAAGCCGGCCGCCGCCGTCGGTCCGGGCGAGCACCCGTGGAACGCTCTCGGCGGCGGGGAGTGCATCCAGCCGTACGCGTCGCCGTGGGCGGAGACGTTCGCCGTCGTCGACTGCGCGACGGCGCACTCGGCGCAGATGGTCTACACGAACCTGATCTCGGCCGACATCGCCGCGCCCTACCCCGGCGCGGACGCCCTTGCGCAGCAGATCAACGGGCTCTGCACCGCGACCGGCGTCATCGACCTCGGTGCCGCTGCCCAGTACGCGGACCTGCAGGTGCAGGGCACGTTCCCGGCGAACGAGGCGCAGTGGAAGGCCGGGCAGCGCTCGTACTACTGCTTCGCCAGCCGCGCGGGCGGTGAGCCGATGACGACCTCCGTCGCCGGCCCCGGCCCCACCGGCTGACGCGCGTCCAACCTTTCGCCGAAGGGCACCGTGTTGTCGCTTTCGCGCGTTGAAACCGACAACAACGTGCCCCTCGGCAAGGAGCGGCTAGGGCGCGGGCGGAGCGGCTAGAGCTCCGTCTCGATGGGCTCGCGGGCGACGAGCTCGTGCACGCCGGAGAGGATCTCGTCGGGACGGAACGGGTACCGGTCGATCTCCGCCTGATCGCTGATGCCCGTGAGCACCAGGATGGTGTGCAGGCCGGCCTCGATGCCCGCGACGACGTCCGTGTCCATCCGGTCGCCGATCATCGCCGTGTTCTCCGAGTGCGCGCCGATCCGGTTGAGGGCGGAGCGGAACATCATCGGGTTCGGCTTGCCGACCACGTACGGCTCCATGCCGCCCGTCGCTTTGGTGATCATGGCGGTCACCGCGCCGGTGGCGGGCAGCGGACCCTCGGCGCTCGGCCCGGTGGCGTCCGGGTTCGTCGAGATGAACCGGGCGCCGGCGCCGATCAGGCGGATCGCCTTCGTGATGGCGTCGAAGGAGTAGCTGCGGGTCTCACCGACGACCACGTAGTCCGGGTTCGTGTCGGTCATGATGAAGCCGGCCTCGTGCAGCGCCGTCGTCAGGCCTGCCTCGCCGATCACGTAGGCGCTGCCGCCCGGCGCCTGCGACTTCAGGAAGTCGGCGGTCGCGAGCGCGGACGTCCAGATCGACTCCTCGGGGACGTCCAGCCCGGAGGCGCGCAGCCGTGCGGCCAGATCGCGCGGCGTGTAGATCGAGTTGTTGGTCAGCACCAGGAAGGGCGTGCCCTGATCCCGCCACTGCTGGATCAGCTCGGACGCGCCGGGAAGCGCCTGGTTCTCGTGGACGAGCACGCCGTCCATGTCGGTGAGCCAGCATTCGATCTCGTCGCGTCGCGCCACGCGCACCCCTTCCGTGGGAGAGTCCGTTGGATGTGACGCCACCAGCTTATTGCCCAGAGGGTTGGCCGAGCGCCTCCAGTTGCCTGCGGGATCCCACGAAGGCGTTCAGATCGACGTACGCCTCGTCGCCGCTGTAGCCGGGGAGTCGCTCCCTGTCGGAGAACTGCCAGAACGTCCACGACCGGCCGTCGGGGAGGGAAGGCGGCAGCGCGACGGACCGGAACCAGATCGGGTTCTCGGGGTACGCGTCCTTCAGGTAGCGGTCGTACGCGTCGCCGGTCGCGTACAGGATGGCGGGGCGGCCGTAGTGCTCCCGGAGCGCCGCGAGCAGCGGGTCGAGGATGCTGCGCACCTTCTCCCGCGACGGCGGATGCGCGAAGTAGTCGCCGTAGAACTCCACGTCCACGGTCGGCGGCAGCGCGCCGGGCGTCGCCGGGACCGTGCGGAACACGTTCGCCGCCTGCGTCCGCCCTGGACTGTCGAAGCTGAGGAAGTGGTAGGCGCCGACGACGAGGCCGCTGGCGCGAGCGCCCGCCCAGTTGGCGGCGAAGCGCTCGTCGGCGTCGCCGGAGCCCTCCGTCGCCTTGATGATCGCGAAGTCGATGCCCTGCTTCGACAGCACCGGCCAGTCGATCCGCCCCTGATAGCTGGAGACGTCGACGCCGCGCACCGGATACCCGGCCGCGAAGACGCGGTTCGGCCACAGGGTCCCCGACAGGATGAGCGCCGCGACGACCGCGATCACGACGACGACGCCGGCCGCAGCCGACCCGGCGATCGTCCAGCGCGCTGCCCCCGTCCCACCCCTCACGGCACCACCCTGTCAGCGACGGCTGGGAGCCCCCGGTGCGCCGCGGCTACCCTGGATCGGTGACGTCAGACTCCCCGCAGCCCTCTCCCGCGCCGTCCCCGGAGCTGACGACCCATGGAGTCGGACCGTGGCCGGGGGAGTGGCCGCGGGAGCCCCACTACGACCCCGACCTGCTGCGCGACGGCGACACCCGCAACGTCATCGACCGCTACCGGTACTGGCGGATGGAGGCGATCGTCGCCGACCTCGACGAGCACCGGCACCCGTTCCACGTGGCGATCGAGAACTGGCAGCACGACATGAACATCGGGTCCATCGTGCGCAGCGCGAACGCGTTCGCGGCGGACACCGTGCACATCATCGGGCGGCGGCGCTGGAACAAACGCGGCGCCATGGTGACCGACCGCTACCAGCACATCCGGCACCACGACGACGTCGCCGCGTTCGTCGCGTGGGCGCGTGGCGAGGGGCTGCCGATCATCGCGGTGGACAATGTGCCCGGCTCGGTGCTGATCGAGACGTTCGCGCTGCCGCGCGCGTGCGTCCTGCTGTTCGGTCAGGAGGGGCCGGGGCTGTCGGAGGATGCCATCGCCGCGGCGGACGCGGTCGTCGAGATCTCGCAGTTCGGCTCGACGCGCTCGATCAACGCCTCCGCCGCCGCGGCCGTCGCCATGCACGCCTGGATCCTCCAGCACGTCCAGTTCTGACCGCCGCCGGGCCGCCGCCGGGCCGCCGAGCACAGGAAATGTGTCGCGATCTCGGCCGGAATCGAGCATTTTCCCTGTGCTCGGCGGCCGGCGCGGGTCGCGGGGTCAGCGGTTGGTGCGGCGCACGACGAGCTTGAGGCCGGACCAGTCGGTCGAGATGGCGGCGACCTTCACGTCCACGAGGCCGCGGGCGAGGGCGGGGTCGCGGATCAGGTTCTCGTCCAGGTCGGAGACGTGACCGGCCGCCTTGCGGGGCCACGCCGCCCACAGCATCCCGTCGGGGTGGATGCGCGCAGCGAGCGCGTCGAGCTCCGCCAGGTAGTCCGCGGCGCCGCGGTAGAAGGCCAGCACCAGCCCGACGGGTTCGGCGGAGCCGGGCGGGAGCCACTCCACCTGCGGCGCGTCGGTGTCGAGCGGCACCGCCCACCCCGGCTCCGCGTGCAGCAGCTGCGCGCGCATCCCGGGCTTCAGCCCCAGCTTCTTCCAGAGCGGGGTGCCCGAGTAGCCGGCCGCGGTGCTCACGGCCGGCCGTGCCAGCCGGAGTCGGCGGCGATGCGCGCCACCGCCTCCGCGTCCAGGTCGTAGACCGTCTCGCCGTCGTCGGGCGATGGCGCCGTGACGACGTGCACCCGGGCGACGCCGGCCACCGGCAGCTGCACGACGGCGAACCCGGAGCCGCGGACGGCGCGCTCGCGCGGCGCCGGCCAGAGCACGTCCGTGGTGTTGGCGACGGCGGGAGCGACGACGACGGGGATGTCGCGGGGACCCGCCGCCGTGACGAGGGCGTGGTGGTAGTGACCGGCGAGGATGAGCCGCACATCCCCCGCCGAGCAGACGTCGATCAGCGGCTCGGGATCGACCAGCCGCAGCGTCTCGAAGAGTCCGGTCGTCGGGGGCACCGGCGGGTGGTGCAGCACGACGATGCTGCCGTGCTCGCTCGGCGTCGCGAGCTCGTCCCGCAGCCGTTGAAGCGCGCCGGCGTCCACCCGGCCCCAGCCGGCCGCCGCGACGGTGCTGTCGACGGTGAGGATGCGGAACCCGCCGACCGGCGTGACCGTCTCGCGCGCGCCGAGCACGTCCTCGAAGCCGCCTGGCAGGTCGTGGTTGCCCATCGCGTAGACGACCCGGGCGCCCCGCTCTGCCGCCCACGGCTCCAGCCGTCCGGCGAGCAGGCGGTAGGAGGCGGCGCTTCCGTCGTCCGACAGGTCGCCCGAGGCGACGACAACGTCGACCGCCTCGAGCGTGGCGGCGCGGGCGAGCACGCGGTCCAGGGCGGCGAGGGTGTCGACGATGCCGTAGTGCAGCCGGCCATCGCCATACAGGTGCGTGTCGCTGAGGTGCAGGATGTTCAGCCGGTCGGTCACGCCGCGAGCCTAGCGTCAGCCCCCGTCATGCGAGTACGCGGACGATCCGCGTACTCGCATGTTTCGCGCGACCTTCTGCGTACCCGCGGGGCGGGATGCGGGTCAGCCGATCAGGGACGGGCGCAGGTCGCGGAGGGTGCGGAAGTGCGTCATCCGCGTCACCCCGATCGCCGCCACGAGGAGTGCGATCAGCATCCACAGCGCAAGCACGCCCGCGTCCGCCCAGGCCGTTGCCGGGTTGCCGCCGTACATGAGCTGTCGGATGCCGTCGACCGCGTACGACATCGGCAGCACGTGGTGCAGCGACGCCAGCGGTCCCGGCAGCGTCTGCCAGGGGAACGTGCCGCCCGCGGTCACCAGCTGCAGCACCATGAGCACGAGCCCGAGGAACTGCCCGACGCTGCCGAGCCAGACGTTCAGCGCGAGGATGATCGCCGCGAACGTCACCGACGCCAGCGCCATCAGCCCGTACATCCCGAGCGGGTTGTGGATGCCGAAGCCGAGCGCGCCGGAGACGATCGCGAACAGGCCGATCATCTGGACCGCGCCGAGCAGGCCAGGGGTCAGCCAGCCGGCGAGCGTGATCTTCACCGGCGAGTGCAGCGCGGTGATGGCGCGGCGGGACACCGGCTTCACGATCAGGAAGAGCGCGTAGATGCCGATCCAGCCGGCGAGGGCCACGAAGAACGGCGCGAGGCCGGCGCCGTAGGTGCCCGCCGACGTGATGGAGTCGTTCTTCAGGTTCACCGGGTCGGCGATGGTCGACGCCTGCTTCTTCTGCAGCGCGGGGGAGTTGTCGGGGATCTTCGCGACGCCGTCCGTGAGCCCGTCGCGGAGCTGCGCCGTGCCGTCGTGCAGCGTCGTGAGGCCGTCGCGCAGCTTCGTGCTGCCGTCGTGCAGAGTGCCGAGGCCGTCCCGCAGCTGGGCGGAGCCGGTCGCGGCCGTCGCGGCGCCGGAGGCGAGCTGGGAGGCGCCGGACTGCGCCTGCTGCGATCCGTCGGCGACCTGAGCGGCGCCGGAGGCCACCTGATCGGCGCCGGCGGCGAGCTGATTCACCTGGCCGACCGCCGTCTGGATGTCGCCGTTGCCCTTCTGGACGACCGTGTCGATGTCCGTGACGGCGGCCTGGACGCGGTCGATGACCGTCGGGTCGACGTCGCCGCGCGCCTTCAGATCGTCGATCAGCTTCTGGCCCGCGGCGGGGGCGTCCGCCGCCAGCTTCGCCGCCGCGTAACCCGCCTCGTTCGCCTTGCCGGCGAGCTGGTCGTTCCCGGCGGCGACCTTCGCCGCCCCGTCGCTCACCTGCTGCGCGCCCGCGGAGAGCTCGCCGAGCTTGCTCGCCAGCTGCTGGGAGCCGCTGGCGAGCTGGGCGTTACCGTCCGCGAGCTGGGTCGCGCCGGTCTGCGCGCTCGCGATGCCGTCGGCGAGCTGGGACGCGCCGGACTGCGCCGACGCCGCGCCGTCGACGAGCTTGTCGGCGCCGTCCACGGCCTTCACGAGGTTGGACCGGATGTCGGCTAGCCCGACCAGGAACTGCTGCGCGGCCTCCTCGTTCACCTGCTTGACGATGGAGGTGCGGATCTTCTCCGCGGCCTGCGTGCCGATCGTCGAGGCGAGGTAGCTGTTGGTGTCGTTGGTGGTCAGCGTCACGACGGCGCGGTGCGGGCTCTTCCCGGAGGCGGAGGCCAGCGCCGACGAGAAGTCGGACGGGAAGGTGATGCTGAAGTCGTACTTCGAGTCGTCGACGCCGCTCGTGGCGGAGCCGGCGGCGACGCGATGCCACTGGAAGGAGCCGTCCTCGATCAGCTGGTCGGCCACCTGGTCGCCGTAGTTGACGGTCTTGCCGTCGACGTCCGCGCCGGTATCGTCCACCACGATGGCCGCGGGGATGCGGTCGAGGTTCGCGTACGGGTTCTGGTTCGCCCACAGGTACAGGCCGCCGTAGAGCACGGGCACGCACATCAGGGCGATCAGCGCCACGATGGACATGGGGCTGGCGGTCAGGCGGCGGAACTCCGCCGCGATCATCTGGGGGATCTTCATGCCTTCTCCACGATCAGGTCCGGGAGATCGTCGGTGTCGTCCCGGCCCGGGTCCTCGTCGAATGTCTGGGGGTTTGTCTCGTCGAGCCGCTCGACGAGGGATGCTGCGGCGATGGCGGCCGCGGACGCATCGCCCGCGACGACCAGCACGGCGATGCCGCGGCCCGCGAGCTCGCGGGCGAATCGCCACCACTCGACCGGGTCGCCGCCGTGACGGTCGGGGGAGACGATGACGAGTCCCTCCACGCCCTTCCGCATCAGGGCGAGCTCGCTGAACAGCCGGATGCGGACCGTCGGCGGAACCGTGCCGATCGCCCACCGCGAGTACTCGGCGGCGCCGAGCTCGGTGAGCCGGCGGCCGACCGCGATGGGGTTGGAGGCGCGCCCGGCGAACATGAGCTCCTCCGCGACGATGCCCGCCACCGTGACATCGGGCGCGGGCTCGCAGACGTCGGGGGCGTCGATGAGGGCGATCCGCTTGCGCATCGCGGAGTAGTCGGTCTCGCCGTCGATCGTGACGACGCCGGCGTCCGGCCGCATCCGGCCGGAGGCGATCAACCCGAGAACGGTCGGCCGCTGCTCGGTCTCGGCGCGCGCGAGCGCGGCCTGACCGCTCTGGAACGCGGCGGTCGTCGGCGGGAGGGCCGCGTTGCGCGCACCCTTCGCCACGGAATCCAGCACGATCCTCATCGGTTCTGCACCTCTCCGAACGCCAGCTCGGGCGTCGCGTCGATCAGTTCGCCGGCCTCGCGCCAGCCGAGGCCGGCGGCGGAGAGCCCGGCCAGCATCACCAGCCGGTGACCGGTCGCGGGCGAGAGCTGCGCCCGCGTCGCCTCGTCCAGCACCGAGACCGCGGCATTCTCGATCAGGCGGGTGACGGTTTCCCTGTCCAGGTCCGTGCGGATCGTGCCGTCGGCCATCCCGCGCTGGACGGTGGTGCGCAGCCGCTCGCGCGCGGGGTCGAGCGCGGTGCCGACCAGCTCGCGGTGCGGGCCGCGGACGGCGAGCGCCGCGCTGACCCTGATGTGCTCGACCTCGGCCCAGAGGGTCGCGCCGAAGAGCGCGATCTCGACGCGCGCATCGGGATGCGAGACCGGGTCGAGCAGTGCCGCGAGGCGGGCGGCGCCCCGCGTGAACACGTCGATCAGCAAGTCGTCGCGGGACGCGAAGTGGCCGTACACCGCGCGGCGGCTGAGCCCGGCGCGGGCGGCGATCGCTTCGAGGGAGGTGTCGATGTCCTCGTTGAGCGCTGCCGCTGCCGCTGCGAGGATCGCCTCCCTGTTCGCGGTGGCGTCACGCCGGGGAGCGCGGGTGGAAGGGGCTGCGGACATGCCGTCAGTCTACTCTTCTTGCACACTACTGTGCAACTTAGTGGAGTCGTTGGTAGCGGAGTCGAAGGCTTGCATTTTGTCGTGCAAAAGAGTAGGTTCGCCCTAGCATTGCGTAATGGGGATCGACTTCACCGACAGTGCCCACAAGCACGGCATCGAGGAACGCGACGCGCTGCACGCGATCCGCAACGCCGTCTATACGAGCACCCGGGTCAAGGTGACCGACTCGGGACTGCCGGACCGTCCACGTCGGGTGTTCGTCGGACCGGAGCACGCGCAAACCGACAGATTGATCGAGGTGCTGATCGAGATGGTTGCCGGCGGGTTCGTCGTGTTTCACGCCATGCCCCTGGGCTCGTACTATCGGCGGCAGATGGAGGAGGAGAAGGGATGACCCTCTCGAAGAAGGAGCAGCGGCGGTACGAGGCGATGGCTTCGATCGAGGAACGCGCCGACGGCGTCAGCGAGACGGGTGAGAGCGCGCACGGCGCCGATGCGGCAGCGCTGGGCGAGCAGCTCCTGCTTGAGGCGCTCGGCAGCCCCGAGGCAGTCGAGCGACGGGTCGGGCGCCCCCGGGTCGACTCGGAGGGCGAAAAGGGCACAGCATCGCCGATGATCCAGGTGCGGATCTCGGCGGCACGAAAGCGGGATCTCGAGCGGCTGAGGGTGGAGACGCGCAGCAAATCCACGTCGGACGTGATTCGGGCAGCGATCGACGAATACGTCGAGCGCCACCGTTTGAGCGCCTAGGGCTTCCGCGTGCGTGGAAGCTCGGTCATCGGCCCGCCCGGGAAACCCCCGAACGGGTCGCGATAGGATCGAGTGCGACGGTCGTCCGCGTGGCGCCGGCGCGATCCATCCATCGAGAGGACCGAAAACGTGCCCGCGATCGTGATCATCGGCGCCCAGTGGGGCGACGAAGGCAAAGGAAAAGCCACCGACCTCCTCGGCAGCCGCATCGACTACGTCGTCAAGTTCAACGGCGGCAACAACGCCGGCCACACGGTGGTCGTCGGAAACGAGAAGTACGCGCTGCACCTGCTGCCGTCCGGCATCCTGACCGACGGCGTCGTGCCGGTCATCGCGAACGGCGTCGTGGTCGACCTCGAGGTGCTCTTCCAGGAGCTGGACGGTCTGATCGCTCGGGGTGTGGACGTCTCCCGCCTCAAGGTCAGCTCCAACGCGCACGTCATCACGCAGTACCACCGGACCATCGACAAGGTGACCGAGCGCTTCCTCGGCAAGCGCCAGATCGGCACCACCGGACGCGGAATCGGACCGACCTACGCGGACAAGATCAACCGCGTCGGCATCCGCATCCAGGACCTCTTCGACGAGAACATCCTGCGCCAGAAGGTCGAGGGCGCCCTCGACCAGAAGAACCACCTGCTGGTGAAGGTCTACAACCGCCGCGCGATCGGCGTCGACGAGATCGTCGACGACCTGCTGAGCTACGCAGAGCGGCTGCGCCCGATGGTGGTCGACTCCTCGCTGCTGCTGCACGAGGCGCTGCAGGACGGCAAGTACGTGCTGTTCGAGGGCGGCCAGGCGACCATGCTGGATGTGGACCACGGCACGTACCCGTTCGTCACGTCCTCCAGCTCCACCGCGGGCGGCGCGGCCACGGGGTCGGGCATCGGCCCGAACCGTATCGACCGGGTGATCGGCATCGTCAAGGCGTACACGACCCGCGTCGGCGCCGGTCCGTTCCCGACCGAGCTGTTCGACGAGTGGGGCGACTTCCTGCGCGAGCGCGGCTTCGAGTTCGGCACCACCACGGGCCGTCCGCGCCGCACCGGCTGGTACGACGCCCCGGTCGCCCGCTACACGGCACGCATCAACGGCGTGACCGACTTCGTGCTCACGAAGCTGGACACGCTGACCGGCATCGAGCGCATCCCGGTCTGCGTCGCGTACGACGTGGACGGCGTGCGCCACGACGAGGTGCCCGCCTCGCAGAGCGACTTCCATCACGCCACCCCGATCTACGAGGAGTTCCCCGGCTGGACCGAGGACATCAGCGGCGCCCGCACGTTCGAGGACCTCCCGAAGAACGCGCAGGACTACGTGCTCGCCCTCGAGGGGATGTCCGGTGCTCGCATCTCGGCGATCGGCGTCGGCCCCGCGCGCGACGAGATCGTCGTGCGCCACGACCTGATCGACTGAGCGCTTCCCGCTCAGAACCAGGTGCTGAGCCGGGGCGGGGTCGCGGTGCGGAAGAGGCGGTCGAGAGCGTCGGCGTCGCCGGTGATCCGGCCGGCCAGCGCAAGGCCGGGCGCGGTGGCGTGCCCGAGGTACACGCTTCCGAGCGAGGCGATGGGGAGGCTGACGTCGGCCTCCGCATCCGTCGCCTCCACGGTCGCCGCGCCGTCGGCCACCCGCAGCCGGAACCGGCCGGCTGCGAAGCCGAGGTCGTCGATCACGTCGAGCACGAGCTCGCCGTCGCGCTCGTAACGCCGGGCGGTGAGGGCGGCGGGCACATCCAGGATGCGCACCCAGAGGTGGTCCTCGACGCTCGCGAGCTTCGCGCCGCGCACGTCGGAGACGAGCGCGGGCAGCGGCTCGTCGACGCCGCGAGTGTAGGCGCGGACCTCGGCGACGAGGTCCAGCTCCAGCAGGAACCGCCAGAGCGCGAGCAGCGCCGCGTCCGTCGCTGCGGCGAGGTATACCACCTCGACCGAGTGCTTGGTGAAGTCGTCGTTCCCCTTCACGATGTAGCTGACGAAGCCCTCCGGCTCGCCGTCGACCGAGTCGTAGCGGACGAGGCGGTAGCGGTTGGGGTCCTCGCTGCCCTTGAGCGGCCCGATCAGGCGCTCGGCCAGGTACGGGCTCAGCGCGATCTCGCCCGGTCGCCCGGCCATCACGCGATCCAGGACCGCCGTCGCGGTCGCGCGGTACTCGTCCGGCTCGGTGAACGCGAGCCGGCCGGGGGTGTCCGCCCCGGCCCAGCGGACGCGCTTGGTGTCGACGCGCCACTCGCCGGCGAACGTCGCCGGGCCGAAGCCCCAGCGTCCGTAGATCACCGACTCCGACACGGTCAGAATCGCGAGCGGCACACCCAGCCGGTCCGCCGTGCGCAGCTCTGACCCGAGCAGGGCGGTGGCGATCCCGCGGCGGCGGTGCGTCGGTGCGACGGTCACGGAGCTGATCGCCCACGCGCCCACCTGCTCCCCGCCCGGCACCGTCAGCGGCGCGACCCACGAGTTCACCGTGCCCACCGGCGAGGTCGCGGGATCGTCGTAGACCGCCGTCGTCCGCCGGTCGGCGAGGAAGCCGCGCGCCTCCTCCAGCACCTCCGGCGTCGGGCGCTCGCTGTGGAAGCCGCGGAAGTCGGCGGCGATCCACGCGTCGAACGCGGCGCTGTCGGCGGTGTCCACCAGCGCGAGGCGGAGGCCGGATGCGGCCAGGTCGCGGGCGGAGCGGTCGTCGACGGGTGCGGTCAGGAAGGTCTCGCTCATGCCCTCCACCGTATCGACAGGGCGCGCCACCCGCACAGGCCCGCGTTCCCCGCCATCCGCTCCGGAGTTGTGCACGCTCAGACGCGGCGTGTCGCGGGAAGAAATCCGGGACGGATGGTGAGGGAGGCGGGAGCGGCGCGGCCGGGACGCGCTAGCGGTCGGCCTGCTCGACAGAGGCGATGGCCGCGACGGCCGCGCGCTCGCCCTCGGGCGTGACGGCGAGGACCTTCGCATCGCGCAAGCCCGTGTCGTACCCGGGCATGACATCGCGCGGATGACGCAGCGCGCCCAGGATGACCCTCCCGGCGGATGTGCCCCCCAAGGCGGCCGGACAGGCTGGATGCATGACCACAACGCCTCCCGCCCCGCCCGCCCTGTGGGCCTCGGCTCTCCACAAGTCCTACGGCGCCGCGATCGCCCTCGCCGGCGTCGACTTCCGCGTCGCCCCCGGCGAGTCGGTCGCGATCATGGGCGCGTCGGGCTCCGGGAAGACGACGCTCCTGCACTGCCTCGCCGGCATCGTCCGGCCCGAGGCGGGAAGCGTCGGTCTCGCCACCGCGGCCGGGCCTGTCGACGTCACCGCGCTCGGCGAGTCCGAGCGCTCGCGACTGCGCCGGGAGGCGTTCGGGTTCGTCTTCCAGCAGCGCCTGCTGCTGCCCGAGCTGACCGCGGTCGAGAACGTGGCGCTTCCGCTGATGCTCTCCGGCATCCCGCGCACCGCCGCCGAGCAGAACGCCGCCTCCTGGCTGGCTGCCCTCGGGCTCGCCGGTTTCGAGCAGCGGCGCATCGGCCAGCTCTCCGGCGGGCAGGCCCAGCGCGTCGCGATCGCCCGCGCCCAGGTGACCGGCGCGGCCGTCGTCTTCGCCGACGAGCCGACGGGCGCGCTCGACTCGCACACCTCGGCGGAGGTGATGGATGCGCTGATCGCCTCCACCACGGGCCGCGGCCGCTCGCTCGTCGTCGTCACGCACGACGAGGACGTCGCCGCCCGCTGCGCCCGCGTCGTGCGCCTGGCCGACGGCCGCATCGTCGACGAGGCGGTGACCCGGTGAACGCCGCGTCGTCCGCCGTGCCCGTCCCGGGCGCCGCCCCCGGCGCGCTCTCCGGCATCGCAGGGGCGCGCGCCCCGCGTCCCGTCGTCGTCCTGCGGCTGGCCTGGCTGTTCGCGCGCCGTGGCGCGGCCGACCGCTCGACGATCGTGCTCCCCGTCGTCGCGTTCGCCGTGGCGACGGCGCTGCTGCTTATCGTGGCGGGAGGCGCGCAGGCCTTCTTCTCGTGGACGGGGGAGACGGCGTTCCTCTACCAGATCCTCGCCGTCATCGCCCTCGCCCTGCTTGTCGTGCCGCTGGCCGCGCTCGGCGGTTCGGCCGCCCGTCTCTCCGCTCGGCGCCGCGACGATCGCCTCGCGGGGCTGCGGCTCCTGGGCGCGACGCCCGGCACCGTCGCCGCGCTCACGGTGCTGGAGTCGACCGCTCTCGCGCTGACCGGCGCGCTCGCCGGCGTCGTGCTCTACCTCCTGGCGGTGCCGCTCGTCGGCCTGATCCCGTTCCGCGGCGAGCTGCTCGGCGGATCGGTGCTGCTCGGCGCCGGCTGGATCGCCCTCGCGGTGCTCGGCGTCGCCGTGCTCGCGGCCGTGAGCGCGTCCCTCGGTCTGCGGCGCGTCGTCCTCTCGCCGCTCGGCGTGCGCACCCGCGATCAGGCGCCCCGGATGCACTGGGTGCGCATCCTGGTCGGGCTCGCCGTGGTCGGCGTCGTCTTCGTCGCGATGAACCTGGTGCAGGCGGCGGGCAGCGCGATCGCGGTCATCCTCATTCTCGGCATCGGGTTCGGGGCGGCCGTCGGGGTGCTGAACCTCGTCGGGCCGTGGGCCATCCGGCTGTTCGCCTCCGGCCAGGCGAAGCGTGCGAAGACGGTCCGCGCGCTGCTGGCGGCCCGCAGCATCCTCGAGTCGCCGAAGGCCGCCTGGCGCCAGGTGTCCGGGGTGGCGATGACGAGCTTCATGGCGGTCTTCGCCGGTGTCGGGGTCGCCCTGCTCGGAGTGGCCGCGGGCGAATCGTCCGACCCGCAGACCGCGATGCTGGTCGCGGACATCAGCACCGGCATCGTGATCACGGTCGTCGCGTCCTTCCTGATGGTCGCCTGCTCGGCGGGGGTCAACCAGGCCGCGGCCGTGCTCGACCGCCGCGACCTCTACGTCAGCCTCGACCGGCTCGGGATGCCGCCCGTCGAGATGGATGCTGCACGCCGTCGCGCCGTGCTCGCGCCGCTCACCTTCACCACCGTGGTGTCGGCTCTGACGGCGGCGGTCGTGGTGTTCCCGCTGGCGGGACTCAGCCTGCTCCTCTCGCCGCTGACGATGCTCGTGGTGGTGGGCTGCCTCGCAGCCGGCATCGGCCTGGTGGCGCTCACCCTCAGGACGACGCGACCGGTACTCCGGCGCGTGCTCGCAGAGACGGCTCCGACCCTGTGACGCACTAGGGTCGAACCATGGCTGAGAACGAGGAGACGGCGGACGCGATCGCGCGGTTGACGAGCATCCGGCAGAGCATCGACAACATCGATGCCGCGGTCATCCACATGCTCGCCGAGCGCTTCAAGTTCACGCAGCAGGTCGGCGCGCTGAAGGCCGCCCACGGCCTCCCGCCCGCGGACCCGGCGCGCGAGCAGGAGCAGATCCAGCGCCTCCGGGCCCTCGCCGAGGAGAGCCACCTCGACCCCGCGTTCGCGGAGAAGTTCCTGAACTTCATCATCGCCGAGGTCATCCACCACCACGAGCGCATCGCCACCGAGAACGGCCGCTGACCGTGGTGTGGAACCCCGCCGAGCTGCCGGACGCGCACGGGCGCACCGTGGTCATCACCGGCGGGAACGCCGGGGTCGGCTACTTCACCGCCGAGCAGCTGGCGGGCGCGGGCGCCCACGTCGTCCTCGCCTGCCGCGACCCCGAGCGTGCGGAGGCGGCGGTCGCGGCCGTCCGCAGGCGCGTGCGCGGGGCGAGCGTCGAGGCGACGCCGCTCGACGTGACCGACCGGGCCTCCGTCGATGCGCTCGCCGACGCGCTGCTGGAGCGGGACCGGGTGGATGCGCTGGTGCTGAACGCCGGGATGGTGCATCCTCCGCGCGAGCGGACCACCGACCGTTATGGCAACGAGCTGGTTCTCGCGACGAACGTGCTCGGCCACTTCCGCCTCGTCGCCCGCGCGCTGCCCGCGCTGGAGCGCACCGGCGCGGCCCGCGTCGTCACACTCGGGTCGCTCGCGACGCGACTCGGCCGGCTGCGCCTCGACGACATCCAGCTCGAGCACTCGTACACCTCGTGGCGGGCGTACTCCGGGTCCAAGATCGCGGCCCAGGCCTTCGGCTTCGAGCTCGAGCGGCGGCTGCGGGCCTCCGGGAGCAGCGTGAGCAGCCTGGTCGTGCATCCCGGGTACTCGACATCGGGCCGGACGCCCGGCATCCGCGGCGTCAACCAGCCGAGCCGGGCCAAGCGCTTCGCGGACAACCTCCAGGCCGCGTGGACGCAAGGCAAGGACCACGGCGCGTGGGCACCGGTGCGAGCCGTCCTCGACCCGGATCTGACAGGCGATGACTACCTCGGCCCGGTCGGCCGGACCAAGGGCGTACCGACGTACGCGCATCCCACCCGGTTCTCGCGTTCCCCGCGCACCGGCGCCCGCCTCTGGCCGTTGCTGGAGGCGGCGGCCGCCCAGCGCTTCGATGTTCTCTGACCTTTCGGACTTTGCGGCCTGATCGCGGCGATACTCTCGTTGCGTGGGCTTCTCACCGGTGGGTCTGATCGTGGGGCTCGCGGTGCTCGCCCCCAACCTGCTGCTGGTGCTGTTCCCGCCACGCACCCCGCCGCCGACGGCGCACGTACCCCGTCCGCTCGGATGGATCGAGCGAGCGGGCCAGGCCCTGTGCCTGGTCGTGCCCGCGATCACGCAGCCGGGCGCACTCGCCGGATGGTGGGCTGTCCCCGTGTTCACGGCACTGGCGGGCTACTACGCGCTGTGGGGGCGGTATCTGCTCGCCGGCCGGGAGGGGATGATGCTCTACCGGCCGTGGTGGGTGGTCCCCGTGCCCATGGCGATCCTCCCGGTCGTGGTGTTCCTCAGCAGCGCGGCCTGGCTGAGCAACCCGCTGATCGCGCTCGCCGCAGGGATCCTCGCGGTCGGCCACATCCCCGCGTCCGCGATCATCGCCGGGACCGCGCGCACCCGCGCCTGACGGAGGCCATGCCGACCTGCGGTCGCTGACGCTCAGGCGTCAGTCGAGGACGACGATGGAGAGCAGGCGCTGGCCGTCGGGCACGGCGGCGCGCAGCGCGTCGCGGGCGGCCGCGTAGTCGGCGCCCTCGGCCTCGACCTCGTTCACGGCGGCCGGGCGGATGAGACCGGTCGCGATCACGCGGCCGCCGCGCGGCATCGCGTTGTGCACCTGCAGCAGCTCGTAGCCCTCCGGCACCTGCTCCTCGACGAGGGACCGGGCGGTCTCGGCGTCGTCGGCCTCCGCCGTGACCTCGCTCGTCTCGCTGGCCTGGACGAATCCGCGCACCTTCATCCCTCAAAACTATCGCGTTATACACCCGGCCCCGACCGATGCCTCCCAGCGCGCATTCAGTCCGCTGGGATGGGCTGAATGCATGGAAATCGCCTACACCGCCATCGCCCACGCCACCGGGGGTGGCCGCGACGGCCACGTCCGCAGCGAGGACGACCTCATCGACATGGACACCCGCCCGCCCCGCGAGCTGGGCGGATCCGGCGAGGGCACGAACCCCGAGCAGCTCTTCGCGGCCGGCTTCGCCGCGTGCTTCCTGAGCGCGCTGCACGCGGTCGGCCGTCAGGAGAAGCTGGACACCACGGACGCGGCCGTCTCCGCGAGCGTCGGCATCGGCGGCAACGGCGACGGCGGATTCGGCCTCGCGGTGGAGCTGGACGTCTACGTCCCGCGGCTCGGCCGCGAGCAGGCCGAGCAGGCGGTCGAGAAGGCGCACCACGTGTGCCCGTACTCGAACGCGACGCGCGGCAACGTGCCGGTGAAGCTCACCATCGTCGACTGAGGCCGGATCGATCGCTTCCGGAGTTCTTCCCGCGTTTCGTCGGCGCGTCGCGTGAACAACTCCGGGAGCGATGGAGGCGAGGATGCCGAGGTCGCGTCACTCGGTGGCGACGCGCCCGACCTTCTCCGTCTTGTCCCAGCGCGCCTCGGCGCCCGCGAGCTCCTTCAGGTAGGAGTCGAAGGTGATCGCGCAGAGCAGCGAGCCGTAGCCCGCGAGGTAGATCAGCGCCGGCGCGAGCCAGCGGCCGGCGCGTGTGCGCTCGGCGACGCGCGCGAGCCAGGCGACGAGCATCGAGAACGGGATCCAGATGTAGATCGCCAGCGTGAGGGCGAACAACGCACCCTCGCTGAGCGTCACACCGAACAGCCCGGGCAGCCACTCCAGCATCAGTGCCGGGAACAGCGCCGTCAGCATCACCAGCATGTTGACGATGCCCGGGAAGAGCAGGATGTGCCCGAGCTCCTTCCTGCTGGTCCTCGCGTCCGTGAGCGAGCCGAGGATGAGCACGAACAGGTAGGCGAGCGCCGCCGAGATCCAGAGGACCCGGAACACCGCGGTCGCGAAGCCGCTCTGCAGGAACAGAAGTCCGGCCAGCCCGATGGACGAGGTCACCATGATCAGCGGCAGCAGCCACAGGCTGAACCAGACGATGCCGAACGTCCACGCCCCGAGGTGGTGCACCTTCGAGGGCCGGAACCAGATCTTCGAGTAGCGGGCGGTGACCGAGACGTTGCCGCGCGCCCAGCGCAGCCGCTGCTTCCAGAGGGCGTCGACCGCGCGGGGCTCCTCCGCAAGCACGTGCGCGTGCGGCTCGAAGACGACGCGCTTGCCGTGCAGCTGGGTCTCGAACGTGGTGATCGTGTCTTCGGCGAGCGTCGTCGTGTCCACGCGGCCGCCGATCGCGACGAGGTTCTCCCTCGTGTGCAGCTGCGCTCCGCCCGCGAGGCAGGCCTGCGCTCCGAGCACGTTCTGGGCGCGGCGCGCGGCGGGCTGGGAGAGCACGTACTCGACGCTGACGAACTTGGTGAGGTAGTTGCGGTCGCGGCTGCCCTCACGGATGTACGCGGAGACCGCGCCGACCTCCGGGTCGGCCAGGTGCCTCGTCATCCGGCGCAGCGAGTCGGGCAGGTAGATGACGTCGGCGTCCATGACGAGCAGCGCCTCCATCCAGTCCTCCGCCAGGATGCGCTCGATGCCGTGGTTGAGCGTGTGCGCCTTGCCCTGGCCGCCCTGCTCCCGGCGCAGCAGGAACACGTTGCCCGGGTACCGCTCGGCGCGGCTGCGCACCACGTCCGGGGTGTCGTCGGTGCTCGCGTCGTCGACCACGTAGATCCGCAGCGCCTCCCGCGGGTAGTCGAGCGACATGAGCCTGTCGATGGAGGCGCCGATCACCGCGCCCTCGTTCCAGGCGGGGACCACGATCGCGACCCGGGGCAGGTACGGGGCCGCCTTCCTGTAGTGGTTGATCCAGGCGTGGAACGGGATGACCACGAAGGTCGCCGCGGCGGCGACCACCGGAACCAGCCCGGTCAGGGCAAGGATCAGGCAGACCACGATCCCGATCCACTGCAGCACAGCCACGACGTCCACCCTTGCTCCCCTCGGTCCACCGCCACACTACCCGGGCCCCGGCGCGGGATACGCGGAAGCGGGCCCCGTGTGGACAGGCCCGCTTCCGTCGTGACTCTGGAGGAGGCACAGAGAGCCGGGGAAGGAATCCGCTCAGGCGCCTGCCTCCCGAGCGAGCCATCGGTCGCCAAGAGAACCGTGGGTCTCTCAGGCCGGGCGAAGGCGGATCGTTACGCGAAGCCCCCGCATGAGAAGCCCTTGTAGGAGTCGAGGCGTCATGCGAGGAAGCCGGCGATCAGCTGGGCCACGCGTTCTGGGGCATCCTCTGGGCTGTAGTGGCCGGCGTCGGGTAGTTCCTCGATCCGCCCGCTGGGGAAGGCTTGTGAGAACAGGGGAAGGAAGTGCTTCGGGTCGAGGGTCGAGTCGGCTGTTCCCCACACCGCAAGGGCTGGCGTGTTCGCGAGCTGGGCTGCGATCGCCGGGGTCGGCTGTTCGAAGACGTGCTGGCCGGTGGCGAAGCCGAGAGCCCAGCCGATCGCCCCGCGACATTCCTCCGGACTGCCGAAGGCTGCACCGTACGCTTTGATCCACGTTGGCGTGATGATGCTGTTGTCCTCGAAGCCGTTCAACTTCAGTGTGCTGAGGATGTTGTAGTCCAAGTGCTGGAGGATGGGCTCCAGGTCGCCTGAGTTGTGTGCGTTGACGATCCACTGGAACCACGGCGATGTCGTGCCATTGGCGGTCAGGACGTCAAGAAGGTCCGGCTGTCCCAAGGGTGTCGGAGCGTTGACCGAAACGACCGCTGCGATCCGGTCGGGGTGGCGAACCGCGAGTCCCATGCCAACAGGGCCACCGAAGTCGTGCATGACGAGGGAGATGCCTCGCACGTCCAACTCGAGAACGAGAGCCTCGAGGTTGCTGATGTGGTCTTGCAGCCAGTAGCTGCGATCCGAGGGTGTCTCGCTCTTGCCGAACCCCATGTGGTCGACGGCGATCACCCGGAATCGCTTGCGAAGGGCCATGATCTGCCGGCGGAACAGATAGCTCCAGGTTGGCTCGCCGTGCAGCATCAGGACGACGGGGGCGTCCGCTTGCCCCTCGTCGATGTAATGCATCCGAAAGCCGGGCGCTGAGGAGAATCGGGGAGGGAATGGGTAGGTGTCATCAAAAGTGGCATCTGCGGGGATCACGGTCGACCATCCTTCGTTTAGTACTAAGATGCTACTAACCGTACAGGAGTCGCCGAGGTGGAGAAGCTGAGATGGTGAAGCGCGTGACGCATGTGGAGTCGGCCTGCGGGATCGCACGGTCGGTCGACATCATCGGGGACGGATGGTCCCTGCTGATCGTGCGCGACGCCCTGGAGGGGGCGAGGCGGTTCCTCGATTTTCAACGCGCATCCGGCGTCTCGAAAACGATCCTCTCGACTCGGCTGCGGCACCTCGTCGACGCGGGCGTGATGCGGATCGACGAGCGCGACGGACACCACAATGAATACGAGCTCACGGATAAGGGCCGTGATCTGTTCACCGTTTTAGTGGCACTCCGGCAATGGGCGAACATCTACACGTTCGACCCGGAGGAAGAGCGGGCGGAATACATAGACACCGTGGCGGGTGACCCGCTTGCTGCGATCGTCATCCGCGCGGCGGATGGTCGCGCCATCGGACCCGCGGACGCGACGGTCGCGCGCCCCTGACGGCAGGCACGTGCACGGGAGCGGCGGCGTCCGTCGTCGTCGATTCTCTGTGCTCACGCCTCTACGATGTCGTCGGTGGCTCGAAGCCGCTCGCGTCGCACCACTTCCGGGTCCTGAGCGGTTCCCCGGCCTGATCGCGTCGATCCTGGCCGGGGGCGTGGCTCGATGGCGCTGAACGACACCCTTCAGGCGCGGCCGGCGCCCAGCGACCCGCCGGTCGCCAGCCGCATCAGGTCGGAGCTCAGGTCGATCCCGAGCTCGTTCCCGCCCGCCGAGCCGAACTCGTGCTGGTAGCTGTTCCAGGACGTGTCCTTGATCTTGGACTCGACGCCGCTCTCCATCAGCACGACGAGCTCCCTGGCCGCCCGGTCGATGCGCTTGCCGAGGGAGTTGTCCTGCCAGTCCTCGGTCGAGGCGAACACCGAGGTGGGCGTCGTCATCGTGCGCAGGAACGCGAACATCGAGCGCATCTGCTCGTCGACGACGAGGGCGTGACGCGCCGTGCCGGCGGTCGCGCCGAGCAGCACCGGCTTCGCGATGAGCAGGTCGTTGTCGATCACCTGGAAGAACGAGCTGAACAGCCCGCTCGGGCCGGCCTTGTAGACCGGCGCCGTCGCGATGATGCCGTCGGCGGAGGCGAGCGCCTCCACCGCCTTCGTGAACTTCGGGCCGAGGTGGCCGGAGGCAAGCGCGCCGGGAAGCTCGGGCAGCACGTCGCGCAGATCGATGTGCACCGTCTCGACGGTCCGGCCGTCGCGCTGCGCGTTCGCCTCCACCCGCAGGGCCAGCCGGTCCGACAGCATCTTGGTGGACGACGGATCGCTGACGCCCGCGTTCACCACCGCGACGCGGAACGGTCGCTGCTCGATGTCGCTCATCGTCTCGTCCTCTCTCAGAGCACCGGGTAGTCGGCTTCGACGGACTCGTCCGTGTCCTGGTACGGCGAGCCGCCGGTCACGTTGTCGCCGCGGTTGGCGTTCGGGCGGGGCTGGCGGGCCTCGCCGTCGCCGTACTTGGCCTTCACGAGGGAGGCGTGGGTCGGCGCCTCGGGCGTCTCCGGGTCCTTGCGCGCCTCGGTCTCCTTGCGGAGAACCGGGATGACCTCCCCGCCGAGCAGGTCGAGCTGCTCGAGCACGGTCTTCAGCGGGAGGCCGGCGTGGTCCATCAGGAACAGCTGGCGCTGGTAGTCGCCCGCCCACTCGCGGAAGGTCAGCGTCTTGTCGATGACCTCCTGCGGGCTACCGACGGTCAGCGGCGTCGCCTCGGTGAACTCCTCCATCGTCGGGCCGTTGCCGTAGACGGGCGCCTCGTTGAAGTACGGCCGGAACTGATCCTTCGCATCCTGCGAGTTCTTGGCGATGAACGCCTGGCCGCCGAGGCCGACGATCGCCTGCTTGGCGGTGCCGTGGCCGTAGTGCTCGAAGCGCTCGCGGTAGAAGGCGATCAGGCGGGCGTAGTGCTCCTTCGGCCAGAAGATGTTGTTCGCGAAGAAGCCGTTGCCGTAGTACGCGGCCTGCTCGGCGATCTCCGGCGTGCGGATGCTGCCGTGCCAGACGAACGGGGGCACGTCGTCAAGCGGTCGCGGTGTGGACGTGAAGCCCTGCAGCGGGTTCCGGAACCGGCCCTCCCAGTCGACGACGTCCTCGTGCCACAGGCGGTGCAGGAGGTTGTAGTTCTCCAGCGCGAGCGGCAGGCTCTGGCGGATGTCCTTGCCGAACCACGGGTACACCGGTCCGGTGTTGCCGCGGCCGAGCATCAGGTCCATGCGGCCCTTGGAGAGGTGCTGGAGCATCGCGTACTCCTCGGCGATACGCACCGGGTCGTTCGTGGTGATCAGCGTCGTGGACGTGGTCACCGTGAGGCGCTCGGTGAGCGCCGCGATGTGGGCCAGCAGCGTGGTGGGGGAGGACGAGAAGAACGGCGGGTTGTGGTGCTCCCCGATCGCGAAGACGTCCAGCCCGACCTCCTCCGCGTGCTTCGCGATCGTCACGATCGCGTCGATGCGCTCCGCCTCGCTGGGGGTGACACCGGACACCGGGTCGCGGGTGATGTCGCTGACGGAGAAGATTCCGTACTGCATGGCTGGCTCCTTACGAGTTTGTTCTCGCCGTTTCTATGCAAACGCATACAACGTCCCACCGGTGGAAGTATTCCCGCCTCCCAGTCTGGCGTCAGGATGCGGATCCGGCCATCCATCGCAAACGCACGGCCGGATTCCGACGCCGCGTCCGATTCCGCGTGCCGGCGTCGGTGGCTGCCGCTAGCGTGTCCGAAGTGAAGGTCGCGCTGCAGTTCGTCGCCATGGGTCTCATCTGGGGCGCCAGCTTCCTGTTCATGAAGGTGGCGCTGGAGGGCGTCGCGTTCGGGCAGGTCGCCTGGGCGCGCCTGGTCTTCGGCGCGATCACGCTCGGGATCATCATGTTGCTGACCCGCAGCCGCCTCCCGCGCGAGCCGATCGTGTGGCTGCACTTCCTGGTGGTCGGCGTGACCTACTGCGTCATCCCGTTCCTGCTCTTCGCCTGGGCGGAGCAGTACGTCTCCTCCAGTCTCGCGAGCATCTACAACGCCGTGACGCCGATCACCACGGCCATCCTCGCCACGGCGGCGTTCCGCGTCGAGCGGCTGAACCGGGACCAGGTGCTCGGTGTGCTCGTCGGCGTGGTCGGCGTCGTCGTCGTGGTGGGCCCGTGGAGCATCGCGGCGCTCTCCGGGAGCCTGTGGGGGCAGCTGGCCTGCCTCGGCGCCGTCACCTGCTACGGCTTCAGCTTCGGCTACATCCGCCGGTTCATCAGCCACCGCGACATCCCGGCGACGACGACCGCGTTCCTGAACATCGGGCTGGCCGCCGTCGTGATGCTGCTGCTCACGCCGGTGGTGGCGTGGCGCCCGATCGAGTTCAGCTGGCCGGTGCTGCTCAGCCTGCTCGCGCTCGGCGCGCTGGGCACGGGCGTCGTCTACATCTGGAACATGAACGTGCTGCGCGCCTGGGGCCCGACGGCGACGTCGGGCGTCACCTACGTGACGCCGGTCGTCGGAGTCGCCCTCGGCATCCTGGTGCTCGGCGAGCACCTGACCTGGAACGAGCCGGTGGGCGCGGTCGTGGTGCTGGCAGGCATCCTGCTGACCCAGCAGCGCGTGCGCCTGTTCACCCGCCGCCAGGCCGAGCTCGTCCCGACCCACTGACCCGTACCGTCCGGCCGCTGCGGCAGCCGCCGAGTACGAAGATCCTCCGCGTACTCGCCGGTTTTCGGGCGATTTTCTACGTATTCGACGGGCAGCGCGCCGCGGGTGAGGAGCGTGCATGCTTGGATGTGAGAATGAAGAATATCTCACTCCTCCGAGCTGCGATCGCCCTCGCCATGGTCGGCGTTCTCGCCGGGTGCTCCGGCGGCGGTAGCGCGTCGCACTCAAAGATGGGACCGACGTCGAGCGCTTCGGCCGCGACCTACACCGCGACGGATGTCGAGGCGATCATCGCCCACGTCAACACGGAGCTCTCCCTCGATGGCACGGTGCTCGATACCACCGAAATGAAGGCAGCGACGGACACCGCCGTAGGGCTCTCCGCGCTGACGAAGTCGCTGCCGAGCGGCGCGACGATCGAACCGGCGGCCTGCAACAGCCTGGAGAAGCTGGGAACGAGCAACTCGCAGTCGAAGCTGGACACGACCGCGATGCTGCAGTTCGGCACGCAGTGGCTCACCGTCGGCACGGTGGCGGGTAGACAACTTCCCTCCGACCTCACCAAGGGGATGCCCGCCGCCGTGAAGAAGCTTCTGAAGGACTGCTCCTCGATCACGATGACCTCTGGCAGCGTCTCGATGGACATGAAGCTGTCGCAGATCGACGTGACCACCACCGCCGACAATGCCTGGGGCCTGACGATGAGTTTCGGCACCGCGGGGATGCAGTCTACGATGACGGTCGTGACGGCGGTGAGCGGCAACCTGTCGATCACGGCCATGACGGCCGATTCGAACATCCCAGGAGCGTCGACCACGAATGCGCCGACGGTCGCGCCTGCGGAGCTGATCGACGCCGCGATCGCCGCAGCGAAGTAGCGCTCGCAGCGCCAACCGCCGAGTACGGAGAATCTCCGCGTACTCGGCGGTTTTTGCGCGACTTTCTGCGTACTCGACGGTTGGCCGTCAGGCGACGGTAGGCCCGAAGTGCTCGGGGAGGGTGGAGCGGTGCACGCCGCGCAGCTCCTCGACGCCGATCGTGAACAGGTCCTGAACCTCGAGAACCGGCTGCGCGCCGACCTCGGCGTCGGTGACGCCGATGCGCAGCAGCGGGACGCCGCGACCCTCGCACAGGCCGCGGAACTTCACGTCGTCCTCGCGCGGGACGGACACGATAACGCGGGCCGTCGACTCCGAGAACAGCGCGGTCGCCGCATCCACGCCGTCGCGCTCCTGCAGCTCGCCGAGCCACACGCGCGCGCCGACGCCGAAGCGCATCACGCTCTCGGCGAGGGCCTGGGCGAGGCCGCCGTCCGCGAGGTCGTGGGCGGAGGAGATGAGGCCCTGCTGGGATGCCGCGTGCAGCGTCTCGGCGAGCGTCCGCTCCGCGGCGAGGTCGACCGCGGGCGGGCGGCCGCCGAGGTGACCGTGCACGGTGCCGGCCCAGGCGGAGCCGTCCAGCTCCTCGCGGGTGACGCCGAGCAGGTAGATGTTCTCGCCCTCGTCCTGCCAGCCGGCCGGGATGCGGCGGGCCACGTCGTCGATCACGCCGAGCACGCCGACGACCGGGGTCGGGAAGATCGGGGTGTCGCCGGTCTGGTTGTAGAACGACACGTTGCCGCCGGTGACCGGGATCTCCAGCTCCAGGCAGGCGTCGGACAGTCCCTCGACGGCCTGCGAGAACTGCCACATCACCTCGGGGTTCTCCGGGCTGCCGAAGTTGAGGCAGTCGGTGACCGCGGCCGGAACCGCGCCGGAGGCGGCGACATTGCGGTAGGCCTCGGCGAGGGCGAGCTTCGCGCCCTGCTTCGGGTCGAGCTGGCAGTAGCGGCCGTTGGCGTCGGTCGCGATCGCGAAGCCGAGCCCGCTCTCCTCGTCGACGCGGATCATGCCGGAGTCGTCCGGGAACGCGAGCGCCGTGTTGCCGCCGACGAAGTAGTCGTACTGGTCGGTGATCCAGCTCTTGTCCGCAAGGTTGGCGCTGCCGAGCAGGGCGAGCGTCTGCTCGCGCAGCTCGTCGCCGGAGGCGGGACGCGGGAGCACGGAGGCGCTGTCCGCCTGCAGGGCGTCGATCCAGGTCGGGTAGGCGACGGGACGCTCGTAGACCGGGCCGTCGACGGCGACCGTGCGCGGGTCGACGTTCACGATCTCCTCGCCGCGCCAGTTGATGACGAGGCGGCCGGTGTCGGTGACCTCGCCGAGCACGCTGGTCTCGACGTCCCACTTCGCGGTCACCGCGAGGAACTGGTCGAGCAGCTCGGGCTTGACGACCGCCATCATGCGCTCCTGGCTCTCCGACATGAGGATCTCCTCCGCCGTGAGACTCGGATCGCGCAGCAGCACGCTGTCCAGCTCGATGAACATGCCGCCGTCGCCGTTGGAGGCGAGCTCGCTGGTCGCGCACGAGATGCCGGCCGCGCCCAGGTCCTGGATGCCCTCCACGAGCTTGTCGCGGTACAGCTCGAGGCAGCACTCGATGAGCACCTTCTCGGCGAACGGGTCGCCGACCTGGACGGCGGGACGCTTGGTGGGGCCGCCGGCCGAGAAGGTGTCGGAGGCGAGGATGCTGGCGCCGCCGATGCCGTCACCGCCGGTGCGGGCGCCGAACAGCACGACCTTGTTGCCGACGCCGGACGCGTTCGCCAGGTGCAGGTCCTCGTGGCGCAGGACCCCGACCGACAGCGCGTTGACGAGCGGGTTGCCCTGGTACACCGGGTCGAAGTAGGTCTCGCCGCCGATGTTGGGGAGGCCCAGGCAGTTGCCGTAGAAGGAGATGCCGGAGACGACGCCGTGGACGACGCGGGCGGTGTCCGCCTGGTCGATGGCGCCGAAGCGCAGCTGGTCCATGACGGCGACCGGGCGGGCGCCCATGGAGATGATGTCGCGGACGATGCCGCCGACGCCGGTCGCGGCGCCCTGGAACGGCTCGATGTAGGAGGGGTGGTTGTGCGACTCCACCTTGAAGGTGACCGCCCAGCCCTCGCCGACGTCCACAACGCCCGCGTTCTCGCCCATCCCGACCATGAGGTTCTTCTTCATGGCCGGCGTGACCTTCTGGCCGAACTGGCGCAGGTAGATCTTCGACGACTTGTAGGAGCAGTGCTCCGACCACATCACCGAGTACATCGCCAGCTCGCCGCTGGTGGGGCGGCGGCCGAGGATCTCGCGGATGCGCGCGTACTCGTCCTCCTTGAGCCCGAGGGCGCCGAACGGCTGCTCCTTCTCGGGCGTCGCGGCGGCGTTCGCGACGGTGTCGACGACGTGCTGGGTGGTGGTGTCGGTCACGCGGGCACTCCAGGCTGAGCGGGGCTGGCGGGGATGGGGTCCAGTCTACCGGCCGCACGAGACACCGGTTCTCCCTGCGAGTAGTCTCGCCGCGAGGAGGCGGCCATGCAGATCCCCCGTCCGTCGCAGGAGACCCAGGAGCTGTTCCGCGCGCTGGTGCCGGAGGCTCCGGGCGTCCAGGTCAAGCCGATGTTCGCGAACCTCGGCGCGTTCGTGAACGGCAACATGTTCGCCGGCCTGTTCGGGGACGCGATCGGCGTCCGGCTGCCGGACGAGACGGTGCGGGAGCGGCTGCTCGCGGAGGACGGCGCGGGACCGTACGGCCCGGCCGAGCGTCCGATGGGCGGGTACGTCTCGCTGCCGGAGGCGTGGAAGGACGACCCGGACCGGCTGCGCGAGTGGATCGGCGTCGCGCTGGAGCAGGTTGGCAGGATGCCGGCCAAGGAGAAGAAGACGAGGAAGAGCGCGCCGGGCGGTCGCTGACGCGGTCGTGGAATCGTTCCCCCAATTCGAGGGATGACGGGCGATTTCCATGTCACGTGGCCTGATCTGTTCACTACGCTGAACGGGTCCCCGCTCATCACCGGCATCGCCGGAGACGCTGGACGCACCCGACCCGAATCGCACCGACCCGACCCGACCCGACCCGAATTCCGGCGCGCCCGCGCCGCCCACCCGAACCGAGGCATCCTTGCGCCCGAAACCAGAAGACCGACCCGTATTCTCCGTGCTCTCCTCGTTGGCCCGCTCCGTCCTCTCAGCTTCGGCCGTCGTCGGCGTCGCCGCGCTGGTGCTGACCGGCGGAACGGCATCGTTCGCCGACACCGCGCCCGCCGCGCAGACGACCTTCGTCAACGAGGGCTTCACCGGCACGACCGCGGGAAGCGGCTACACCCTCCCGAAGGCCGCGAGCGGCAGCAACGTCGCCTGCCTGACCGGGCGCACGGGCGGCACGACCGCGACCGACAGCATCCCGGGATGCGGTGGCACCGCTGACGCCGACGGCAACGGCGCCCTGCGCCTCACCTCGGCGAGCAACAACCAGACCGGCGGCATCGGCGCGAAGCAGTCCGTGCCGATCACCAAGGGCATCGACGCGGTCTTCGACAGCTACCAGTACAACGGCAAGGCCGACGGGTCGGGCGACACTGCCGACGGCATCGTCTTCTACCTGGCCGCCACCGACCCGTACAACCCGGCGGTGCCGACCCAGATCGGCCAGCTCGGCGGCTCCCTCGGCTACAGCGGCACCAAGTCGGGCTCCGGCCTCGCCCACGCCTACCTCGGTCTTGGGCTCGACCGCTACGGCAACTTCGTGCACCCCGACTTCGAGGGCACGGGATGCGACACCTCCGTCGCTCGCCCGCGCTACCCCAACAGTGTGACCGTCCGCGGCCCGGGCAACGACAAGACCGGATACTGCGTGGTGAAGTCCACTGCCGGAAAGGTCCTGACCGGCTCACTCAGCACGGTCGGCGCGACCAACCGCTCACAGGCCAAGGTCCCGGTCGAGATCGTCATCAACCCCACCGCCTCGGCGATCTCCGCGCAGCGCGCGACGAGCGTGTCGGTCGACCCCGGCTCGTTCGCGGTCATCTTCACCCCGATCAACGGCAGCCAGCAGGTGCTCACCGGTGCCCTCCCGAAGCTCGCGCTGAAGGACAACGCGGCGGCCGTGCCGGCGTCCTGGATCGACCCCGCCACCGGGTTCCCGTACAAGCTCACCTACGGTTGGGTGGCGGGCACCGGCGGCGCGTCCGACATCCACGAGGTCAACTACCTCGAGGCGAAGACCGCGGCGGGCCCCGTGCCCGTGCTCTCGGTCGCCACGGGCGGCGACGACACCGTCCCGCACGCCGGAGGCGGCAGCTACACGATCACGCCGACCGTGAGCGCCGCGGGCGGCACCGAGTCCCAGCTCGTCCGCACCACCACCACGTTCCCCGAAGGCGTGCAGCCGGTGCTGCCGTCCGCTCCGGCCGCCGGGTGGAGCTGCACCATCGTCGGCCAGGTGGAGACCTGCGACTACGCGGTGGACGCGTCCGCACCCGTCCAGCCGGGCACCGTCCTGCCGACGCTCGCGCTGCCGTACACCGTCTCCGGCTCACCGCGCACGGCGACGATCTCGTCGGTGGTCGCGTCGACCGACGCCGAGGCGGTCTCCGTCTCCCGCGCGGTGACGATCCGGCAGCAGCAGGTGCGGACCACGCCCGCCGATGTGACCGCCGAGCACGGAGCGACGGCCACGCTCACCGCGACCGTCGCCTCCACCTCGACGGCGCCCTCCGCGCCGACCGGGACCGTGACGTTCACCGACCAGTCCTCCGGCGACGTGCTCTGCACGGCCCCGGTCGTGGCCGGCGTCGCCGCCTGCGAGACGGTCGCCGGCGCCATCAGTGCGCACACCGTCCTCGTCGGATACTCCGGTGACGCCGACCACGCCGCCGTCGGGGGAGCGGACCGTGCGTCGCTGACGCTCACCGTCACGCCGATCGCGGTCCCCGTCGCGCTCGCCATCGCCCCGGCGGAGGTGCCCTACGGCACCGCTGCGACGCTGTCGGCCGGCGGGATCCCGGCGGACGCCACCGGCACGCTGATCTTCTCGGCCGGCGGGAAGACGCTGTGCGAGACGACGCTCCCGACGACCAGCTGCGCCACGGCCGCGACGCTGGCCGCCGGCGGCTACGAGGTGACCGTCGCCTACTCGGGCGACAGCATCCACCGTGCCGCCACCTCCGCGTCCGCGACGCTGACGGTGCGCAAGGTCGCCCCGATCATCGACAACGGCAACGGCGGCCCTGGCACTCCGGGCGGTGGCACGCCCGGCGGCGACCCCGACACCGTGACCGTCGTCCACGGCGAGACCACGAAGCTGAAGGTCGGCGGTCTCCCGACGGACGCGACCGGCACCATCTCGTTCGTGACCGACGACGGCACCGTTCTCTGCACCGCCACCCTGCCGGAGACGACGTGCGACCTGCCGGACGACCTGCCCGGCGGGACGTACACCGTGCACTCGCGCTACAGCGGCGACGACAATTACGAGCCGGTGAGCGGCGACCCGTTCACCGTGGTGATCGCCCCGCAGCCGACGACACTGGTGGCGGACCAGACCAGCACCGGCCGCACGGTCACCCTCCGGGTGAGCGGCCTGCCTGCGGCGGCGACCGGGACGGTCACCTTCCGCGACGCCGCGGGCCACGTGCTGTGCACGGTGACCCTGCCCGACACATCGTGCGACACGGATGCGCTCCCCGCGGGCAAGAACGTGGTGACGGCCGAGTACAGCGGTGACGCGTCGTTCGCGGCGTCGTCCTCGCAGCTGACGGTGACCGTCGCGGCGGCTCCGTCGACGCCGGTCCCGTCCCCGGAACCGCAGAAGACGCCCCGTGCTGCGCTCGCGTCCACCGGGTCCAGCGTCGCGATCGGCGCGGGCGCACTGCTCGCGGCCGGGCTGCTGGCCGCCGGTCTGACGCTCCAGCTGCGCCGCCGCCGCGAGACCGCGACGACGGGCGAGGACGCGTAGCGTTCCGACAGCGAACGACGAAGGGCCGTCCCCGGCGGGGGCGGCCCTCCGTGCATTCGTCGCGGTTCCTCCCGGCTCTTCTCCGCCGGTCGGCGCTCAGGACAGCCGGGGCGGGCCGATCAGCAGCAGGCCGGCCATGATGACGACGGCGAGCACGGCAAGCGAGCCGACGAGCACGGGCACGTGGCGGAGCATCCAGCGGAACAGGCGGCCGAACGGCGTGTGGTCGCGCGGGTCGTCGGTGGCGGTGGTGCGCCACGGCCCGTCGAGGCGGCCGCTGCGGTCGGCCCAGACATCGAACGGGATGGTCGCGTACGGGACGATCGCGGTCGCGACGGCCAGGACGACCACCGGCAGCCGCCAGCGCTGGTTCACGCCGACGAGCGCCGCGGTGATCGCGTAGCCGATGAAGACGAAGCCGTGCACCGACCCGGCGACCAGCACGGGCCAGTCGCCGACGCCGGCGGCGTACTTCAGCAGCATCCCGCCGATCAGCAGAGTCCAGGTGATCGCCTCGGCGACGGCGAGGATGCGGTAGAGCAGGCGCGGTGACATGCTCTCCAGCCTCGCGCCCCCTCGCCCCGCTCACATCACCCGAAAGTTGGAACCCCGGCGGCGGGCGCTAGGCGCGGGCGGGGACGCGGTCGAGCTGGTCGACGTCGCGGGCGGCGCCCTTGTCGGCGGAGAGGGCGAGAGCGGCGTAGGCGCGGAGCGCCGCAGAGACCGGGCGGTCGCGGTCCGCCGGGCGGTAGCCGCGGCCCGACTCCAAGGCCTCGCGGCGGGCGTCGAGGACCGCATCCGGCACGTCCAGCCGGAGCGCGCGGGTGTGCACGTCGATGCTGATCGTGTCGCCGTCCTCCACGAGGGCGATCAGGCCACCGGCCGCCGCCTCCGGGGAGACGTGCCCGATCGAGAGGCCGGAGGTGCCTCCGGAGAACCGGCCGTCGGTGATCAGGGCGCACTTGGCTCCGAGGCCGCGGCCCTTCAGGAACGAAGTCGGGTACAGCATCTCCTGCATGCCGGGGCCGCCGCGCGGTCCCTCGTAGCGGATCACGACGACGTCGCCCTCTTTCACCCGCTTGCCGAGGATCGCCTCGACCGCCGCCTCCTGCGATTCGACGACCACCGCGGGCCCGGAGAACGTGAGGATGCTCTCGTCCACGCCCGCCGTCTTCACGACCGCGCCGTCGGGGGCGAGGTTGCCGCGCAGGATGGCGAGGCCGCCGTCCTTGGAGTACGCGTGGGCGACGTCCCGGATGACACCGGTCTCCGCATCCCGGTCGAGCTCGTGCCAGCGCTCGGACTGCGAGAACGCCGAGGAGGAGCGCACGCCTCCGGGCGCCGCGTGGAACAGCTCGATCGCCTCCGGCGTCGCCGAGCCGCCGCGGATGTCCCAGTCGGCGAGCCAGGAGGCGAGGTCGGGCGCGTGGACGCTGTGGACGCCGCGGTCGAGCAGGCCGGCGCGGTCCAGCTCGCCGAGCAGCGCGGGGACGCCGCCGGCGCGGTGGACGTCCTCGACCAGTGCGGCCCCGTTCGGGGCCACCTTCGACAGGCACGGGACGCGGCGGGAGAGCGCGTCGATGTCGGTCAGGTCGTAGTCGATGCCGCCCTCGCGCGCCGCGGCGAGCAGGTGCAGGATCGTGTTCGTCGAACCGCCCATCGCGATGTCGAGCGCCATCGCGTTGCCGAACGCGGCGCTGGTGGCGATGGAGCGCGGCAGCACGGACGCGTCGTCCTGGTCGTAGTAGCGGTGCGCGAGCTCGACGGCGGTCGCCCCCGCCTTCTCGTACAGCGCCTTGCGGGCCGTGTGGGTGGCCAGCGTGGACCCGTTGCCGGGGAGCCCGAGCCCGAGCGCCTCGACCAGGAAGTTCATCGAGTTGGCGGTGAACATCCCCGAGCACGAGCCGCAGGTCGGGCAGGCGTTCTCCTCGATGCGCAGCAGGTCGGTGTCGGAGACACTGTCGTTCGCGGAGTCGGCGATGGCGGAGATGAGGTCGAGCTTGCGAACGGTGCCGTCGACGAGGGTCGTGCGGCCGCCCTCCATCGGACCGCCGGAGACGAAGACGGTCGGGATGTTCAGGCGGAGAGCGGCGAGCAGCATCCCCGGCGTGATCTTGTCGCAGTTGGAGACGCAGACCAGCACGTCGGCGCAGTGCGCGTTCACCATGTACTCGACCGAGTCCGCGATGAGCTCGCGCGAGGGCAGCGAGTAGAGCATCCCGCCGTGTCCCATCGCGATGCCGTCATCGACCGCGATCGTGTTGAACTCGCGCGGGATGCCGCCCGCCTCCTTGACGGCGGCGGAGACGATGCGGCCGACCGGCTGCAGGTGGGTGTGGCCGGGAACGAACTCGGTGAAGCTGTTCGCGACGGCGACGATCGGCTTGCCGAAGTCCTCGCGGGCGACGCCGGCGGCGCGCAGCAGTGCGCGGGCGCCGGCCATGTTGCGGCCGTGGGTGACAGTGCGGGAGCGGAGCGGGGGCATGATCCCATGCTGTTGCCGCGCGCGCCGGAGCGGAAGGCGGCGCTGATACTAGTACTGAGAGCACTAGTATCGTGCCGTGACCGATGCCGACGACCGCCGCCGCGAGCTCGGCCGGTTCCTGCGCGCGCGCCGTGAGCAGGCGCCGCGCGCGGAGTACGGTCTGCCGCCGGTCGGCCGCACCAGGGACACGGGGCTGCGGCGCGAGGAGGTCGCGTACCTCTCCGGTGTGAGCGTCACCTGGTACACCTGGCTCGAACAGGGCCGGCCGATCAACCCGTCCCGGTCGGTGCTGGACGCGGTGGCCAGGACGCTGCGGCTCTCGCCTCCCGAGCACGAGTACCTGCTCTCGCTCGCCGGATTCGGGCTGGCGCCCCTCGCCCCCGCCGTGGCCGTTGAGGATGCGCCGCCGCACCTGCAGCGCCTCCTCGACGCCCTCGCCCCGAACCCGGCGTTCGCGCTGGCTCCGGACTGGGGCATCGTCGGCTGGAACCGCGGCTACGCGGACCTTTATCCGCGCGTCGCGGTCGTGCCGCGCGACGACCGCAACCTGCTCTGGCTGGTCTACACGGACCCTGCGGTGCGCGAACTGCTCCCGGATTGGGAGGAGACGAGCGGGCGATTCCTCGCGGAGTTCCGCGCGGAGACCGGGCCGCGGGCCGGGGATGCGTCGGTGCGGGCACTCGTGGAGCGGCTCCGCGCCGCGAGCCCGGAGTTCCGCGCGGCCTGGGATCGCTACGGCATCGGGGGCTTCGAGTCCCGCGAGCGCCGCTTCCACCATCCCCGGGACGGCGACGTGCGCCTGGAGCACCACCAGCTGACGCCGAGCGACCGCCCGGACCTCCGCGTGGTGGTGTACACCGCGCTCGCCTGAGCGGTGCGGTGCCCGGGCGCAGCAACGGCTCGCCCCTCGATGCAGGAGCGAGCCGTTGCGAGCGATGCTCAGCCCTGACGGGCCTTCATCCGCGGGTTCTTCGGGTTGATGACGAACGTGCGGCCGCGCCGGCGGACCACCTGAGCGCCGGGCATGGCCTTCAGCGATCTCACCGAGTTGCGTACCTTCATGACGGACCTCCCTTATTGAAACTCATTCTCAACAACACGGGCGGGCCGACATTTATTCACTCGCCGGTCTAGACCCCGAAGGTCGCCAGCCACGCATCGACGACCGGGATGTCGAGGCGCTGATACCCGCCGATGTACCGGCAGTTCGCGGTGAGGCCGTAGCTCGTCACGGCGACGAGCCGGCCGTCCAGGAACACCGGTCCGCCCGAGTCGCCGAAGCACGTCCCGCCGGTCCCTCGCGTGTCGTTCGGGTTGCCGTTCGTCTGCAGGATCTGCGGTGTCAGCTTCTGCCCGGGCATCTCCACGTAGCGGCGCAGGAGCGGGTACGTCATCGGCTGCGGCTTCTGCGGGCCGGAGTCCGGCTTGCGGACTTCGGTGCCGTAGCCGACCGCGGTGAACAGCGTCTTCGACAGGTTGCTGGTCTTGATCCCGTCGAGCGTGCCGACCGGCGCGATCTGCGGGTAGCCGGATCCGAACGACGCGACGGGATGGTCGAGCACGATGACCCCGACGTCGTTCCAGTTCGCTGTGTCGGTGAAGTCGGAGTAGCCCGGGTGCGTGTGGGCGGTCCCCGAGAGGTAGCCGGCGGCCGTGATCTCGGCGGAGGTGTATCCCGCGCTCGGATCCGCGGCGACCGGGAACGGCGTCGGCGGCTGTTCGGCGATCACGGAGTCGAAGGTGACGAGCGTCTTGCCGAGCGTGCCCGACGTGCAGTGCGCGGCGGTCACGACGATCGTCGGCGACACCAGCGTCGCCGAGCACCGGAACCGTCCGTCGGCGTCGTAGAACAGGATCAGGCCGACGTCGGGATGGGTGTTCCCGTCGGCGGTCCCTCCCGTGCTGGCGACGGCCGGGGCGGCGGTGAGCAGCCCGGCGAATGCGGCCAGCGCGATGGCGGTGGCCAGGATTCTCTTTCGCATGGATCCCCCTTTGGATCTCGTAGCGGCTTTCGATGCTCCGAGTCTGGCCAGCTCCCGGCTCGCGGCCAAGACTGCACAAACGCGGCAGAGCGGTGGTATGCGGCTCCGGCCGGCCGTGACGGGGCGCGAAAACGCCCCCATTCCCGTGGAGTGGGGGCGTTGACGTGCTCCGCGCCGCTACGCGGCGACGAGGGTGGAGCTGATGACGCTGGTGAAGAAGGTGAGGCCGTCGATGCCGGAGCGCATCGCGACCGCGGTGTCGGGGCCGAAGCCCGCCTCGACCGCGTGCTCGGGGTGCGGCATCAGGCCGACGACGTTGCCGCGCTCGTTGCGCACGCCGGCGATGTCGTTCAGCGAGCCGTTCGGGTTCACGTCCTTGTAGCGGAAGGCGACGAGGCCCTCGCCCTCCAGCCGCTTGAGCTCCTCGGCGGAGGCGATGAAGCCGCCCTCGCCGTTCTTCAGGGGGATGACGATCTCCTGGCCCTGCTCGAAGCCGTTCGTCCACGGGGTGTCCGTGTTCTCGACGACGAGGTGCTGGTCACGGCGGATGAAGTTGCCGTGGTCGTTGCGGATCAGGCCGCCGGCCACGAGGTGCGCCTCGGCGAGCATCTGGAAGCCGTTGCAGATGCCGAGCACGGGCATCCCCTTGGCCGCCGCATCCACGACCTCGGTCATGATCGGTGAGAGGCTCGCGATGGCGCCGCAGCGCAGGTAGTCGCCGTAGCTGAAGCCGCCCGGCAGCACCAGCGCGTCCACGCCCTGCAGGTCGTGCTCGCCGTGCCAGAGCGCCACCGGCTCGGCGCCCGCGATGCGGACCGCGCGCAGCGCATCCCGGTCGTCCAGCGAGCCGGGGAAGGTGATGACGCCGATGCGCATCACTCGGCTCCGTCCGGGTAGTGGATGCCGACGACGTCCTCGATGACCGAGTTCGACAGGATCTCGGACGCGATCTCCTCGACCGCCGCCCTGGTGGCGTCGTCGATGGGGCCGTCCACGGTCAGCTCGAACCGCTTGCCGACGCGGACGCCGGAGAACCGGCCCTTGCCGGTGCGCGCGAGCGCTCCCGCTACGGCCTTCCCCTGGGGGTCGAGCAGCTCCGCCTTGGGCATGACTTCAACAACGATCGTCGACAAAGGGTGATCTCCGCTCATTCGCGCATGGGGGACGGTACCGATTCTACCGTGGGGCCGGGCACACGGCCGCCGTCGCCGGCCGAGCCCGCGGCCCAGGCGACCGCGCGCTCCTGCAGTGCCTCGCGCAGCCGCGCGAAGAGGGCGGCGGAGGCGGCGCCCGGCCAGTCGTCCGGCAGTCCGGCCGCGGGGAGCCCGGGGTCCAGGTAGGGCAGGACGCGCCACTCGTCGAGGACCCGCACCCAGAGCGCGAACGCCTCCCTGCCGTCCGCCGTGGCGGCCTCCCCCGCGCGGCCGAAGCGATCGAGGAACGCCTCGTGCACGGCGCGGATCGCGGGCAGGTCGTACCAGCGTGCGACGCCGTGCCGGAGGTCGCCGGCGGGGCGGGCGCCGGTGAACAGGTCCGCGCCGAACGCGGCGGCGACCTCCGCCAGCTCGGGTTCGAGCGCCGCCGGACCGATCCACAGGCCGTCGGCGACGGTGCCGCAGCCCAGCGCGGCGAGCCTCGTGCGCAACTGGTGCCGCCGCGAGCGCTGGTGCTCGGGGAACGAGAAGGAGACGAGGCACCACTCGTCCGAGGGGGACCGGGCGCCGAAGATGCGGCGATCGCCGCGCTCCAGCATGGGCAGCGCGGCCGGGTCGAGCGCGTACCCGGCGACCCCGCCCCGCGGCTCCCTGCGCAGCACCCCGCGGGCGCAGAGCCGGGCGAGACTCGAGCGCGCGGTCGGGGCGGGGACGTCGAGGGCCGCCATCAGCTCCACCGCGCCGGCCGCGCTCATCCAGCCGCCGATCGGGCGGAGCACCGCGCCGACGACGGTGCGCAGCAACGCGGTCGCCGAGCCGCTTCGGGCCTCGAGATCCTCCCGGCCGGCGGGCGTCGCCTCAGTCATGCGTGAGCTCGCCGAGCACGTCGCGCACCGCGGCCATGCCCACCCGGACCTCCTCGAAGCTCGTGCTGAACGGCGACAGGCCGACGCGCAGTCCGCCCGGGTCGCGGTAGTCAGGGATGACGTCCCGCTCCCACAGCCTCGCCGTCACCTCGCGCATGGCCGGGTGGTTCAGCGTCACGTGCCCGCCGCGGCGCTCGGGGTCGCGCGGGCTGGCGAGGGAGACGCCGAGCGGGGCCAGCCACTCGTCGGCGAGGGCGACGGCGAACTCGGTGAGCCGCACCGACTTCTCACGCACGGCGGCGATCCCGGCCTCCTCGATCATGGCGATCGTGTCCTGCATCGCGAGCATCCCGACCACGGGCGGCGTTCCGGAGAGGAAGCGCCGCACGCCGTCGGCCGGCTCGTACTCCGGACCCATCAGGAACACGTCGCGCACGCCCATCCAGCCCTGGATGGGCTGGGCGAGCCGGTTCGCGAGCCGGGCGTTCACGTAGCCGAAGGCGGGGGAGCCCGGACCGCCGTTCAGGTACTTGTAGGTGCAGCCGGCGGCGAGGTCCACATCCCACGCGTCCAGCTCCACGGGCACGGACCCGGCCGAGTGGCAGAGGTCCCAGAGCACGAGCGCTCCGGCGTCGTGCGCGATGCGCGTGATGGCGGCGGCGTCGGCGAGGTAGCCGGAGCGGTAGGCGACGTGGCTGAGCACGACGAGGGCCGTGCGCGGGCCGACGGCCGCCGCCACCTGCTCGGGTGTGACGCCCGCCTCGGAGTCCGCCTCGATCCAGACCAGGCGGAGGCCGCGCTCGCGCGCGATGCCGTCGAGCAGGTAGCGGTCGGTGGGGAAGTTGTCGGTGTCGAGGACGATCTCGCTGCGCTCGGGGAGGGAGTCGACGGCCGCCCGCGCGAGCTTGTAGAGGACGACGGTGGTGGAGTCGGCGATGAAGGTCTGGCCTGGCGCGGCGCCGAGGGCCGCGCGGCCGAGGGCGTCACCGATCGTGAACGGCAGGTCCATCCACTCCTCGTCCCAGCCGCGGATCAGGCGGCCGCCCCATGCCTCGACCAGGAACCGCTGGATGCGCTCGACGCTCGCGAGCGTCGGGCGGCCGAGGGAGTTGCCGTCGAAGTAGGCGGCGACGGACGGGGTGGGCGAGTCGACGCCGACGAAGCGGGCGCGGTAGGCGGCCAGCGGGTCGGAGGCGTCGAGGCGGCGAGCGGTCTCCTCGGCGTCGAGGGGTGCGGTGTCGGACGCTGCGTTCTCGTCGGTCATTCCTTGGCTCCGATCTCGGTGCGGACGGCGTACAGCTCGGGGAAGAAGGTGAGCTCGAGCGCCTTCTGCAGGAAGGAGACACCGGTCGACCCGCCGGTGCCGGTCTTCATCCCGATGGTGCGCTGGACGGTCTTGAGGTGGCGGAACCGCCACAGCTGGAAGTTGTCCTCCAGGTCGACGAGCTCCTCGCAGGCCTCGTACTCGCTCCAGTGCTCGGCCGCGTTCTCGTAGATGGCCCGGAACACGGGCACGAGCTCGGGGGTGAACACGTGCGCCTCGGTGACGTCGCGATCGAGCAGCGCGCGCGGCACGGGATGGCCGGCCCTGGCGAGGTAGCGGAGGAACTCGTCGTAGACGCTCGGCGCCTCCAGCAGCTCCTTCAGCAGCGCGTGGGCGGCCGGATCGTCGCGGAACACCGAGAGCATCCGCCGGTTCTTGTTGCCGAGCACGAACTCGACCGCGCGGTACTGGTACGACTGGAAGCCCGAGGAGTTGCCGAGGAAGCCGCGGAACTCCGCGTACTCGGTCGGGGTGAGCGTCGCCAGCACGGACCACTGCTCGGTGAGGGTCTTCTGGATGTGCTTGACCCTGGCGATGCGCTTGAGCGCCTGTTGCAGCTCGTCGGCGCGCAGCAGGTCGCGCGCGGACTCCAGCTCGTGCAGCACCAGCTTCAGCCAGAGCTCGGTGGTCTGGTGCTGGATGATGAACAGCAGCTCGTCGTGGTGCTCGGGGACGCTCACCGGCTTCTGCGCGCTGAGCAGCGTCCCGAGGTCGAGGTAGGACCCGTACGACATCCGCTCGCGGAAGTCGGTGACGATGTCGGGGTCGAACTCGCGGGTGTTGTCGTCGACGGCCATGCTGCAATTCTCCGCCGACCGTCACGGAACTGCAACGCCCGCCGTCGCCCGGCCGGCGAGTACGAAGATTCTCTGCGTACTCGACGGTTTCGGGGCGATTATCTGCGTACTCGGCGGCTGGGGTGTGGATGAGTGGCGGCGGGTCAGAGGGTGCGGACGAAGCGGGCGCGCGCGGTGGCCAGCCAGGAGGGGAGCACGGCGTCGTCGGCCGGCGGGGCGGTCGGGAGCCAGGCGCAGCGGGGCCCGATCACCTCGGTGCGCTCGCCGCCGGCGACGTTGCGCACGAGGGCTGCGCCGGCCTGATTGGTGCCGCCCGCGATGCTGCGCACGAGGGCTGCGCCGGTCAGGCCCGCGTCGTGGAGCAGCTGCAGCTCGCGCGCATCCACTCCGGCCGGAAGGTCGCCGTTGCCCTGGTCGGTGCCGTAGAGGATGGTGCCGCCGGCGGCGAGGAACCGTCGCGCGTTGTCGAACGCGAACCGGTGCGCGGCGGTGGTCCGGTCGCCCCAGCCGTTGATGTCGAGCGTCGAGACCCAGGTCATCCCGGCCGCCACGGCATCGGCGATCACGCCGTCCGGGACCCGCTCGGCGTACGGGGTGTGCGCGAGCTGATCGACTCCCGCGGCCAGCGCGCGGGCGGCCTGGCCGGATCCCTGCGCGTGGCAGGCGACGGGGACGCCCGCCGCATGCGCCTCCTCGACGATGGCCCGCAGCGTCCCGTCATCGAGGGTCGGACCGGCGTCGGTGTTCAGGGTGATCTTGATGCGGGATGCGCTGAGCGCCAGCTGCGCGCGGACCGCCGCCCGTCCGCCGCTCGCGTCGTGCACCTCCACCGCTGCACCCGCCGGCGCCCAGCCGGAGCGCGCGGGGTAGCCGCCCGGCGCGGTGATGAGGCCGCCCGCGATGGCGACCTCCGGTCCGGCGTCGCGGTGAGCCGCGGGCCAAGCCGCCGCGACCGACGGGACCCAGCCGAGGTCGATCACGCGGGTGAGGCCGCCCGCGAACAGGGCGGCCGCATCCACCAGCCCGAGGTGGACGTGGTGGTCGGTCAGCGAGGGGATGAGCGTGCCGCCGAGGTGGCGCGCGGGCACGCCGGGCGCGCCGTCGGCCGGCGGGGGCACGACGCGCAGACGGTCCCCGTCGCGTTCCAGCAGAGTCGTCCCGTCGAAGCCGTCGCCGTTCCAGAGGGCGTCGACGAGCAGCAGCTCCTGCCGTTCACCCGCATCGGTCACGCACCGAGTCTGCCCGCCGGTGCGCCCGAGCGCCACCGAGCGCCAACCGTTCACGGCCCGGACACCGGTGGTTGCCCGTCCCGTCGCCTGGCGCCCCTAGCGTTCCCGACGGAACACAGCCGCCGCCGGGGCCCTACCGGTGCGCGCACACCTCACCAGGAAGGTCCCGGACTCCCATGAAACTGTCCATCACCAAGACGCTCGCGGTCGGCGCCGCCCTCGTCCTCTCGCTCGGTCTCGCCGCGTGCAGCGGCACAGCGGGCGCCTCGTCCACGGACGGTGCGACGGACGCGGGGACGTTCGCCAAGGACTCGAGCACGCTCGTCTTCGGCGTCGTGCCGGACACGGTGAACACGCAGTCCAACTACCAGCCGATCGCCGACTACATCGCGAAGATCACCGGCAAGAAGGTCGAGTACCGCGAGTCGAGCGACTACACCGCGCTCATCCAGGCCGCCATCGCCGGCCAGATCGATGTCGCCAGCTTCTCCGGCTTCACCTACGTGACCGCCACCAACGGCGGCGCCAAGATCACGCCGTTCGCCTCCATCATCACCAAGGAGGGCCAGAAGCCCGGCTACTACTCCGAGGCCGTCGTCCCGGCGAACTCGTCGATCAGCTCCCTCGAGGACTTCAAGGGCAAGAAGGTCTGCTTCGTCGACCCGAGCTCGACGTCGGGCTACCTGTTCCCGACCTACAACCTGATCAAGGCCGGCATCGACCCGCAGAAGGACATCACGCCGGTGTTCGCCGGCAAGCACGACGCGTCCGCGCTCAAGGTGTCGCAGGGCGCCGAATGCCAGGCCGGCTTCGCCGAGGACTCCGCGGTGGACGCGCAGCCGGGCCTCAAGGTCGTCGCCAAGACGATGGTCCCCGGCGCGCCGATGGTGTTCTCCAACACCCTCCCGGACGAGATCAAGAAGGACCTCTCGGACAAGCTGTCGAGCGTGACGATCGACGACATCCAGAAGGCGGGCATCAAGAACGCCGACTCGGACGGCTTCAAGGCGACGTTCTACGCGTTCAGCCCGGTCGACGACAAGTACTACGACCAGATCCGCGACATCTGCAAGGTCACCAAGGCCGCGCAGTGCGAGGCCAAGTAGCCCCGATACCCTCAGGAACGCCCGTCCTCGCACTCGGGGGCGGGCGTTTCCGCATCCCCGGGGACAGGGTGGGAGCGCGCGGGTGTCGCCTCGCGTTCACCGGGGCGTAACCCGGGCGTCGCGGCCGCGTCGTCCCGGGCTCCTAGCGTGAGCGCATGGCTGGAAACGCGCGCGCCGTCGAGGTGTCCGGGGTGACGAAGCGGTTCGGGGAGACGACCGCGCTGGACGACGTGACGCTGTCCGTCGACCGGGGGGAGATCGTGGTCCTCCTCGGGCTCTCCGGCTCCGGCAAGTCCACCCTGCTGCGGCACCTCGACGGGCTCGAGCTGCCCTCGCAGGGCGACGTGCGCGTGCTCGGCCAGTCCGTCCCCGGGCTGAAGGGCCGGGGACTGCGCGCCCTCCGTTCGCGCGTCGGCTTCATCTTCCAGCAGTTCGAGCTGGTCGGGCCGCTGACCGTGCTCGAGAACGTGCTGACCGGGTCCCTCGCCACGCTGCGCGGTCCGCGGCTCGGCGTCTTCAGCTACCCGGCATCGCTGCGCCGCCGGGCGCTCGCGCACCTGGAGCGCGTCGGCCTCGCCGACAAGGCCTACCAGCGCGCTGACACGCTCTCCGGCGGGCAGCAGCAGCGGGTCGCCATCGCCCGCGCCCTCATGCAGGAGCCGGAGGTGCTGCTCGCCGACGAGCCCGTCGCCTCCCTCGACCCGGAGTCCAGCGAGACCGTGATGTCGCTGATCCGCGAGATCGCGCTCGACGACGGCCTCACCGTCGTCTGCAGCCTGCACCAGGTGGACCTCGCGCTCGGCTGGGGCGACCGCATCGTCGGCCTCCGGCACGGCAGCGTCGTGCTCGACACCCCGACCGCGGGCCTGGACAAGGCGCAGGTCATGGAGATCTACGGCCGGGTGGCCGTGACCACCCAGGAGCTCTCGGCGATCGAGACCGAGCTGGGCACCGGCGCGGACGCGGCGGAGGAGCGCGAGCTCGCGCAGGCCGTGCTCTCCGAGCAGAGCACCACCCGCTGATGGTCACGGTCCCCCTCCAGGCGCGGGCCGCTGTCCGGCGTCCGCGTCCCTCCGCCTCGCGCACCGCCGCGGTGATCGTGCTGGTCGCGCTGCTGGCGACCGGCATCGCCGCCTTCCCGATCCTCGGGGTGAGCTTCGAGACGGTGGCGCGCTCGCTGCCGCACGCCGAGGCGTTCCTGGAGCGGGTGGTCCCGCTGCGGTTCCCGCCGCCGGAGGTGCTCTGGCCGGCCATCGGGCAGACACTCGGGATGGTCGTGCTCGGCACCCTGCTCGCCGCCCTGCTCTCCGTCCCCGTCGCCTACATCGCCGCGGCGAACACCACACCGCACCGCAGCCTGCAGTGGATCGGCCGGTTCCTCACCGTCGCCACCCGCTCGCTGCCGGACGTTGTGCTCGCGATGGTCTTCGCCGTGCTGTTCAGCCTCGGCACGCTCCCCGGCATCCTGGCCATCGGCATCCACTCGATCGGGATGATCTCCAAGCTCTTCGCCGACGCCATCGAGCAGATCGACGAGGGGCCGCGGCTGGCGATCCGAGCGGCGGGCGGGAGCCGCGCCCAGGAGTTCTTCTCGGGGGTGCTGCCGCAGGTGGCGCCGAGCTGGGTGGCGACCGTGCTGCACCGCAACGACATCAACCTGCGCGGGTCGATCATCCTCGGATACGTCGGGGTGGCCGGCCTCGGCTACGAGATGTGGAAGGCGCTCGCGACGCTCGACTACCGCACCGCGATGGCGCTCGCCGTCGTGATGTTCGCGCTCTGCGTCGTGATGGAGGTCGTCTCCTCCGTCATCCGGCGCGGGATGCTCGGCGGCGGTAAGCCGCGCACGCTCGGCCGGCGCCGGGTCCGCAACACGGTGACCGTCGTCGTGCTCGCCGTGGTCGTCGTCGGCGCGTTCTGGGTGGCGCAGATCCACTGGGGCGATTTCCTCACCTTCTGGCGCAACCTCCCGCTGATCCGGTTCTGGCCCCCGACGTTCGAGCCGTACACGGTCGAGCAGATCGCGATCGCGATGCGCGACACGGTCTTGATCGCGCTCGCCGCCACCGTGGTCAGCCTGCTGCTCTCGCTGGTGCTCGGCTCGTTCGCGGCCCGCAATGTCGCACCGGGCCCCGTGACCCGCGGCACGTTCCGCACACTGCTGGTCGCGATCCGCGGCGTTCCGGAGCTGGTGCTCGCGATCGTGCTCATCATCATCACCGGGCTCGGCCCGACGGCCGCCGTGTTCGCGCTCGCGTTCGGCGGCGTCGGCCTGCTCGGCAAGCTGTTCGCCGACTCCATCGAGGAGGTGCCGTCCGGTCCGCAGCGCGCGCTCACCGCGGTCGGCGCCCGGCGGCTGCAGGTGTACTCGGCGGCCACCGTGCCGCCGAGCGTGCCCGCGTTCGTCGGCCACAGCTTCTACCTGTTCGACTCGAACATCCGCGCGGCGACCGTGCTCGGTGTCGTCGGCAGCGGCGGGATCGGCTTCTACCTGAACAACGCGGCGCGCGTCTCGGCGTGGAACGAGGTGTTCGCGTTCGTTCTCGTGATTATGGCGACGGTCTTCGTGGTCGAAGGCCTCGCGGTGTGGATGCGGAAGGCGCTGCGCTGAGGCGCGGACAGGAGGCAGGGATGGGCAGGCACTACGACCTCGCGATCGTCGGCGGGGGCATCGTCGGGCTCGGGCACGCCGTCGCGGCGCTGCGCCGCGGCCTCACCGTCGCGGTCGTCGACCGCGCGTCCGGCGTGAACGGCGCCTCCATCCGCAACTTCGGGCACCTGTGCGTGACCGGCCAGGAGGGCGAGGCCCGCGCCTACGCCGAGCTGGCGCGCGAGCTGTGGCTGACGCTCGCGCGGGAGGCCGGGTTCTGGCTGCGCGAGACCGGCACGGTCGTCGTGGCCCAGGCGCCGGACGAGCTGGCGGTGCTGGAGGAGTTCCGCGACCGGCGCGGCGGCCACGACGTGCGGATGCTGACGACGGCCGAGGTGCGCGAGCGCATCCCGGTCGCCGACGGCGTCGCGCTGGGCGGCGCGCTGCTGCCCGCCGACCTGCAGGTGGACCCGCGCGAGGCGGCCGCGGCCATCGCCCGCTGGCTGGACGCGCACGGCGTCGACTTCTACTGGCAGACCACCGTGACCGGCGTCGAGACCGGCAAGGTGCACACCTCGCGCGGGCGCCTCTCCGCCGATGCGGTCGTCGTCGCGGTGAACCACGACGTGGACCAGCTGTTCCCCGGCATCGCGGAGGCGCACGGCATCCAGCGCTGCGGGCTGGACATGATGCTCGTCGACGCGGAACTGGAGCGACCGCTGTCGTCCCCGGTGCTCACCGGCTGGTCGCTCACCCGCTACGCCGGGTTCGCGCACACGCCGAGCGCGGGCGCACTGCGCGCCCGGCTCTCCGAGGAGCAGCCGGAGCTCGCCGAGCTCGACGTGAACCAGATGTACACGCAGCGGCCGGACGGCACGCTGATCGTCGGCGACACGCACTACCGCGGCGACGACGTCACGCCGTTCCAGTCGGAGCGTGCGTTCGAGCTGCTGCTCGAGCGCACCGCCGCGCTGTTCGGCGCGGAACGGCTGCGCGTCCGGCAGCGCTGGCAGGGCGTCTACGCCTCCGCGCCGGACGAGTTCCTCGTGGCCTCGCCCGCGCCGTCTGTGCGGGTCGTCTCCGTGACGACCGGCATCGGCATGACGACGGGGCTCGGCCTCGCCGACCGCGTCGTGGACGAGCTGTTCTCGGCCGCCCCCGGCGTCCTGACCACCGCGGGGAACGCCCGCGCCCGCTGACCGACGGCCCGGGACCCGCATCCCGTGCCGCAGCATCCACCGCACCGACAGAAAGGCACCACGATGACCCCCGACGGTCTGATCACGAGCGAGTTCGACGACACGGCGATCCTCGAGGAGCAGGAGCCGGGCGACGCCGAGCTCGCCGACCTCGAGCTGGTCGTGCTCGACATGGCGGGAACCACTGTCGTGGACGACGGGCTCGTCGAGCGCGCGTTCGAGCGCGCCGCCGAGGTGGCCGGCATCGGGGAGACGCCGGACGAGCTGGTGCGCGCGCTCGACTACGTTCGCGAGACGATGGGCCAGTCCAAGATCACCGTCTTCCGCGCGCTCACCGGCGACGAGGATCAGGCGCAGCACGCGAACGCCGTCTTCGAGTCGGCGTACGCGGAACTCGCGGCCGAGGAGGGGCTGCGCGCGGTGCCCGGCGCCGAGCGGCTGATCCGCCGGCTGCGCGAGGACGGCGTGAAGGTGGTGCTGACGACCGGCTTCTCGCGCACGACGCAGGACGCCGTCCTGGACGCCCTCGGCTGGCGGGACCTCGCCGATCTCACGTTGAGCCCCGCCGAGGCCGGGCGCGGCCGCCCGTTCCCTGACCTGCCGCTGACGGCACTGCTGCGCACCGGCGCGACCAGCGTTGACGGGATGGTCGTCGTCGGCGACACGGCCAGCGACGTCGCCTCGGGTCTCGCGGCCGGTGCCGGGCTCGTCGTCGGCGTGCTCACGGGCGCTCACGACGAGGAGACGCTGACGGACGCCGGCGCCGACGCGGTGATCGAGAGCGTCGCCGAGCTCGCCGCGCTGCTGGGCCTGGACGATCTCGAAGAGGACGACGACCTCGACGACGAGCTGGACGAACTGGACGAGCTGCACGGCGAGACCGCCGACGACGCGGACGATGCCGAGGGCGACGATGCCGCCGACGACGCGGACGATGCCGCCGACAGCGACGAGCCGGAGGGGCAGAGCGGCCGGTGACGATCAAGGCGGTGACCCCGCGCGTCGTCGAGCCGCCGGCGAGCCTGGGCATGGGGGTGAGCGTCTACCCGTCGGCGACCGCGATGGTGTGGCAGGGCGAGGGGCACCCGCACGAGGCGGTGGCGGTGCCCGGTGTGCGGCTCGCACCGGGGGACGCGCTGGTCGCGATCGAGCTCGCGACCGTGTGCGGCTCCGATGTGCACACCGTGCTCGGTCACCGCCCGGCGCCGACGCCGCTGGTACTCGGCCACGAGCAGGTCGGCAGGGTCATCGCGCTCGGCCGCGGCGGCGCGAAGACGACCGACGGCCATCGCGTCTCGATCGGCGAGCGCGTCGTCTGGTCCGTCGCCGTGCCGTGCGGGCGCTGCGCCCGCTGCCGTCGCGGCCTCCCGCAGAAGTGCCTGAACCTGCAGAAGTACGGCCACGAGCGGATGCGGCGCGGCTGGGAGCTGTCCGGCGGGTTCGCGACGCACACGCACATCCTGGACGGCACGCCGATGGTGGCGGTCCCCGACGACCTGCCCGCCGAGATCCTGGCCCCCGCATCCTGCTCCACCGCGACCGTCGCTGCCGCGCTCGAGGCCGCCTCCGCGATCGTGCCGCTCGACGGCGCGCTCGTGCTGATCGCCGGGGCCGGGATGCTCGGACTCACCGCCGCCGCGATGGCGACGGAGGCGGGCGCGCGCGTCGTGGTCAGCGATCCCGTCCCGGAGCGTCGCCAGGCCGCGCGCGCGTTCGGCGCGCTCGCCGTCGCCGACCCGCGCGCCGCGGCCGATTCGCGCACCGGACTCGCCACGGCCCTCAACAAGGCGGGCGGCCGCGCGTCCTCCCCGACCATCGCGCTGGAGCTGAGCGGCGCCGCCTCGGCGGTCCGCTCGCTGCTGGGGGCGGTCGACGTCGGCGGCGTGCTCGTGCTGGTCGGGTCGGTGTCGCCGGGGCCGGAGCTCTCGGTCATGCCGGAGCAGCTGGTCCGCCGCCTGCTGACGATCCGCGGAGTGCACAACTACGCGCCGCGGCACCTGGAGCAGGCCGTCCGCTTCCTCGCAGAGGCCGGTGCGAACTACCCGTTCGCGGAGCAGGTCGGCGCGGTCTTCCCGCTGGCCGAGGTGGATGCGGCACTCGCCTGCACGAGCCACCCCCGGGTCGCGGTGCAGCCGTAGTACGTTCGGGACCGTGAGCTCCCGTCGCAGCGTCGCCGTCGCCGCCGCGACCGCGGTGTGTCTCGCCGCCGCATCCCTGTCGGGCTGCTCGGTGGCCGGGAGGTGTGCCGCGGCGGTCTCCGCCGACACGCGGCTCGTCGTCGACGCCTCCGGCTGGCTGGATGCCCATCCCTCTGGCACGGTGACGGCGTGCGCGCTCGAGGTCTGCCGCTCGGTCGAACCGGGCACGGCGACCCTTCGCGTGCCGACGCCTCCGGGCACGCCCGCGCCGTCGCTGACGGTGCGCCTGGAGGCGAAGGACGTGTCGGGCGCGGTGACGGAGCGCAGCAAGGACTTCGCGGTCGCGCAGACCGGCTGCGGGCAGGCGTACGTGACGGTGCGGTTCCCCGCTGACGGCGAGCTGACGTCGGGTCCCGCCGTTTCCTGAGCGTTCTCACATGTTCGCGCTCTTATCCTGAGAGCCCGAAAAAACGTGAGGACGCCCGTGATCGAGACCCCCGCCGCCCCGACCACCCACGCCGGCCCCGCCGGACCCGACGACCCCGCCGGGCCGCGCGAGCCGCGCGGCGACGCGCCCCGGCGGCGTCCGCAGAGCCCGGCCAGCCGCACCATCGGCTCACTCATCTTCTTCAGCCGCTGGCTGCAGGCGCCCCTCTACCTCGGCCTGATCGTCGCCCAGGTCGTCTACGTCTGGGTGTTCATGGTCGAGCTCTGGCATCTGGCGGAGGAGGTGCTGGTCAAGGGCCACATCAGCGAGGCCGACGTGATGCTCTCGGTGCTCGGCCTCATCGACGTGGTCATGATCGCCAACCTGCTCATCATGGTCATCATCGGCGGGTACGAGACGTTCGTCTCGCGCGTCAACGTGGACGGGCATCCCGACCAGCCGGAGTGGCTCTCGCACGTCAACGCGAACGTGCTGAAGGTGAAGCTGGCGATGGCGATCATCGGCATCTCGTCCATCCACCTGCTGAAGACGTTCATCGCGGTCGGCGACATCGGCATTGCCGGCGGCGGCGTCCTCGGCAGCGAGAAGTACACGTCGGAGGGCGTGTTCTGGCAGGTCGTGATCCACTGCGTGTTCATCCTGTCGGCGGTGGCGCTCGCGGCGATCGACCGGATGTCGAAGTCCAAGGCGGTCGCGGCCCACTGACCTCGCGGCGGTCCGTGGCGGTCCGTGGCACTGTAGAGGCATGGCCGCCGATCCGCTGGAACGCTTCTTCCGGATGCTCCGCGAGCTGCCCGTCCCGCTCGACGCCGAGGCGCTTTACGGCGACGACGAGGAGGGCCGCCGCCGCGAGCGCAACCTGCGGCGCTACTTCGCGCTGCCGCACGCGTCGGTGCTGCTGCTGGGCGAGGCGCCGGGCTGGCGGGGGATGACCATCACCGGCGTGCCGTTCGTCTCGCCCCGGGAGGCGGAGGCGGGCGTCGTGCCCGGCCTCGAGCTGCCCGCGGAGCCGCAGGCGCCGTGGGAGGCGTCGAGCAGGGTGGTGTGGGCGACCCTCCGCGACTGGCGCGGGCCCATCCCGCTGTCCTGGCCGGTGTACCCGCTGCATCCGTTCGTGGCGGGGGACCCGCGCAGCAACCGGACGCCGCGGCCTGCGGAGGTGCGGGCGGGGGCGCCGGTCGCACTGGAGCTGATCCGCGCGCTCGGCATCGAGACCGTGGTGGCGGTGGGCCGCAAGGCCCAGGGTGCGATCGCGGCCGCCGGGCTGGAGGCGCCCGCCATCCGGCATCCCGCTCAGGGCGGCGCGGCACTGTTCGCCGAGCAGCTCCTCGAACTGAACGCGGCGCTCGCCTCGTGAGCGCGCTCACCGACCGGCTCGGGATGCGCATCCCCCTCGTCGCCGCCCCGATGGCGGGCGGGGGCACGACGCCGGCGCTCGCCGCCGCCGCAGCAGCCGCGGGGGCGTACCCGTTCCTCGCGGGCGGCTACCTGGCGCCGGACGCGCTCGCCGAGCGCATCGCGGAACTGCGGCGGACGACCGACCGGTTCGGCGTGAACCTGTTCGCGCCGAACCCGGTCCCCGTCGATCCGCGACGCTACGCCGCGTACGCCGACCGCATCCGCCCCGACGCCGACCGGCTCGGCGCGACGCTGCCTCCCGCGCCCGTCGAGGACGACGATGCCTGGGCGGCCAAGCTGGACGTGCTGCTGGCCGAGCGGCCGGAGGTCGCGAGCTTCACGTTCGGCATCCCGCCGGCCGGGGCGCTCGCCGCGCTGCGCCGCGCGGGGGTGACGCTGCTGCAGACGGTGACGTCCGCGGACGAGGCGCGCGCCGCGGTCGACGCGGGTGTCGACGGGCTGGTCGTGCAGGCGTCCGCGGCGGGCGGCCACTGGGGGACGCTCACTCCTGGGCGGCCTCCGGAGCAGCTCGCCCTCCCCGAGCTGGTGCGGGCGGTCCGGGATGCGGTGTCCCGGGGTGCGGCGGACCTGCCGATCGTCGCGGCCGGCGGAGTCGGCGGGCCCAGCGATGTGCGAGCGGCCCTGGAGGCTGGCGCCTCCGCCGTCGCTGTCGGCACCCTGCTGCTGCGCAGCGACGAGAGCGGCGCCTCGGCCACGCACCGGGCCGCGCTCGCCGATCCCCGCTTCACGCGCACGGCGCTGACGCGGGCCTTCACCGGGCGTCCGGCGCGCGGGCTGGTGAACGCCTTCCTCAGCGCGAACGAGGATGCGCCGCTCGGCTACCCGGCGCTGCACCACCTCACGTCCGGGATGCGCAAGGCGGCCGCCGCGGCGGGCGACGCCGACCGCGTCCACCTCTGGGCCGGAACCGGCTGGCAGTCCGCCGCCTCCCTCCCCGCTGCCACCATCCTCACCACCCTCGCCGCCTTCTAACCGCCGAGTACGGAGAAAATCGGCCCGAAACGGCCGAGTACGCGGATAATCCGCGTACTCGGCTGCTGGGGACGGGGACGGGGCGGGTCAGGCGGGGAGGTCGGCGGGGGTGACGGTGGCGATGCGCTCCGCGGCGATCGAGACGTGGTCGGCCATCGCGGCCTCGGCGCGGGCACGGTCGCCGGAGGCGAGCGCGTCGACCAGGGTGGCGTGCGATGCGGCGTGCGCCACGAGCTGATCCGGTGCGAGGCTGGCGTTCGCCGCGCGCAGGAAGCCGTTGATGCGGCTGCGCAGCTGCGAGGCGATCGTCAGCAGCGTGCGGTTGTCCGCCAGCTCCCAGAGCGTCTCGTGGAACTTCCGGTCCAGCGCGAACAGCTGGTCGAGGTTGCCGCGCTCGGCGGCGGCGACCATGGAGGCGACGATGCGCCGCAACTGCGTCTCGGTCTTCGCGCTCCAGCTCTCCTGCACGCTCCGCGCCACGTACTGCTCGAGAACGATGCGCAGGCCGGAGATCTCGGCGACCTCCTTCTCGCTGAGCAGGGCGACGCGGGCGCCGCGGCGCGGGGTGCGCTCGACGAGACCCTCCTCGGCCAGCTTCGCCAGCGCCTCCCGCACCGGGATGTGGCTGACGCCGAGCCGGTCGGCCAGCTTGCGCTCGACCAGGCGCTCGCCCGGTTCGAGGGATCCGTTCTGGATCGCCTCGCGCAGTTCGTCCGCGACCTTCGCCGAGATGTTCCGGTCGGCAACGCTCCCGAGTGCCATCGCTCTTCCTCCTTGACGGCCGCCCACCGTCCCCGTGGGTTCCGCTACAAGCTATAGGACGCGAGGATGGAATGGCACCACATCGCGTTCTTCGCGTGGCGGGATGTTTCGTTTACGTAAACGTCTCGTCCCGCGTTCGTCATTTGCTACATGCTATAGCAATAATGCTATCGTGGGAGCGTTCGACGGCGAACCTCCTGACGCAGCCGACGAACGCCAGAGCCACGACAGGAAGATCCGAGACGATGACCACCACCGCCCAGACCGCCGAGCCCGTGCGCATCGCGCTGATCGGCGCGGGGAACCGCGGCCAGTCGTATACGCGGTGGATCCACGCCAACCCCGGCCGCGCCCGGCTCGTCGCCGTCGCCGACCCGCGGCCCTTCCAGCGCGGCATCGTCGCGGCGGGCGATCCGGACGTGCGGCACTTCGACGACTGGCGCGAGCTCGTCGCCCAGCCGGAGCGCGTCGCGGACGCCGTCATCATCGCGACGCAGGACCGCCAGCACGTGGAGCCTGCTATCGCCTGCGCCGAGGCCGGCTACGCCATCCTGATGGAGAAGCCGCTCGCGCCCACCGAGGACGAGTCCCGCCGGATCGTCGCCGCGGTCGAGCGCACCGGCGTGCTCTTCGGCGTCTGCCACGTGATGCGGTACATGCCGTACACGGACCTCGTGAAGCAGGTCGTCGACAGCGGCGTGCTCGGCGACATCATCACCGTGCAGCACCTCGAGCCGGTCGGCTGGTGGCACATGGCGCACTCGTACGTGCGCGGGCCGTGGCGCCGCGAGGACCAGGCGGCGCCGATGCTGCTCGCGAAGTCCAGCCACGATCTCGACTGGATCCGGTACGTGACCGGCAAGCGCATCGCCACCGTCGCGAGCTTCGGCTCCCGCCACCACTTCCGGCACGAGAACCGCCCGGCGCTCGCCGCCGACCGCTGCCTCGACTGCCCGCTGCAGAACAGCTGCCCGTACGCCGCCCAGAAGCTCTACTACCCCGTCGTCCGCGAGGAGGGCGCCGTCTGGCCGGTCACCGTCATCACGGACGACGCCACCGAGGAGGGCGTGCACGAGGCGCTGCGGACCGGGCCGTACGGACGCTGCGTCTACGCCGCAGACAACACTGTCGTCGACAACCAGGTGGTCGCCTTCCAGTTCGAGGACGGCACCGCCGGCACCTTCACGATGACCGCGTTCAGCGAGCAGGAACACCGCAAGACCCAGATCTTCGGCTCGCACGGGATGCTCGACGGCGACGGCGAGCGCGTCCGTGTCACCGACTTCCGCACCGGCGAGTCGACGGTCCACGAGACCGGACCCACCGGCGCGGCCAACGCCGGCGGCGACCACGGCGGCGGGGACGGCGGCGTGATGGCCGCCTTCACCGCGGCGGTCGCGGCCGGCGACGCATCCCTCATCCGTTCCGGCCCGCGCGAATCCCTCGACAGCCACCTGGCGGTGTTCGCCGCCGAGCGCTCCCGCCACCGCGGCAGCGTCGAGCCCGTGCCGACCGCCTGAAGACCGTTCCACCCGCGGCGTCCGCCGCGCCCCATCCCCACCCAAGAAGGAGCAGCATGCGGTACAAGAAGATGATCACGGCGGCCGCCGTGGCCGGCGCTTCGGCGCTCGCCCTGGCCGGCTGCAGCGGGACGTCGGGAGACTCCGGAGGCAGCAAGACCGTCACCATGTGGATCTACCCCGTCATCGCCGACGAGGCCGCCCACAAGAGCCTCTGGGACAAGACCGTCAAGGCGTTCGAGGCCGAGCACAAGGACATCACGGTCAAGTACGAGATCTACCCCTGGGCGAACCGCGACGAGTCCCTGAGCACCGCGATCGCCGCAGGCAAGGGCCCCGACCTCGTCTACCTCATCCCGGACCAGCTGTCGACGTACGCGAAGTCCATCGAGCCGATGAACGAGTACCTGCCGAAGGACCAGCAGAGCGACATCCTGGACAACGTGAAGGACTCGATCACGGTCGACGGCAAGCTGCTGGGCGCGCCGATCCTGACCAGCTCCAACGCCCTGATGTGCGACAAGAAGGCGTTCGACGCCGCCGGCATCACCGACTACCCGAGCACCTGGGACGACCTGACCGCTCTCGCTCCGAAGTTCAAGGAGAAGGGCATCTACATCACCCAGTACTACGGCTCGCCGGACGTCACCCTCAACATGACCTTCTACCCGCTGCTCTGGCAGGCGGGCGGCTCCGTCTACTCCAAGGACGGCAGCAAGGTCGCCTTCGACAGCAAGGCCGGTGCCAAGGCGCTGCAGCTGATCAGCGACTTCGCCAAGAAGGGCTACATCGAGAAGGACCTCATCTCGACGATGCCGTCGCTGGAGCAGACCGCGATCGCGACGAACAAGGTCGCCTGCACCTGGCAGTCGCTGCCGACCGACGTGAAGACCTTCTGGGGCGGGGACGAGAACATCGTCATCAAGCCTCCGCTGAAGGACGAGGAGTCCGTCGCGTACGGCACCGTCGGCTCGCTCGCGATGCTGAAGGGCGCCAAGGACAAGACGGCGGCCGGCGAGTTCGCGGCGTTCGCGACCAACGCGGAGAACTCCAAGGCCTACGACCTGGCGGCCGGCTACTTCTCGCCGCTGAAGTCAACCGGCGAGCTCTACGCCGACGACCCGGTGCAGTCCGCGATCGAGAAGACGATCCCGACCGTCCGCGTCGGCGAGCTGCAGCCGAGCGCCCGCGCCGTGATGGGTGCGCTGGCTCCGGAGATCCAGGCCGCCCTGCTCGGCACCAAGACGCCGGAGCAGGCGCTGAAGGACGCCGCCGCCGCCGCACAGCCGCTGATCAAGTGACCCGGCGGGCCGGGATGCGTCCCCCGCGCATCCCGGCCCGGCCGCGGTCTGGAGGGAAGAACCCCGTGACCACCACCCGCACCGCACCCCCGCCGCCCCCCGCGGCGGACCGGCCGGACGCCGCGCGTCCCGGCGGCCGCCCGCCCGGGATCACCAAGCGCATCCTCGCCCGCCGCGAGGCGCGCGTCGGCCTGTTCTTCGTGCTGCCCGCGTTCCTGCTGTTCCTCGCCTTCCGCTTCGGCCCGGCGATCGCGGGCGTGGGCTTGAGCTTCTTCGACTACGACATCTCGGGGGAGCTGGACTGGGAGGGCGTGAAGAACTTCCAGCGGATGCTCGCCGACCCGACGTTCTGGCAGGCGCTCGGGGTGACGCTGGCGTACTCGGTGCTCGCGGTGCCGATCTCGGTGGCGCTGTCGGTCGCGATGGCGCTCGGGGTGCGCCGCGCGTTCCGTGGGAGCCGCTTCTTCCGGTCCGTCTTCTTCCTGCCGGTGATCACCTCCCTGGTGCTCGCGGGTGCGATCTTCAAGTGGATCTTCTCCAGCGACGGGCCGTGGTCGGCGCTGATGACGCCACTCGGCCTCGGCGGCTCGTGGCTGAACTCCAGCGTCCTGGTCGTGCCCGCCCTCGTCGTCGTTGGGGTGTGGTCCCGGTTCGGCTACGGGATGCTCATCGTGATCGCCGCGCTGCAGGATGTGCCGCGCGAGCACGAGGAGGCCGCGCTGATGGACGGCGCAGGCGCCTGGAAGCGGTTCCGGTACATCGTGATGCCGCACCTGAAGCCGACGCTGTTCTTCCTGGCCGTGATCGAGACGACCGCGTCGTTCCAGGTGTTCGACCTCGTCTATGTGATGACGCAGGGCGGCCCGGCGCACGCGAGCTACTCGCTCGTCTACATGCTCTACGACCAGGGCTTCAAGTACTCCGACTACGGCTACGCCGCCGCCATCGGCGTCGCCCTCTTCGTGATGACGCTCGTCGTCGCGCTCATCCAGCGCCGGCTGATCGGGAGGCAGAAATGACAACGACGACCCCCCGGGTGCGCGCATTCCGTGCCCTCGAGCCGACCAGGACCGGGCTGGTCCTGCGCTACATCTGGCTGAGCATCGCCGCCGTCGCCTGCTTCTTCCCGTTCTACGCGATGGTGGTGCTGAGCCTGAAGCCGGGCCTCGCGGTCGACTTCCCGGCGAGCCTGCTGCCGTGGAACCTCTCGACGGCCTCGTACGAGCAGGTGCTCGGCGGCCAGAACATCCTGATGTGGCTGCTGAACACGCTGGTGTACGCGGTTGTCAGCGTCGCGGCCGTGCTGCTGCTGTCGGCGATGGCGGGCTACGCGTTCGCGAAGAAGCGGTTCCGCGGCAAGGAGACCATGTTCTGGTCGTTCCTGGCGATGGTGATGGTGCCGTTCCACGTGACGCTCATCCCGACCTTCATCGTGATGGCGAAGCTCGGCGGCGTCGACACCTACTGGGGTCTCATCCTGCCGACGCTCGCGAACGCGCAGGCGGTGTTCCTGATGCGCCAGTTCATCCAGGGCCTGCCCGACGAGCTGTTCGAGGCGGCGCGGATCGACGGCGCTGGCGAGTTCCGCATCTTCCTGACCATCGTGCTGCCGCTGTGCAAGCCGGTGCTGGCGACCCTCGGCATCTTCGTGTTCCTGTGGCACTGGAACGACTTCCTCTGGCCGCTCATCATCGGCAAGAGCTCCGACATGTGGACGCTGACCGTCGGCATCGCTTCGCTGCAGCAGCAGAACGTGCCGCTCAGCGTGATGCTCGCCGGCTCCGTCGTCGCGCTCGTGCCCATCTTCCTCGCCTACGCCGTGGCCCAGCGCTACGTGCAGGAGGGCGTCACCTCGGCCGGGATCAAGGGATGACCGGCGCACCGAACCGAAAGGCAGACATGTTCCGCTCCGAGCACGACCTCGAACAGGCGCTCACCACGCCGCGGCCCGAGCTGGTCGCGGACCTGGCGGAGGGCTCCGGCGACCTCGTCATCCTCGGCGCGGGCGGCAAGATGGGCCCGACGCTATCGGTGCTCGCTCGGCGCGCACTCGACGAGGCGGGCCGCGGCGGCGACACCGTGTACGCGGTCTCGCGGTTCGGCGACGCCGCGACGCGGGAGCGGCTGGCCGCAGAGCGCGTCGTCCCCGTGCCGTTCGACCTGCTCTCCGACGCCGACTTCGCCGAGCTGCCGGACGCGCCGTCGGTGATCTTCATGGTCGGCGCGAAGTTCGGCGCCGCGACGAACTCGTCGTGGGCGTGGGAGGTGAACGCGGCCCTCCCTGACCGCGTCGCGCGCCGCTACCGCGACAGCGCGATCTCCGCGCTCTCCACCGGCAACGTGTACCCGTTCGTGCCGTCCGCCAGCGGTGGCTCGGTGGAGTCGGACACTCCCGCGCCCGTCGGCGAGTACGCGATGTCGTGCCTCGGCCGGGAGCGGGTGTTCGAGTTCGCGGCCGTCACCCGCGGCACCCGCGTGTCGCTCGTGCGCCTCAACTACGCGATCGACCTGCGCTACGGCGTGCTGGCCGATATCGGCTCGACCGTTCTGGCCGGAGCGCCGGTCGATCTCACCACCGGCACCGTGAACGTGGTCTGGCAGGGCTACGCGAACGAGGTCGTGCTGCGCTCGCTCGGCCACGCGAGCGACGCGGTGTTCACCCTCAACCTGACCGGCCCGGAGCAGCTCGGCGTTCGCCGGGTCGCCGAGCGGTTCGGCGAGCTGCTGGACACCGAGGTCGCGTTCGCGGGGGAGCCCGCTCCCACCGCCCTGCTCAACGACGCCGGACGCTGCTTCGAGCTGTTCGGTTACCCGGGCGTCCCGGCCGGGACGCTCATCGAGTGGCAGGCCGACTGGCTGCGGCAGGGGCTGCCCACCTCGGGCAAGCCCACCAAGTGGGCCGTGCGCGACGGGCGGTTCTGAGATGGCGCCGGTGCTCCCCGCCGATGCCGCCGTCGTCCTGCGCGACGGCGCGGTCATCCCCGCGCATCCGCTCGCCCTGGATGCGTCCCGCCGGCTCGACGAGCGCCGCCAGCGCGCGCTCACCCGCTACTACCTGGCCTCCGGCGCCGGCGGCATCGCCATCGCCGTGCACACCACGCAGTTCGAGATCCACGAGCCGGAGCGCGGCCTGCTGGAGCCGGTGCTCGCGCTGACCGCCGACGTGCTGGACGCCGAGGCCGACCGTCCGCTCGTCCGGGTCGCCGGCGTGGTCGGGGACACCGCGCAGGCGGTCAGGGAGGCCGAGCTCGCCGCCCGCCTCGGCTACCACGCGGTGCTGCTGAGCCCGCGCGTGCCCGGCGCGACCGAGGAGTCGCTGCTGGAACGGGCCGCCGCCGTCGGCGAGGTTCTCCCGGTGATCGGCTTCTACCTGCAGGAGGCGATCGGCGGTCCGGTGCTGTCCCGGTCGTTCTGGCGCCGGTTCGCCGACCTCCCGTCCGTCGTGGCGGTGAAGGCCGCGCCGTTCGACCGCTACCGGACGGCGGAGCTGGTCCGCGGCGTCGGGGAGTCCGACCGCGCGGACGAGGTGAGCCTCTACACCGGCAACGACGACGCGATCGTCGCCGACCTGACCGCCGTCCACCACGTCGCCGGTCGTGAGCGGCGGTTCGCGGGCGGTCTGCTCGGCCAGTGGGCGGTCGGCACCCGTGCGGCCACGCGCGTCCTCGACCTCGCCAAGCGCCACCACGGCGGCGACGCCGCCGCCTCGGCGGAGCTGGGGGCGCTCGCGGCCGACCTGACCGACCTGAACGCGGCCGTGTTCGACCCGGTGAACGGCTTCGCCGGGGTCATCGCGGGCGTGCACGAGGTGCTGCGCCAGCAGGGTCTGCTGGAGGGCGTCTGGTGCCTGGACGAGGCGGAGACGCTCTCGCCCGGCCAGGCGGAGGAGATCGAGCGCGTGCGCCTGGCGTACCCGCACCTCGGCGACGACGACTTCATCGCCGAGCACAGGGACGAGTGGCTGCGCTGATGCCGGTGACCCTCCTCGTCGCGGTGCCGGAGGCGCTGCGCCCCCAGTTCTTCGCGGACGGCGACGGGCTCCGGCTCGCCTCCGTCGCCGAGCGGCTCGGCGGCGACCTGCTCGTCGCGGAGTCCGTCCCCGCCGCGCTCGAGGCCGCCGACCTCTCCGCGGTGCGCGCTGTCGTGGTCGCGTGGGGCGTCCCGGCGTTCGACGCGGGGATGCTCGCGAGGCTCCCCGCGCTGCGGCTGGTCGCGCACACCGGCGCGAGCGTGAAACCGTTCGCGACGCCGGAGCTGTTCGCGGCCGGTGTGCACGTCACCCAGGCCGGCGCGGGGATGGCGCGCTCGGTCGCCGAGGTGTCTCTCGCGTTCACGCTGGCGCTGCTGCACCGCGTCCCGCAGTTCGACCACGCCCTGCACGCGGGCGTCCCGTGGAGCGACGCCGAGCGGGCGCCCGTCCAGCACGAGCTGCTCGGCGCGCCCGTCGGCGTGGTCGGCGCCTCGCGGACCGGCCGCGCCTACCTCGAGCTGCTGCGCGTGCTCGGTGCGCGCCCGCTGCTCGCCGACCCGACCCTCGACGCCGCGGAGGCGGCGGACCTCGGCGCCGAGCTCGTCGGGCTGGACGACCTGCTGGCCGCCGGCGCCGTCGTCGCCCTGCACGCGCCGACCCTCCCGGAGACGCACCGGATGATCGGCGCGCGCGAACTGGCACTGATGCCGGACGGCGCCGGACTCGTGAACACCGCGCGGTCGTGGCTGGTCGACGAGGGCGCCCTGGTGGCCGAGCTGCGCAGCGGCCGGCTGAGCGCGGCGATCGACGTGTTCGACGAGGAGCCGCTGCCGGCGGACCACCCCCTCCGCTCGCTCCCGAACGCGCTGCTCACCCCGCACAAGGCGGCGGGCACCAGGGAGGGCCGGCTGCGGCAGGGCGCGATCGTGGTGGACGAGCTGGAGCGCTTCGCCGCGGACGAGCCGCTGCGGCACGCGGTGACTGCCGCCGACCTGGAGCGGATGGCATGACCGGCCGGACGAGCGGGCTCCGCGTGGCCTTCGCCGGCGTCGCGCACAGTCACCCCTGGGCGGACGCCGCGAATCTCGTCGACATCGGCGCGACCGTGAGCGCCGTGTGGGACGCGGACGACCCCGCCCGCCGCGACGACTTCGCCGAGCGCTTCGGCGCCGCCGTCGCCCCCGACCCGGGCGCCCTGCTCGCCGACGGCCCCGACCTGGTGGTGGCCACCCCGCGCACCCCGCGCGCCGTCGCGGTGGCCGCCGCGTGCGCTGCGGCGGGCATCCCGGTGTTCCTCAACAAGACCGTCGCGGCGTCCGAGGAGGCGGTCGGCGCCTTCGACCGGCTGGATGCGGCGGGCTCGCGGTTCTCGACGGCGTCGGTGCTGCGGTTCGCCCCGGCCGTCGCCGGGTTCGCCGAGCGGGTGGACCCGGCGAGGATGCTCGCCGTGGAGGTGTCTGCCCAGCACGACATCGCCGGTTTCCTGACGCCCGAGCGCGACTGGCAGGACGATCCCGCGGGTGCCGGCGGCACCATCCTGAACGTCGGACTGCACGCCTTCGAGCTGCTGGACGCCGTCATCCCGGGAGCGCGCCCGATCATCGCGGTCGGCCGGTCCGCACGCGGCGACCTGCCGACCCGCTCCGAGACGGTCGCCCTGGCGCTCGGCTCGGTGCACGGTGTGCCGCTGACGGTCTCGGTGAGCGGCGTGCCCGGTCCCGACCGCTACGCGATCCGGGTGCTCGCGCCGGACGGCGCCCACGAGCTCGTGCTCGGCGACGGCGACGACCTGGGATACACCGGACTCGCCCGCCGCCTCGTCGACTTCGCCAGGGGCGGCGACGCACCCGTGGCCTGGCGGCGCTCCCGCGAGAGCTACCGCGCCGCGCTGGAGCTGGCCGCGCTCACCCGGGAGCCCGCCCCCGTGCTGGTCGCGGAGCCCGCCCGGGAGCTCGTCGCGGAGCCCGCCCGATGACCGCCGCCGTGCCGCGCGCCGCCGCGGTGGAGGACGAGGACGCCGTCGTCGCGCTCTGGGACGAGGCGTTCGGGGAGCCGGGCATGGCCGCGCAGTGGCGGCTGGACCCCGTGCACCGGTCCTGGACGCTCGTCGCGGAGGACGCGGACGGCATCGCCGGCGCGCTCTACCTCGTCGACCAGCGCAGACACACCGCCACCGGGCGCGTCGCGCGCGTGCTCGGCATCGCCAACGTCGCCGTGGCGCAGCGGGCACGCGGCCGCGGCGTCGCCCGCGAGCTGATGGACGACGCGGTCGCCTTCGGCCGCAGGGCCGGCTACGACTGGGCGCTGCTGTTCACGGGGACCCCCGGCGTCTACGCGGGCAGCGGCTTCCTGCCGTTCCGTCAGCACCGCCGCCTGGACGGCGTGCTCGCCGACGCCGCCGCGAGCGGCCCGCTCGGGGTGGAGCGGGCCCCCATCCGGGCGATCGACCCCGCCGCGCTCGCCGCGCACTACGACGCCGCCTGCGCCGACCGCCCGCTGACGGCCGTCCGCGACGGCCTGGGCTGGGCCCGTGCCGCCGGCTGGTACGCCGGCGCCACCGTCTACACGCACCGCTCGGGATACGCCGTCGCCAGGCCGCAGGCGGGAGAGGTGCTCGAGGCCGCCGGTCGTTCCGACGCGCTCGCGGCCATCGGCCACGCCGTCGCTGCGGACCTCCGGGCGGCGGGCGTCACCTCCGTCTCGGCGCACCTGCCGGCGGGTGAGCCCTTCGACGCGCTGCTCGCGACCGTGGTCGCGGACGGCGACCGGCCGGACGACGACACCGGCATGTTCCACCCGCTCGACTCCGGCGCGGACGCCGTCCGCGCGACGGTCGGGCATCCCCGCGCCCACCACTGGACGGGGGACTACCTGTGAACAGCACTGGAAGGGATGGGCGATGACCGCACGAGGAGCACGCCTGGCCGTGCCGCACACCGACGCGCCGCTCGGCGTTGCACGACGCGACATCACACCGCCGACCGGCATCCGGGCCAAGAACTGGGGACCTGCGGACTGGGAGCGCTCGGAGGGCGCGCACCGACCGCTCACGGTCACGGCGCTCGCCGTCGGCGGCGCGGAGCCGCTCGTGCTCGCCGCGGTGGACGGCACCTGGTGGCGACGTGTCGACGACGAGTGGTCGGTGCGCTCCCGCGTACTGGCCGAGCTCGGTCTCGGCGAGCACCAGCTCCTCATCGCGCTCTCGCACACGCACGCCGGTCCGGTGCTCTGCCGCGCCGACGGCGACCTGCCCGGCGGCGAGTTGATCGCCGCGTACCTGGACGCGCTCGCCGAGGCCATCGTCGCCGCCGGCCGGGAGGCGCTGCAGGCAGCCACCCCGGCACACGTCGACTGGACGACGGGACGCTGCGCCCTCGCGGCCGACCGCGAGCTGGACGTCGACGGCCGGGCCATCGTCGGCTTCAACCCGGAGGCGGAGGCGGCGGACGACACCGTGACGGTCGGCCGGGTGACCGGCGTCGACGGCCGACCGCTCGCGACGATCGTCAACTACGCCTGCCATCCCACGACCCTCGCCTGGCAGAACCGGCTCGTCTCGCCCGACTACGTCGGCGCCATGCGGGAGCTGGTGGAGCGCGAGACCGGCGCCCCGGTGCTCTTCCTGCAGGGCGCGTCTGGTGAGCTGGCTCCGCGCGAGCAGTACACCGGCGACCTCGGCGTCGCCGACCGGCACGGCCGCGCCCTCGGCCACGCGGTGCTGGCCGCGCTCGACCTGCTGCCGGTCCCGGGCGCGGGGCTCGAGCTCAGCGCGGTCGTCGAGTCCGGAGCGCCGCTCGGTCTCTGGACCCCGAAGGGCCAGGAGCCGAGCACCCGCGTCGCGGCCGTCCGCGGCCGGGTCGAGCTGGACCTCGCCGACCTCCCGTCGCTGGCGGAACTGGAGGAGCGGTGGGCGGACATCGACCCGCGCAGCAGGGCAGAGCGCCTCGGACGCGCCCGCAACCTGCGTGACGGCTACATCGACGCGCCGACCGTCGAGCATCCCTTCTGGATCTGGCGGCTGGGGGATGCGGTGCTCGCCGCCCATCCCGGCGAGGCGTACTCCCCCCTCCAGACCGGGCTGCGCGCCGCGAACCCGGACACCCCCGTCGTCGTGATGAACCTCACCAACGGACCCGGCTTCGTCTACCTGCCCACGGACGCCGCCTACGAACGCGGCGCCTACCAGGCCTGGCAGAGCCCGCTCGCCCCGGGGTCGCTCGCGCGTCTGGAGGCGGCGATGGCCGCCACGATCGAGGAGGCGGGACGATGACCGGGAGCGAACGAGCGGGGACGAACCCCCGCCAGGGAACCACCGCCCGCCGCGGCCTGCTGCTCGGCCTCGGCGCCGCCGCGCTCGGCGGCGCGGGAGCGCTGGGTATCGCCGCGCCCGCCGAGGCGACGGGCGCGGGGAACGGCCAGAACGGCTCCGTCCGCCCGGTCCGCACCGTCGCCGAGCTCGGAAAGCTGAAGGCGGGCACCGGCGAGCTCGCGATCGCTGCCGGCTACCGCGCGCCGGGCGACGCCGGCATCCTGCTCTACCGCGGCGCACCGGCCGGCGCGGGCAGACCCAACGGCGGCACGGTGATCGCCGGCGCGCGGGGCACCGTGTGGATGCTCGTCCACGACGGCACCGTCGACTTCCGCGCCTTCGGCATCACCGGCCCCGACCGCCCGGCCGACGCGGCCCTGGATGCTCTGGTCGCCGACCCCGCCGTGGTGCGGATCGAGGCGCACACCGACCTGAACTTCGTGCGGCGGCACACCTTCACCCGCAGCGACATCGAGCTCGACTTCGGCGGCCACCTGGTGACGACCGAGGGCATCGAGCCGAACAGCCACGACAACCCGTTCGGTGCGGTCCTGTTCTTCACAGGGAAGCCGACCGGCGAGACGGTCGTGCATCCGCTCGCCGAGGCGTGGCCCGAGCTGACCGACGCCGTCGCCGTGCCCGACGCCTCGCGTTTCCCGGTCGACAGCTGGTGGGCGGTGCAGTCCGACGAGGTCGCGGGCGGTGGAGCGGACGAGCGCGAGCTGCAGCGCTTCGTGCGGGTGACCCAGAGGATCGACGGCAGCCACATCCGCGTCGACTACCTGAACGGCTGGCCGCTCGCGGCGGGCCGGAAGCTGACCTGGCGGCGCGTGCAGCCGGTCGAGCGGGTGCGGATCCGCGGGATGCGCTTCGTCGGCGCCGGCCCGTACGACGGTCCCGACGACGGCTCGTTGCCTGACTCCCGCGAGCTCACCGGGTCGCATCCGACCGCGTTCGAGTACGCGGTGCACTGCGACGTCGCGGACATCCACGCGACGCACACCTGGTGGCCGGTCGTGATGCGGCGCTGGAACACGCACTTCGTGACCGAGCGCTGCTCCATCGAGAACCCTCCCACCGTCTTCTACGGCGGGGCCGGGTACCTGACCCAGCAGATCTACTGCCTGTACGGGCACGTCCGCGACTGCGCCTCCTCCAACGCCCGGCACCTGAACGACTTCACCGCGAGCGCGTACTCGATGGTCGAGAACTGCCACGGCGACGGCGACGACCAGGGCGGCAACCCGTTCACCACGCACGGGCAGTACGAGCACGACCTGACCTTCATCGGCAACTCCGGCCTGATGGACATCGCGAACTCCGGCGGCCAGTGGGGCACCGCGGCGAAGCGCATCACCGTGCGCGACCACGTCTGCTCGTGGTTCGTCGCCTCCACCAAGATCACCGATCTGACGCTCGAGAACGTGCGGGTGACCGCGCGCAGCACCTTCGACCCGGCCGGCACGCTCACGATCAACGCCGACGGCGCACAGCTGCGCGGCTGCACCGCCGACCTGTTCGCGGTCGGCCAGCGGAGCGCCCGCTCCACCCGGCCGACCGTGATCGAGGATTGCACGTTCACGCTGCCGAAGGGTCAGGTGCTGGTGCAGACGCCGGTCACCGCTCCCGTCTCCTTCGTACGCTGCCGCATCGCCGGGATGGACGGCGCGGTCGCGCGGGGATCCGGCCCCCTCCGGTTCACCGACTGCGACCTCAGCGGGCCGGCGGACGGCGCGCCCTGCACCGTCGCCGCCGCCGAGCTGACCGTCCGCGGCGGCAGCATCGACGGGATCGCCCTGGTCGCCACCGCCTCCCGCGAGCAGACGGTGAGCGTGGACGGCACGCTGATCTCCACCACGCGCGGCTCCGGCGCCACGATCGCCCGCGGCGACGGCGGCGCGGTCGTCGCGTGGCGGATCGCCGGCGTCACCTCCTCGGCGCCCGCGGGCACCGCCCACCTCGCGATCGAGTCGGGCGTCAACCACGCCCGCGTCACCGGCTGCCGGTTCACCGGCGGCGGCCTGCGTCTGCCCGCCTCCGGCTTCGGCGGCGGCTCGACGCTCATCTACGACGGAAGCGCCGAGCACGGCGTGAACCGCACCCTTCCCGAACCCACCGCCCGCATCATCGTCGGCGACGTCGCTGTCGCCGGCTGACCGAAAGGAGCACTGCGCAATGACCCGTACCTCCCGCACCACCGTCCCCGGGGCCGAGCGCCCCGACGCCCCCCGCCCCGATGTCCCGCGCTCCGGCTCGCGCCGCGGCCTCATCGTGGGTCTCGGCGCCGCCGCGATCGGCGGTGTCGGCGCCCTCGGCGTGGCGGCGCCCGCCGACGCGGCCGTGGCCGCGAGCGGAGACACCTCCGGCTCCGTCAAGCGCGCACGCCTGGTCTCCGACCTCGCGAAGATCAAGGCGGCGGACGGGGATGTCGCCGTCGCCACCGGCTACCGCACACCGGGCGACATCGGAGGCCTCGTCTACCGCGGGGCCCTCGGCGCCGGGCACGCGGTGAACGGCGGCACCGTCGTCGCGGGCAAGAACGGCACCGTGTGGCTGCTCCAGCACACCGGGACGGTCGACTTCCGCCACTTCGGCGTGATGGGCCCGAAGACGAACGCGGACGACGCGCTGGATGCGATGGTCGCCGACGCGTCCATCCACCGCATCGAGGCGCACACCGACCTGAACTTCGTCCGCCGCCACAAGCTCGTCCGCTCGCACCTGGAGCTGGACTTCGGCGGCCACCTGATGACGACGGAGGGCATCGAGAACGCGGGGACCGACGACCCGTTCGCCGCCGTCATGTTCTTCCAGGGCGTCCTCACCAAGGACGTCCAGACCGCGACGCTGAGCGCCGCCATCCCCGACCTCGGCGACATCTTCGAGGTGGCCGACTCCAGCTGGTTCGCCGTCGACTCCTGGTACGCGGCGGAGGTCAACGCCCTCAGCGGCCGCTGGGAGCGGGAGCTGCAGAAGCTCGTCCAGGTCACCCAGATCGTCGACGCCACGCACATCCGCGTGAACTACAAGAACGGCTGGCCGCTCGCCGCGGGCCGCACGATCACCTGGACGCGCGTGGAGCCGGTGCAGGACATCCGCATCGCGAACCTGGTGTTCCGCGGCAAGGGCACCGACCAGTACACCGGGTCGCACCCGATCGCGTTCGAGTACGCGGTGCGCTGCGACGTGGAGAACATCGTCGGCTCGCTGACGTTCTGGCCGCTCATCATGCGGCGCTGGAACACGTTCTACTCCACGGTCGGCTGCACGCTCTCCAACCCGACCTCGGTCACCTACGGCGGCGCCGGCTACCTGACGCAGCAGATCTACTGCCTCTACGGTTACGTCGCGAACTGCCACACCTCCAACGCCCGTCACCTCAACGACTTCACCGCGAGCGCGTACTCGATGGTCGAGAACTGCCACGGCGACGGCGACGACCAGGGCCCGTTCGTGACACACGGCCAGTACGAGCACGACCTCACCTACACCGGCAACTCCGGCCTGATGACGTTCGCGAACTCGGGCGCGGCGTGGGGCTCGGCCGCCAAGCGGATCACCGTGCGCAAGCACATCTGCTCGTGGTTCGTCGCCCGCGTGCGGATCACCGACCTGACGCTCGAGGACGTCCGCGTGATCGGAAAGCCGAGCCTGGCCGGTTCCGGGATGCTGTGGATCAACGCCGACGGCGCCCAGCTCACCGGCTGCACGGCCGACAGCACCCTGGTGATCACACAGTCGTCCAGCGCATCCACCCGGCCCACCGTGATCCGGGACTCCTGGTTCGGTTTCGCTGCTCCCGGCAACCTCACCGACGCCACCGTGAAGGCGCCGGTCACGTTCGAGAACACCACCCTCGAGAATGTGGGAGGCGTGAAGATCCTCGGCGCAGGCGAGGTGACCTTCCGCGGCTCGACCCTCACAGCGAAGGCCGGAGCCGATCCGGTGCAGACCGCGTCCGCGCGCACCCGCTTCACGGCGAGCCGGCTCGACAACGTCACCGTCCAGGCGGCGGGCACGGCCGAGCAGGTGGTCGAGGTCACCGGCGGCAGCGTCGTGACCGGCGCGGGCGGCGCGGCGTTCACGCGCGCCGGCGACAAGGCGCTGACCTGGCTGCTCGCCGACAGCTCCTTCGCGCGCAGCGACGGCAGCGGCACGCACCTCTCCATCACCGGCGGCGTGAACCACTACCGCGCAACGGGCTGCCGCTTCGAGAACGGCAGGCTGGAGCTGGCGAGCGCGGCGTTCGCGAGCCCGTCCACCCTCCTGCACTCCACGAATGTGGAAGCCTCGGTGACGCGCGTCGGATTCCCTGCCGACTCCGACCGCGTCATCACCGCCGGCACCATCACCGTCTGAAAGGGACCCGCATGACCGCAACCGCATCCACGCCCGCCGGAGCCGCGCCCGTCGCCCTCGTCACCGGGGGAGCCGCCGGCATCGGCTGGGAGATCGGCCGCCGCCTCGCCGCGGGCGGCTACCGCGTGGTCGCCGCCGACCTGGTGCCCGGCCTCACCGAGACCGAGCCGGTGGAGGGCATCGTGCACCGCCGCCTCGACGTGACCGACCCCGGCGACGTCGCCGCCGTGTTCGACGGGGTGGTCGCGGAGTTCGGGCGGCTGGATGCGGTGGTCAACAACGCGGGCATCCAGCGGCACCGGGCGATCGAGGACCTGGCCTGGGAGGAGTGGAAGGCCGTCGTCGACGTGAACCTGCACGGCGTCTTCCTCTGCCTGCAGGCGGCGGGACGGCACATGCTCGCCGCGGGCGGCGGCCGCATCGTCAACATCTCCTCGATCTCGTCGCGCGGCTCCGCCGGGCGTGCGCCGTATGCGTCCACAAAGGCGGCCGTCATCGGCCTGACCGCGACGGCGGGCGCGGAGTGGGCGGCGCGCGGCGTGCGGGTCAACGCGGTCGCGCCCGGCTACGTGAACACGGGCGTGTTCCGGCAGGGCGTCGCGGCCGGGACGCTGAGCGAGGAGACCATCCTCGCCCGCATCCCGGCCGGGCGTCTCGCCGAGCCGTCCGAGGTGGCCGAGACCGTCGCCTTCCTGCTCTCCGACCAGGCGAGCTACTTCAACGGCCAGACCCTGTACGTGGACGGCGGCTTCATGGTCGACTACGGCGTCCCGCTCGCGTCGGTGCCGAAGCCGTGACCGGGGCGACCACCACCTCCCGCACGGTCCGCACGTCGACCGTCGCCCTGCCGCTGCGCGAGCCGCTGCAGCTCGGTGCGATGACCGTCACCCGCCGCGAGTACGCCGCGGTGCGCGTCGAGCAGGACGGCGAGGCCGGTCTCTCCTACGCGCTCACCCGCGAGGCGCCGATGGCGGACATCGTCGAGCGGCTGATCGCCCCGCACGTGCGGGACGGCGAGCTGGACACCGCGGCGCTCTGGGAGCGGGCCTACCGCGGCAGCGCGATCGTGGGGCGGGTGGGCCTGGTCCGTCGCGCGCTCGGGATGGTCGACATCGCGCTGTGGGACCTCCGCGCCCGCCTCGCCGGCGAGCCGGTCTGGCGGCTCACCGGCGCCGACGGCTCCGCACGTCCCGCGATGCTCGTCGCCGCGTATCCCACCCCGGGACGCACGGTCGACGGCTTGGTCGAGGAGGTGGTCGGCCAGGCGGAGGCGGGCTGGCCGCTCGTGAAGATCTCGCGCTCGCCGGACAACGCGCTGATGCGCGACCTGCTGGCCGAGCTGGACCGCAGCCTCCCCTCCGGCACCGGGCTGGTGGTCGACGCCGGCTTCGGCTGGCGGGACGCCGACGAGGCGCTCGCCGACCTGCGCGCGTGGGACGCCCCGCGCCTCGCCTGGCTGGAGGATGCGCTGCTCCCGGAGGACGTCGCGGGCAACGCCCGCGTGCGCGCCGAGGGCGGCCAGCGGGTCGCAGTCGGCGACGAGGTCACCGACCCGGCCGTCCTGAAGGCTCTCGCCGAGGGCGGCGCCCTCGATCTGGCGCGACTCGACGTCGTCGCCCTCGGCGGGATCACCCCTGCGCTGGAGTTCCTCGCCTGGGCGCGCGAGCGCGGCCTCCCGGTGTCGTGTCACATCAGCCCCGAGGCGTCCGCGCACCTGCCCGGTGTCACGATAGAGACCTTCGGCCGCGGGCCGGGCGGAAACCCGTACGACCCGTCCCCGACGCTGGTGACGGGAGGCCCGGTGTTCGCCGACGGACACGCGCAGCCGGGCCCCGAGCCCGGATTCGGCTTCGCCTTCGCACCCGGTAGCGTCGAGTTCGGGAGGCAGGGATGAACCGCAGCGTCGTCGTGACCGGCTCCGGCAAGGGCATCGGCCGGGGGATCGCCGAGCGGCTGACCGCCGACGGCTGGCTGGTGGTCGGCGTGGAGCGGACCGCCTCGGACAGCGTCCAGGCGGGCGCCTGCGCGGCGGTCGTGCTTGGCGACTCCGCCGAGCGGGCGACGCACACCGCCGCCGCCGACCGCGCCCGCGAGCTCGCCCCGCTCGCCGGCTGGGTGAACAACGCAGGCATCACCCGGCGCACGCCGCTGCACGAGCTGGACGAGGAGACCGTCCGCGCGGTGGTGGAGACGAACGGCCTCGGCTACCTCTGGGGATGCTCCGCCGCCGTGTCGGCGTTCGTCGAGCAGACCAGCGGCGGCTCCATCGTGAACGTGGGCTCCATCCACGGCCGGGCGAGCTTCCTCGACCACGCGGCCTACGAGTTCACGAAGGGCGGCATCGACGCGCTGAGCCGCAGCGTCGCCGTCAGCTACGGCGCCTACGGCATCCGCGCCAACACGGTCGCCCCCGGCGGCGTGCGCACCCCGCACCTAGAGGCGCAGATCGCCGCAGCTCCCGACCCCGCCGCCGAGGAGCGCGGCCTGGCCGAGGGTCCGCCGATGCGCCGCATCGCGACCGTCGACGACGTGTCGTCGCTGGTGGCCTACCTGCTCGGCGACGAGTCCGGCTACATCAGCGGCCAGTCCATCGCGGTGGACGGCGGCTGGACGGCCGCCTTCGGCACGCCCGCCCCCGACGCCGCGCTCGACGCCCGCTACGGCGTGCGGCGCTGAGTGGTGCCGCGCGGCGCCGCACGCCTACGCCTTCAGCATCGACGCGCGCCGGATGAGCCCGTCGCGCACGTCGAACGTCGCGATCGTCTCCGTACCGACGCCGTCGCGGATCACCGACTCGCGTGCGACCACCCAGCGCTCGCCGAACAGTGTCGTCGCGTCGATCTCGCAGCGCAGGTCCGGGTGGGTCAGGCGGTCGCCGTAGAACGCGCGCAGCGCATCCCGGCCGACCAGCGGCTCGGCGGCGACGCCGACCACGACCGCGTCCTCCGCGTACGTGGCGACGAACGCCTCCAGGTCGTGTGCGTTGAACGCGGCCACCTGGTCGGCGACGACGGCCAGTGCCGTCAGGGCGGGAACGGCGGGGACTGTGGATGCGGTCATGGTTTCCTCTCGAAGCGGGATGGGGCGCTCAGTCGATCCGGACGCCGCCGTTGACGTCGTACGTCGCCCCGGTCACGAAGCCGGCGTTGCCGGACGCGAGCGTGGAGATGATCCAGGCCACGTCGTCCGGGGTGCCGAACCGGCCGAGCGGGATGGACGACTCCAGCGCCGCCCTGCCGTCGTCGGTGAGCTGGTCGGTGATCGCGCTGGTGACAGGGCCCGGAGTCACCGCGTTCACGCGGATGCGCTCGGCGGCGAGGTGCCGGGCGAAGCTCCGGGTGAGGGCCAGCAGCGCGCCCTTGCTCGCCGCGTAGTGCATCCCGGTCTGAAGCGCGCCGACCTGGCCGGCGATCGAGGACAGGTTGACGACGCTGCGGTCGCCCTCCGCGGCGCGCAGCAGCGGCAGCGCCGCGCGGGTGAGCACGAAGGTGCCGCGCACGTTCGTCTCCATCACCGCATCCCACTCGTCGAGCTCGATGTCGTCGAAGTGGCGGTAGGGGCAGACGCCGCCGTTGTTGACCAGCACGTGCAGCTCGCCCCAGGCGTCCGCGATCTCGGCGACGAGTGCGTCGATGGAGGCGGTGTCGCGCAGGTCCAGCCTGCTGACGCGCACGTCGGGGGAACCGGCGGCCTCGCACTCGGCGGCGACGCGGCGCACCGCCGCGTCCCCGTTCGTGTACGTCAGCCACACGGCGTGGCCCTCGCCCGCGAGGCGGACGGCGGTGGCGGATCCGATGCCGGAGCTGGCGCCGGTGATGAGGCTTCGTCGCGCTGAGGTCATGGCAAAACGCTATAGCATCCGCTCGGCGATTGCAGCGCAACGGCCGATCGCGTTGGCATCAAAACGCTAGATGCTATAGCGTTTCTGCATGACTTCCGATGACCTCGTGGTGATCACGGACAGCGATCTGCCCGGCACTGCCGCCGAGGACGCGCTGGCCGCCGCCGGTTTCCGCGTCCGCCATGCCGCCTCCCGTTCCGCCGACGACATCGCCGAGGCCGCGGCCGACGCCTCCGCCCTGATCGTGCAATGGGCGCCCATCACCGGCGACCTACTGGATCGGCTGCCCGGCGTCCGTGCGATCAGCCGCCTCGGCATCGGCTACGACATGATCGACGTCGATGCCGCCACCGAGCGCGGCGTCCTGGTCGCCAACACCCCCGCCTACTGCCTCGACGAGGTCGCCACCCACACGCTGGCGATGATCCTGAGCCTCGGCCGCGGTCTCCAGCACTACGACCGCGCGGTCCGCGCCGGGCACTGGTCGGCCGTGGACGCGCGGCCGCTCGCCGTCCGCCCCGCCGCCACCACCGTGGTCGTCGTCGGCTACGGCCGCATCGGCTCGCTCGTCGCGCTTCGCTGCAAGGCCCTCGGCTTCCACGTCGTCGTGAGCGACCCGGTCGTGCCCGACGAGCGCATCCTCGCCGACGGCCTGGAGCCGGCGCCGCTCGAGGCCGCCCTCCCGCGCGCCGACGTGCTCACCCTGCATGCCCCGCTGACCCCGCAGACGCACCACCTGGTGGACGCGGCCGCGCTCGCCGCGCTGAAGCCGGGCGCCGTCGTGGTCAACACCTGCCGCGGTCCGCTCGTCGACGAGGCCGCCCTCGCGGACGCCCTCGCCTCCGGCCGGCTCGGCGGCGCGGCGATAGACGTGTTCGAGGATGAGCCGCTGCCCGCCGCAAGCCTCCTGCGCACCCTCGACTCGGTGCTGCTCACGCCGCACGCCGCCTGGTACTCGCCGCAGGCGCTCGCCGACCTGCCAGCGCACGCCGCCGCCAACATCGTCGACCTGTGGGCAGGGCGTCCCGTGCCCGCGCTGGTCAACGCCGACGCGGTCGCCGCCCGCACCCGCTGACCGAGAGGACCGACCGATGCGCTTCCTCCGACTGGGAGAGCCCGGCGCCGAGCGCCCCTACCTGCGCGCCGACGGCGCGCTCTACGAGCTCGACTCGATCGCCGCGGACATCGACCCCCCGTTCTTCGCGGGGGACGGCATCGAGCGCGCCCGCCGCGCCCTCGCCGCAGGCGAGCTGACCGCGGCGCCCGCCGCGGCGGAGGGCCTGCGCATCGGCGCCCCCGTCGCCCGGCCCGCGGCCGTGATCTGCATCGGCCAGAACTACGCCGCGCACGCGGCGGAGTCCGGCTCGGCGCCGCCCGAGCATCCCATCGTCTTCTTCAAGCACCCGAACACCGTGGTCGGCCCGAACGACGACATCCTGCTCCCGCCCGGCGCCGAGCGCGTCGACTGGGAGGTGGAGCTCGCCGTCGTCATCGGCCGCCGCGCCCGCTACCTGGCGAGCGACGAGGAGGCGGCCGCGTGCATCGCCGGCTTCGCCGTCTCCGACGATGTCTCCGAGCGCGCCTACCAGCTCGACGTCTCCGGTGGCCAGTGGTCGAAGGGCAAGTGCGCCGAGACCTTCAACCCGCTCGGCCCGGAGCTGGTCACCCCGGACGAGGTCGAGCACGGCTCCCTGCGTCTCGCCTCGTGGGTGAACGGCGAGCCGCGCCAGGACTCGTCCACCGCCGACATGATCTTCGGCGTGGAGGCGCTCATCCGCGACCTCAGCCAGTACATGGTGCTGGAGCCGGGGGACATCGTGAACACCGGCACGCCGCAGGGCGTCGCGCTCTCCGGCCGGTTCCCGTACCTCGCCGACGGCGACACGGTGCGGGTCTCGATCGAGGGCCTCGGCGAGCACGGATCCCGGGTCCGGCGCGCCACGGTCTGACCTCGGGCCGGGGCAGACTGGGACCGTGACCGCCCATCGCGCGAAGCGCGCCACCGTCGAGACCTTCGAGCTCGGCGAGGGTCCGCTGTGGGATGCGCGCAGCGGCGTGCTGCGCTGGGTCGACATCACCGCGGGCGCGGTGCTCGCCGGGACCCTGGAGGCGGACGGCACGATCCGGCCGACCGAGCGCGCCGAGTTCGGCGAGACCGTCGGCGCCGTGACGCTCGCGGAGGACGGCGGCCTGGTGGTCGTCGGCGCCCGCCGGCTCTGGTCCGTCTCGGCGGACGGCCGCCGCTTCGGCGGCACGACGCTGTTCGCGGACGACGTTCCCGCCCGCACGAACGACGCCGCGGTCGGCCCCGACGGCTCCCTCCTCGTCGGCACCCACGCCCTGGACGACGATCCCGGACCGCAGTGCCTGCTCCGCGTCTCCGCCGGGACCGTCACGGTGCTGGACGACGACCTCCTCCTCTCCAACGGCCTCGCCTTCTCGCCCGATGGCGGCACCCTCTACTCGATCGACACCCTCGCCCGCACCGTCTGGGCGCGCGACTACGACCCGGCCACCGGCGCGACGGGGCCGCGCCGCGTCCACCTGACGACCGAGGGGATGCCCGACGGCGCGACGGTGGACGCCGACGGCGGCCTCTGGATCGCGTTCTGGGGCGCCGCCGAGGTGCGCCGCTTCGCGCCGGACGGCCGCCGCACCGACACGGTCGCCGTCCCCGCCCCGAACGCGTCGAGCGTCTGCTTCGCCGGCCCCGGCCTCGACACCCTCGTCATCACCTCGGCGCGCCAGGGCCTCTCCACGGCCGAACTCGCCGCCCACCCCGCCTCCGGCGCCCTCTTCACCGCGCGTGTGGGCCGCCGCGGCCTCCCGGAGCCGCACTACCGCACGGCCTGAGCGGGCCTTCCGCGCGAGCGCCGCGTTCGTAACTCCGGAGTTTTCACCGGCGTGGCCCGATATCTCCGAAGTTACCTGCAATCGCACGGCGCGCCGCCTCTCGCTTCCGGATCTACGGACGCGGTCGACCTTGACACCCGGCTTACCCCGCGCGTACTATTCCACATGGAATAATCAGCACGGGCCACTCGGTCCCGCCCCTCATCCCGAACAATCCCCGAACACCACCAACCTGGACCCATGCCTAAAACGCCCACCCTCACCCCCCTCGCCGTGGCGGCGCTCGCGCTGCTCGCCGAGGGACCGACGCATCCGTACGAGATGTACCAGACCCTGGTGCAGCGCTCCGAGGACCGCCTGGTCAAGGTGCGGCCGGGCTCGCTGTACCACACGGTCGACCGCCTCGCCCGGGAGGGCATGGTGCGGGCGATCGGCACCGAGCGCGAGGGCAACCGGCCCGAGCGCACCACCTACGAGATCACGGACGAGGGCAGCCTCGCCCTCGGCGAGCGGGTGGCCGAGATCATCGGCACCCCGGTCAACGAGTTCCCCGAGTTCCCGCTCGGGCTCGGCGAGGCGCACAACCTCTCGCTGGACACCGTGGTCGCCCTGCTCCGCCGGCGCGTCGGTCTGATCCGCGCCGACATCGCGGTGCTCGACACGGCCATCGCCGCCATCAAGCGCAAGGGCCTCCCCGCCAAGTACTGGATCGACGTGCGCTACCTGCGCGCCATGGCGGAGGCCGACGCGGCCACCCTCGAAGACCTCATCGACGACCTCGTCTCGGGAGCCATCTCCTGGGACGAGGAGAAGCACGCATAAGAAGAAAGACACCCATGGAACGTCAACTGAAGCCCTGGCCCGCCCTCTGGGCGCTGGTCGTCGGCTTCTTCATGATCCTCATCGACACCACCATCGTGTCGGTGGCGAACCCCTCGATCATGAAGGGCCTGAACCTCGGAACCGACTACAACGCGGTCATCTGGGTCACGAGCGCCTACCTGCTCTCGTACGCCGTGCCGCTGCTGATCACCGGTCGCCTCGGCGACCGTTTCGGCCCCAAGAACATCTACCTGATCGGCCTCGTGATCTTCACGCTCGCCTCCGCCTGGTGCGGGTTCTCCGGCGTGATGCCAGGCGGCGGAATCGGGATGCTGATCACCGCCCGTGTCGTGCAGGGCCTCGGCGCCGCGCTGATGACCCCGCAGACGATGGCGGTCATCACCCGCATCTTCCCGCCGGACCGCCGCGGCGTCGCCATGGGCCTCTGGGGCGCCGTCGCCGGTGTCGCGACGCTCGTCGGCCCGCTGCTCGGCGGCATCCTCGTCGACTCGCTCGGCTGGGAGTGGATCTTCTTCATCAACCTTCCCGTCGGCGTCGTCGCGTTCATCCTCGCGATGCGCCTGGTCCCGAAGCTGCCGACGCACTCGCACAGCTTCGACATCCTCGGCGTGGTCCTCTCCGCCGTCGGCATGTTCCTGCTCGTCTTCGGCATCCAGGAGGGCGGCACCTACGACTGGGGCGTCATCTGGGGCCCGATCTCGGTGTGGGGCCTGATCATCGCCGGCATCGTCGTGCTCGCGGCGTTCGTCGTCTGGCAGGCGCTGAACAAGAAGGAGCCGCTGCTTCCGCTGCCGCTGTTCCGCGACCGCAACTTCTCGCTCTCGAACGGCGCCATCACCACGGTCGGCTTCGCGGTGACCTGCATGTCGCTGCCGCTGGTGTTCTACTTCCAGACGGTGCGCGGTCTCACCCCGACCGAGTCGGCGCTGATGCTCGCCCCGACCGCGATCCTCTCCGGCGCCCTCGCCCCGGTGATGGGCCGGCTGATCGACAGGATCAACCCGAAGTTCATCGCCACCCCCGGGCTCGTGCTGTTCGCCCTCGCGCTGTTCCTCTACTCGCGGATGCTGTCGCCGGATGTCAACATCTGGCTGCTGCTCATCCCGAGCGCGCTGATGGGCGTCGCGATGTCGGGCGTCTGGGGGCCGATCTCGGCGACAGCGACGCACAACCTGCCGATGAACCAGGCGGGCGCCGGTTCCGGCGTCTTCAACACCACCCGCCAGATCGGCGCCGTGCTCGGGAGCGCATCCATCTCGGCCCTCATCACGAGCCGGCTCGCGGCGGACCTGCCGAAGACGCCGGGTGGGGGATCGGTGAACGAGGCCTCCGCCGGCACAGAGCTGCCGCAGTTCCTGCACGCCGGGTTCACCCAGGCGATGTCGGAGGCGCTGCTGCTTCCCGCCGCGGTCGCGTTCCTCGGTGCGCTGGTCGTGATCTGGTGGGCGAAGCCGAAGCCGCCGGCGTGGGGTCCCCGCGCCGCGGGCGCCGGTGCCCCGGCCGAGCAGGCACCGGGCCAGGCGCAGGCCGAGCCGGTCGCCGCCGGTCACGGCGCGCACGCGGCCGCCGCCCCGGTGGATGCGGTGCAGCACGGCGCCCACGCCGCCGATGCCCCCGCCCCCGCCTCCACCGCGGCACCGGACGGCGACGAGCACCACGGCGTCCACGCCGCCCCCGTCACCGACTGACCACCGAACGAAAGGGAGGAGTCCGGGCGCTCGACGCGCCCGGACTCCTCCCTTTCCCGCATCCACCCGGTGTGTCGCCCGGAACGTCCTCCGTTCCCGACCGACCTCGGGCGCCGGCGCTTAGGCCGCCACGACCCGTACCGCGTTCGCCCACGGATCGTCGAACGCCACCGATGTGCCGTCGTCGCGCGTCTGCACCCCGTAGTGCCGCATCCGCTCGGTGAGCTCGCCGAGGTCGTCCGCCCCCGGCAGCCGGATCTCCACCTCGCCGAGGCCGAGCGCCGGCGCGCGGCGGCCGGCGCCCCGGCTGTTCCACGTGTTCATCGCCATGTGGTGGTGGTAGCCGCCCGCCGAGACGAACAGTGCGGAGTCGCCGAGCGCCGCCGTCGCGTCGAAGCCGAGCCGGTTCACGTAGAACTCCCGGGCCGTCGCGACGTCGCCGACCGAGAGGTGCACGTGCCCGACGGTCGCGGCGCCGAAGCGGCCGGCATCTCCGGCGTCCGCGCCCGCAGCGTCCGCCTCGGCCAGCGCGACGCCGCGCTCGGTCAGGTGCTCGGACAGGAAGCCGTTGGGGTCGAGGAACAGCGTGTCCATCTCCACCTGGCCGTGCGTCCAGCTCCACTGGCTGCGGTCCCGGTCCCAGTACAGCTCGACACCGTTGTCCTCCGGGTCGGTGAAGTAGAACGCCTTGCTGACGAGGTGGTCGGCGCTGCCGGTGAACGTGCCGGGCGCGCGCCGGGCGACGGAGTAGACCGCCGCGGCCAGCGCCTCCTCGCTGTCGAAGAGCACCGCCGTGTGGAACAGCCCCGCCTCGCCGCGGCTCGCGTGCTTCAGCTCCGGTGCGTGCTCCAGGATCACGACCGGGGTGGATCCTCGCCCGAGGATCACCCGCCCACCCTCGGCGGCCAGCACGGACAGCGTGACCGCGTCGCGATAGTAGGCGGTCATGAGGTCGAGGTCGGCGACGCGGAGGGTGACCGCGCCCATGGCGGAGTCGGCGGGGAGGAGCTCGGGCATGATGCGTTCAACGCCCGCGGAGCCGAGACTATTTCAGGTCTCGATCGCCCCGCCGGTCTCGGCCAGATAGCGGCGCAGCGTGAGCGACGGGTCGTCGGCCTGCAGACGGCGGTACCGTGCGAAGTCCAGCTGCTCGCGCAGCGACGTCCCGGCGCTCATCCGCTCGGACTGCGCGCCCTCGGTTCGCTGGATGCGCCGGGCCTCGGCGAACAGCTCCTCTCGCCGGTCCTCTCCGACCACGAGCACCCCGTCGTCGTCCGCCACGATCCAGTGGGAGGGCGAGACGGGCGTACCGTCCAGGAACGCGCTGCGCATCGCCGTGCCCGCCGGCGGCACCCGCCGCGGACCGAAGGGATGCGCCCCAAGGCTGAACACCGGCAGCCCGATCTCGCGCAGCTGCGCCGTGTCCCGGTGCAGCCCCCAGATCACCGCCCCGGTCATCCCCGCCTCCCGCGCCTCCAGCAGCATCAGGTCGCCGACGCACGCCTCGTCGAGGCGACCCCCGTTGTCCACGACCAGCACGGCGCCGGGCGGGGCATCGTCAATCGTCTCCAGCAGCACGTCGACGCTGCCGAGGTGGGTGACCGGCGCGGCCGGCCCCTGGAACGTCCGGCCGGGCAGCAGCGCCCGGAGCGCGACCGGGGCGAGGCCGACGCGGACGCCGAGCCGGACGGCCGCATCGGCGACCGCCGCGGTCGGCAGCGGGGTCTGGATGTCTGTCATGCGGCGAGGCTACCGCCGCCCGCATGCGCGCCGGGGAATGGCAGGGACGCCCGCCGCCTCTTCCGCCTCCGCGCCGGGGCGGCCAGGATGGAGGTGAGGGGGTGCGGATGTCTCGCGTTCTGAGGGCCGCCCGGCGCTATTGGATGGTCACGCTCACGCTCGTGGTCGGGCTGGTCGGCATCGTGCTGGCGCTCGCCGGAGCGGGCGCGGCGGTGCAGTGGCTCTTCAGCGTGTACGCGCTCGCCGTCGCAGCCTGGCAGGCCGTTGACATGGTCCGTGCGATGCTCCGGCGCGAGTTCGGGCTCGACATCCTGGCCATCACCGCGATCGTCGCGACCGTGCTGGTCGGCGAGTACGTGGCCGCGCTGATCGTCGTCCTGATGCTGACGGGCGGGGAGGCGCTGGAGGACTACGCCAACCAGCGCGCCAAACGGGAGCTGGATGCGCTTCTGACGCGCGCGCCGCAGCGCGCGCACCGGGCGGAGGGCGGCGGCTACCGGGACATCCCGATCGACGAGGTGCGGGTGGGCGATGTGCTGCTGGTCCGGCCCTCCGAGATCCTGCCCGTGGACGGTGTGCTCCTCTCCGCGCGCACCGCGCTCGACCAGTCGTCGATCACCGGCGAGAGCATCCCGGTGGAGAAGAGCGCGGGCGACGCGGTGCTGAGCGGTGCGGTGAACGGGACGCAGGCGGTGGAGATCCGGGCGACCCAGACCGCGCAGGCATCGCAGTACCAGCAGATCGTCGCCCTCGTGGCGGAGGCGGCGGAGAGCAAGGCGCCGGTGGTGCGCCTCGCCGACCGGTACGCCGTCCCGTTCACCGTCTTCTCGCTCGCGCTCGCCGCGGTCGCGTGGTGGGCGAGCGGGGAGGCGGTGCGGTTCGCCGAGGTGCTGGTGCTCGCGACGCCGTGCCCGCTGCTGATCGCGGCGCCCGTCGCGTTCATCGGCGGGATGAGCAGGGCCGCCCGCAACGGCATCATCGTGAAGTCGGGCGGTGTGCTCGAACAGCTGGCCAGGGCGCGCACGGTGGTCTTCGACAAGACGGGGACGCTGACGCGCGGGACGCCGACGCTCACGGGGATCCGTCCGGAGGCACCGTTCGACGCCGACGAGCTGCTCACGCTTGTCGCGAGCGCCGAGCAGTACTCGTCGCACGTGCTGGCGGCGTCGTTCATCCACGCGGCGCAGGAGCGCGGGCTTGCCCTGCGCGAGGCGGACACCGCTCAGGAGGCGGCGACGAACGGCGTCGTCGCACGGATCGGCGGCCGGGAGGTCGCGGTCGGCAAGTTCCGCTTCGTCGCCGACCACGCACCGGCGGCGCAGCGCACGGAGATCGCCCCGGGCGAGCTCGCGGTCTATGTCGCGGTGGACGGCGCGTTCGCCGGCGTGCTCCTCGCGAGCGACCGGCTCCGGCCGGATGCGGTGGACACGCTGGCGCGGCTGTCCGCGCTCGGCGTGACGAACACGATGATGCTCACCGGGGATGCGCGCGAGACCGCCGACCATGTCGCGAGGGAGCTCGGCATCACCCGTGTGCGCGCCGAGTGCCTCCCCGCGGACAAGGTGGCCGAGGTCTCCGCCATCGCCGAGCGCCCGGTGATCATGGTCGGCGACGGCGTGAACGACGCCCCCGTGCTCGCGGCCGCCGACGTGGGCGTGGCGATGGGGGCGAAGGGGGCGACGGCCGCCAGCGAGTCGGCGGACGCGGTGATCCTGGTGGACGACATCGCCGGCGTCGCGACGGCGGTCCGGATCGGCAGCGACACCGTCCGCATCGCGCTGCAGAGCATCTGGCTCGGCATCGCCATCTCGGTGGTGCTGATGGTGATCGCCGCCTTCGGGCTGATCCCCGCGACGGCGGGTGCGATCATCCAGGAGTTCGTCGACCTCGCCACCATCCTCGCGGCGCTGCGCGCGATCGGCGGACGGCTGGATGCGCGCGAGGCGCCGGCGGTCGCGCGACCGGAGCGCGCGCCGCTGGCCGGCTGAACGACGGTCGTGGCCGCGGGTCCGGTCAGTCGCCGGTGAGACGCTCCAGCAGCTCCCGGTAGCGGGCGGCCGTCCGCTCGACGATCTCGGTGGGGAGTGCGGGCGGGGTGCCCGTCTTGTCCCAGTTGGCGGCCAGCCAGTCGCGCACGATCTGCTTGTCGAAGCTCGCCATCCGGCCGGCCGGCGTCGACGCGGTGGCGTACGCCTCCGCGTCCCAGTAGCGGCTGGAGTCGCTGGTGAGCACCTCGTCGGCGAGCGTGATCTCTCCGGAGACACGGTCCGCGCCGAACTCGAACTTGGTGTCGGCGATGATCACACCGCGCTTCTCGGCGATCGCGGCGCCGCGCTCGTACACCTCGAGCGAGCGACGGCGCAGCTCCTCCGCCACGTCGGCGCCGACCAGCTCCACCGTGCGCTCGAAGCTGATGTTCTCGTCGTGCTGGCCGAGCGGGGCCTTCCACGCGGGCGTGTAGATCGGCTCGGGGAGGCGGTCGCCGTCGCCGAGGCCAGCCGGCAGCGGCACCCCGCAGACGCTCTGGGTCGCCCGGTACTCCGCCCAGCCGCTCCCGGTGAGGTAGCCGCGGACAACGCACTCGATCGGGAACATGTCGAGCGGCTTCACGAGCATCGAGCGCCCGGACACGGCGGCGGGGATGCGATCGACGACGCGCTCGCCGTCGAGAACGTGGTCCGGGATGAGGTGGTTGGGCACGTCGCTCAGCTGGTCGAACCACCACAGGCTGAGGGTGGTCAGCAGCTCGCCCTTGCCGGGGATGCCCGGCTCGAGCACGTGGTCGAAGGCGCTGACCCTGTCGCTGGCGACCACCAGCACGGCGTCCGTGTCGTCCAGACCCGTCGCCCCCTGCGGAACGTAGAGGTCGCGGACCTTCCCGGAGTAGACGTGGTTCCAGCCTGCCAGTTCGCTCACCCGTCCATCGTAGGGCGCGAGCGCGCCGCCCTAGGCCGTGCGTCCGCCGTCGACGGCGAGCACGGCGCCCGTCACGTAGGAGGAGGCGGGCGATGCGAGCCACGCGACCGCGGCGGCGACCTCCTCGGCGCTCCCCATCCGCCCCATCGGGACGTACCCGCCGACCTGCTCCCGCACGCTCGGGTCCTGCGTCATGATCGGCCCCGACTCGATGGGTCCGGGCGTGACGGCGTTGATCCGGATGCCGCGGCGTCCCTCGTCGATCGCGCTGGTGCGGGTGAGGCCGACGACCGCGTGCTTGGCGGCGGTGTACGCGGCCATCCCCGGTGCTCCGGTGGTCCCGGCGCTGGAGGACACGTTCACGATCGCGCGGGCGCCGGAACCGGCGCGCATCGCCCTGATCTCGGCGCGCATCGCCACCGCCACCGCCCGGAAGGTCACCGCGACGACGTCGTCGAAGGCCGCCAGGTCCATCTCCGCGAGCGGCACCGGGCGGTGACCGCGGCCGATGTTGTTGACCGCGACGGTGAGCCCGTGCTCGGTTGCGACCGAGGCGATCGCCGTCGTCAGTGCGGCGTCGTCCGTCGCATCCACCGTGATCGCGCGGGGGCAGCCGACGCCCGTGGCCGTGAGCTCGTCGCGCAGCCGGGCGAGGGCCTCGGCGTTCCGGGCGGCGGGGATCACGGTGAGGCCGGCGTCGCCGAGCGCCCGGCAGATCGCGTTCCCGATGAATCCGTCGGCGCCGAGCACGAGGGCGCAGCCCCGCTCCGTGGATGCCGCGGTCATGAGCCGACCTCCGCATCCACGCCGTTGCGCCGCCGGTCGCGGACGTCCCGCCGATCGACCGGCAGCAGGAAGCCCGCGGCGATCAGCCAGAGCATCCCGCCGAAGCGGCCGATCGGCAGCAGGAACTGCAGGGGCTCGACGGCGAGGGAGAGGAAGCTGAGCTCCGCGAGCGCCGCGATCACGAGGCCCACCCAGGCGAGCCAGCGCGGCAGAAGGCCGAGGATCACGCCGGGGACGGCCATCCCGGCGATCAGCAGCCCCAACCCGGTGACGTAACCGACACCGCCGGTCGCGAACGAGAGGAACGCGATGGCGAGCGCCAGCCGCGCGTCGCCCGCGAGCTCGGGGCGGCTGAGCAGGTAGCTGCCGAAGGCCGAGACCATCAGCAGGATGGCCGCGGTGAGGCCTCCGGCGAAGCCGATGGCCGGTCCCGGCACACGAACGCCGAGGCGTTGGAGGCGGGCGAAGGCGGTGGCCGCGTAGATGCCGAGCGGAACGGCGGAACCGAACTGCAGCATCGAGCCGATCCGGATCGCGGCCCAGTCGCTCTGGGCGTGCGCGGCGACGGCTTCGGCTCCCTGGAAGGGCGAGACGAAGGTCGTTCCGCCGGCGAGGATCAGTCCGAGCACGAGGGCGGCGAGGAGGAGCGCCGCGTGCACGACGGCGAGGACACCGAGCGGCGGTCCGCCGGAGCCGCGAGGACGGGAGGAATCGTTCATAAGAGTAATCGTTACACTCTGTAATCGTTACGCGCAAGGGCTATTGTGGATCCGTGACAGCTTCCGTCCCGCCCGCGAAACCCGCCCCGTCCGGACCGTCCGGCAGTGGAGCGCCGCCGCGCACCGCCTTCCTGCTGGCGCAGCTCGGCGCCGAGGCCGCCTCCCGCTTCGCCGACCGGGTCGCCGCGCTCGACCTCAGCCCGCGCGAGGCCGGTGCGATCCGCGTCCTCGGCCGCACGCCGGGGCTCTCGCAGCGGGAACTCGCCGCGCGGCTCGGCACGGTGCCCGCGCGGCTCGTCGCGCTCGTCGACGAGCTGGAGAGGAAGGGCCTCGTGGTGCGCGAACGCAACGAGGCCGACCGGCGCAACTACGTGCTCTCGCTCTCCGAGCCGGGCGAGCGGCTGCTGGGGCAGCTGCGCGGGGTCGCGCAGGAGCACCAGGCCGACATGCTCTCCCCGCTCGACTCCGACGAGCAGCGCGCGCTCGCCGCCCTGCTCCACAAGCTGGCGCAGGGCAGCGGGCTCGGCCCGGACGGGCATCCCGGCTACCGCGGCTAGACACCGCCGCGTCGGCCGGCTCGCGAGCGCGTCAGCCGAGCAGCTTCGCCTTCGCCGCGGCGAACTCCTCGTCCGAGAGGATGCCCTGCGAGTGGAAGCTCGCAAGCTGCTGCAGTTGGGCCATCATGTCGTCGCCGCCCCCGGCTGCGACGGCGGGCGCCGCGGGTGCCGCGGCAGCCTGCTGCGCCGCCGCCTGCTGCGCCATCTGCTGCATCTCCATCTGCTGCTGCTGCGCCTCGTACTGCTGTTGCTCGTACTGCTCCTGCGCCCTGTTCTGCTGCCGGCGCTGCATCCCGCCGGAGACCGCGGTCGCCGTCCCCGCGACCACGGCGGTGCGGGCGGCGAGGCCGATGAGTCCTGGGCGTCCCATGCGTCCGAGTGGCATTGTCTTCTCCTAGCTCTCGACCGGTTCGGTGTCGGATTCGTACTCCCCGGCGACGACCGCGTTCACGACCGGCGCGGGGATGCGCTCCGTGTGCACGACGAGGCCGCCCGCCTGGAAGAACTTGCTCGCCAGGTCCTTCGCCCACAGGTGCTCGATCACGAGGATGGCGCCGGTTGTCCCCGGCTCGATCAGCTCGGCGATCTGGTCGACGTCCTCTTCGCCGGCGAGTCCGCTCGCGTCGAGGCTCACCCCGGCCATGCCGATCTCGTCGCCGATCTCCTCCAGCTCCACGATGTCGACGCCGCCGTCGGCGTGGCGGGTCACGAAGAGCAGGTCGAGCAGCCGGACGGTGCCGCTCTCGACCAGGTCGAGGATGGCCTGCACCACTCCCGGGGATGGACGATCGTTGTCGAACTGGGCGACGATGAACTCCGCCGGCCCGTACTCGAATTCAGCCACAGAACGCCTCCTTCTCGCGGCCCCCGCCGCTCTCACCGCGAACGATACAGGCGTGGGTACCCCGCGGCAACGGCGCATTTCCGTCGACCGGAGCGGCGTCATGTGCACGTTCACATCCCTAGACTTGGAGGCACGACGACGTGCGAGGAGGGCTCCGTGAGCGAGCTGAACTGGGCAGGGAACTACGAATACCGGGCGGCGCGGATCGCCGCGCCCGCCACCGTCGACGAGCTGCGTGAGCTGGTCGCCTCCTCGCGCTCGGTCCGCGCGCTCGGCAGCAGGCACTCCTTCAACGACCTCGCCGACTCCGCCGACCTGCTGGTGAGCACGGCCGCGCTCCCGGCCGCGATCCGCATCGACGCCGACGCGTCCACCGTCACGGTCGGCGGCGGCGTGCGCTACGGCGACCTGGCGCGCGAGCTGCAGGCGCAGGGCTGGGCGCTGCACAACCTCGCGTCCCTGCCGCACATCTCCGTCGCCGGGGCCATCGCCACCGCGACGCACGGCTCCGGCGACCGGAACGGCAACCTGGCCACCGCGGTGTCGGCCCTGCGCATCCTGACCGGCTCCGGCGAGCTTGTCGACATCGCCCGCGGCGACGACGGCTTCGACGGCGCCGTCGTGTCGCTCGGCGCGCTCGGCGTCGTCACGGAGGTGACGCTCGACATCCGCCCCACCTTCGATGCGCGGCAGCGGCTGTTCGGCGGGGTGCCGTGGGAGGCGGTGACCGGGCGCTTCGACGAGGTCACGTCGGCCGCCTACAGCGTCTCGCTGTTCACCACCTGGGCGGAGGACACGGTGTCCCTGGCCTGGCTCAAGGAGCTCGACGGCGCCGCCGCCACCGTTGCCGACGACTTCTTCGGCGCCCCCGCGCTCACCGAGGCGCGGCACATGATCCCGACGATGGATGTCCGGAACACCACCGAGCAGCTCGGCGTCGTCGGCCCGTGGAGCGAGCGCCTCGCGCACTTCCGGTTCGAGTTCACGCCGTCGAACGGCGCCGAGATCCAGTCGGAGTACCTGGTCCCGCGGGCGAGGGCCGTCGAGGCCATCGAGGCGGTGCGGGCGCTCGGCCCGCGGATCGCTCCGCTGCTGCAGATCAGCGAGATCCGCACCGTTGCGCGGGACGACCTGTGGCTGTCGAGCGCCTACGGAACGGACGCGGTCGGCCTGCACTTCACGTGGCTGCGCGACCAGGAGGGCGTGGAGGCGGTGCTCCCGCTGCTCGAGGATGCGCTGCTCCCGCTCGGCGCACGGCCGCACTGGGGCAAGCTCTCCATCGATCGCGACGGCGTCGTCCCGAGCCTCTACCCGCGCCTCGACGACTTCCGCGCCCTCACCGAGCGGTTCGACCCGGAGCGCCGCTTCCGCAACGCCTTCCTGGCCCGTCTCCTCGGCTGACACACCGCCGCGCAGCCCGCGCGCCGCCCTCGCCCGCCCCGCCATCCCTTCCGGACTTCTTCACGCAACACGCCGCGGCGAGGCGTGAAGAACTCCGGAAGCGATCGCGGGGCGGCCGCGTCTCAGGACACGCGCGCGGCGATGTCCGTCCGGTACTGCCCGCCGTCGAGGTGGATGCGCCCGATCGCGTCGTAGGCGCGGTCGCGCGCCTCCGCGAACGTGGTGCCGCGCGCGACGACCGACAGCACCCTGCCGCCGCTGGCGAGCAGCGCGCCGGTCGCCTCGTCCCGCACCGTGGCCGCGTGCGCGATCGTCACCTCGGGCACGGCCGCCGCGTCCTCGAGCCCGGTCAGCGTGCGCCCGGTCTGCGGTGCCTCCGGGTAGCCCTCGCTCGCGAGGACGACCGTCACCGCGGTGTCCATCGCGAACTCGGGACGCGGCATCGCGGAGAGCTCGCCGGTCGCGGCGCCGTAGAGCAGCGACGAGAGCGGGGTGACCAGGCGGGGCAGCACCACCTGGGTCTCCGGGTCGCCGAAGCGCGCGTTGAACTCGATCACGCGGATGCCGCGGTCGGTCACGATCAGGCCGCAGTAGAGCAGGCCGATGAACGGCGTCTGCTCGGCGGCCAGCTGACGGACCGTCGGCAGGGCGACGGTGTCGATCACCTCGTCGACGAAGGTCTCCGGCAGCCAGGGGAGCGGCGAGTAGGCGCCCATCCCTCCGGTGTTGGGGCCGGCGTCGCCGTCGAGGAGGCGCTTGTAGTCCTGCGCGGGGCTCAGCGGCAGCACGGTGTGGCCGTCGCTGACGAGGAAGAGCGAGACCTCCTGGCCGTCGAGGAACTCCTCGATCAGCACGCCGCCCTCGGCCAGGTAGTGCGTGGCGTGGGCGAGCGCGGCGTCGCGGTCGGGGGTGACGATGACGCCCTTCCCCGCGGCGAGGCCGTCCGCCTTCACGACGTAGGGAGCGCCGAGCTCGTCGAGCGCACTCTCCGCCTCGGCGAGCGTCTCGGCGCGCACGGCGCGACCGGTCGGCACGCCCGCCGCCTCCATGATCCGCTTGGCGAACGCCTTCGAGCCCTCCAGCTGCGCCGCGGCCTTGCCCGGACCGAAGACGGGGATGCCGCGGGTGCGCAGCGGGTCGGCGACGCCCGCGACCAGGGGAGCCTCCGGACCGATCACGACCAGCTCGATGCCGTTCTCGATCGCGTATTCGGTGACCGCCTCGCCGTCGAGCGGGTTCAACGCGGTCTCCACCGCCACGTCCGCCGCGATCCCCGCGTTGCCGGGGGCCGCCACGATCTGGTGTCCCGCATCCTCGGCGAGGAGGGCGGTGATGATGGCGTGCTCACGGGCACCGGAACCGAGGACGAGAATCTTCACGCGACCCATGGTAGAGGTCGCGCGGGCCGCTCCCGCCCGCGGTGCGAGGATGGACGCATGGCCAGAGCGAAGATCCCCGACGAGCAGGGCGGCCCCGCGGTCCGGGCGGCGCTCGAGGATGGCGCGGACCGGAACACGACCGCGACGGCCGTCCGCTACCTGCTGCAGCTGCTCGCCGAGCGCGCGCCGGGCAACACGGTGGAGGTGCGGGTGCCGCCGTTCGGGGCGGTGCAGTGCATCCCCGGCCCGCGGCACACCCGCGGCACGCCGCCGAACGTCATCGAGACGGACGCCGCGACCTGGCTCGCGCTCGCCTCCGGCCGGCTGGCCTGGGCCGACGGCCTCGCCTCCGGCACGGTGCACGCCTCCGGCCAGCGCGCCACCCTCGAGGGCCTCCTCCCCCTCCGCTACTGACGCCGAGGGGCACGTCGTTGTCGCTTTCGGCCGCCGAAAGCGACAAGAACGTGCCCCTCGGAGGCGGTACGCATCTCTCGTTCAGGCGCGAGCGGACCTGCGCCCGGGACGCCACCAGTACAGCAGCGTCCGGTCGGATGGGAGTGGTACGGCATCGTCCACATCGAGGACATCGTGGTGTTCGTGGAGTGGCCGGAAACCCGGGTCCCGTCGGTCGTCCGTCTCGGGCTTCCGCACACTCGTGACGAAACGGGGCTCGCACGCGCCGACGGCTGCATACGAGCGTTGCGCATCCAGCAGGCTCACCCGGTTCGCCCCTCCGCTGAAGGTGGGCTGGAGGAGCTGGACGGCGTCGTCTTCCCAGAAGCAGATCGCGCAGATCTCATACGAACCGGGAGGCGAATCGAACTGCAGGTAGCCGCAGCACGGACACGGGTACGCTGCGTTCACACCACCGACCATAGCCCTCGATGCGCCCGCCCGGACGGTGGGCGGGCGTTCAGCCGCGGTGAGGGAGAATGGGGGCATGACCCTGAACCCCGACGACTCCACCGCGCCCGCGCGCGACGCCGCGGACAGCGACGCAGTGGATGCGCCAGGGGCGACGCGGGAGCCGGTCCCCGAGCCCGCGGCGGAGCCGGAGCCCGCCCCGGAGGAGGTCGCGACCGTCACCGAGGACGCCGTGCGCGTGCACCGCTCGCCGCGCTACTTCCGCTTCATGCTGACCGGCGCCATCCTGTTCGCGATCATCGCGCTCATCCTCACCTTCGCCTTCCCGGAGAACCCTACGTACGACCGCGGGACCGTCTTCGGCTTCCTGCTCGCGATCTGCGCGGTCGTCGGCGTCGCGCTCGGCGCCGTCGTCGCCCTGCTCCTCGACCGCGCGGCGACCAGGCGGGCGCGCACCGTCCAGGCCGATAGAATCGATGTGCGCGTCCCCGGCGATGAGCCGGAGGATCCACGGCCTGGCGATCAGCGCCCGTCCGTCGACAGCTGAACACCCGAAACACACCAACGAAAGGGGTCCACTGTGGCCGGAGGCGACGGTCGGCTCAGTCACGAGCTGCTCCCGGGAGAGAAGGGCCCGCAGGACGCCTGCGGTGTCTTCGGGGTCTGGGCGCCGGGCGAGGAGGTCGCGAAGCTCAGCTACTTCGGCCTCTACGCGCTGCAGCACCGCGGCCAGGAGTCCGCGGGCATCGCGACCAGCGACGGCAAGAAGATCCTCATCTACAAGGACATGGGTCTGGTCTCGCAGGTGTTCAACGAGAACGCACTGAACTCGCTGACCGGCCACATCGCCGTGGGCCACACGCGCTACTCGACCACCGGCGCATCCAGCTGGCAGAACGCCCAGCCCACCCTCGGCCGCACCTCCAGCGGCACGGTCGCGCTCGGCCACAACGGCAACCTGACCAACACCGCGCAGCTCATGGACCTCGTCCACGAGCGCTACCCGCAGCTCGACGGCGAGCTGAGCCGCGGCAACACCACGGACACCGCGGTCGTCACCGCCCTGCTCACCGGCGATCTCGACCACACCCTTGAGGCCACGGCGCTCGAGGTGCTTCCGCGCCTGCGCGGCGCGTTCTGCCTCGTCTTCATGGACGAGCACACGTTGTACGCGGCGCGCGACCCGCAGGGCGTGCGCCCGCTGGTGCTCGGCCGTCTGGAGCGCGGCTGGGTCGTCGCCTCCGAGACCGCGGCTTTGGACATCGTCGGCGCCAGCTTCGTGCGCGAGGTGGAGCCCGGCGAGCTGATCGTCATCGACGAGAACGGCCTGCGCACCCAGCGGTTCGCTCCGGAGAAGCGCGCCGGCTGCGTCTTCGAGTACGTTTACCTCGCGCGCCCCGACACGACCATCGCCGGTCGCGGCGTCTACGAGGCGCGCGTCGAGATGGGTCGCCAGCTCGCGCGCGAGCACGAGGTGGAGGCCGACCTCGTCATCCCGACCCCCGAGTCCGGCACCCCGGCCGCCATCGGCTACGCCCAGGCGTCCGGCATCCCGTTCGGCCAGGGCCTGGTCAAGAACTCCTACGTCGGCCGCACGTTCATCCAGCCGTCGCAGACCATCCGCCAGCGCGGCATCAAGCTCAAGCTGAACCCGCTGAAGGAGGTCATCAAGGGCAAGCGCCTCGTGGTGGTCGACGACTCGATCGTCCGCGGGAACACGCAGCGCGCACTGGTCTCCATGCTCCGCGAGGCGGGCGCCGCCGAGGTGCACGTGCGCATCTCCAGCCCGCCCATCACCTGGCCCTGCTTCTACGGCATCGACTTCGCCTCCCGCGCCGAGCTGATCGCGACGGGCCTCGGTGTCGAGGAGGTGCGCCAGTCGATCGGCGCGGACTCGCTCGGCTACCTCTCGGAGGACGGCATGATCGGCGCGACCGAGCAGCCCCGGGAGCGGCTCTGCACGGCCTGCTTCACCGGCCAGTACCCGATCGAGCTGCCGGACGCGCACCACCTCGGCAAGAACCTGCTGGAGCGTCCCGCGGGCGCCGAGACGGTGACCGCGACCGACGACGGGTCCGACGCCGCGAGCGACGGCTGCGAGCCGGGACCGGACGCCGAGTACGAGCGCCTGCTCAGCTACGGCGACCCCGGCCGCCAGGAGTAGCGCTCAGGCGGGCCGGCTGACGCTCCGCGCATCCCGCCGGTCGCGCAGCCACGCGAACGCGGCGTGCGCCTCCACGGCCTGGAACGGCCGCAGCTCCGGCATGCGCGGGGGCGCCGGGTTCAGCGACCCGGACAGGAACAGCCCGGCCAGCCCGGCGAGCGCACCGTCGACCGTGGATGCGGTGACGCCGTCGAACGCGGGATGCTCGGCGAGCAGGGCGTCCGTGTCCGGCGACCCGAGCCGCCGCGCGTCGATGAGCATGGTGAGCGCGTCGATCCAGGGGGCGCCGGCCGACGCCCACGCCCAGTCGACGAGGCGGGCGCGCCCGGTCCGGTCGATGAGCACGTTGTCGGCGCGCAGGTCGAGGTGCACGACGCGCTCGCCCGCGGTCTCCTCCGCCGCCGCCACGGCCAGCGCGTCGAACTCCTCGGCGAGCGGCAGCGTCCACTCTGGGACTGCGTCCGGGTGCTCCACGGCCAGCGATGGCCACACCGCGAATGCGACGCTCAGCGACGCCTCCGTGTGCGGCACCTCGTCCGGGTCCGCCCACGCCGGCGCCTGCGCGACCTCGTCGAGGATCGCGACGAGTTCCTCGCGCGTCGGCGGCTCGGACGGGTGCGTCCCGTCGATCTCCTCGGTGACGATCGCCACCCAGCCGTCCTCGCCCACGACGCCGAGCAGCTCCGGCGCCCCGACCTCGGGCGGCAGCAGCGCCAGCGCCGCCGCCTCCGCGCGGTAGAGGTCGGCGGCGGCGCCGAGACTCTCGGGCGCCGCCTTGACGAACGCGCGGCGGCCGGACGCCGTGACGACACGGTCTGCGTGACCGGGGGAGAAGCCGGAGGTCTGGCTCACCGCCGCGACCACCGGCGAGCCCAGGAGCACCGCCACCGCGTCCGTGACGAAGGCCGGCAGATCCTCCCAGGGCGGTCGCAGCGCTGTCATCCGCCGAGCGTAACAGCGGGGATGCGCGGGGCAGGGGGCGGCGCCCGGTGCGGATACCATTGTCCGGTGACCGAAGCCACCGAATCCTCCTCCTCCTCCTACGCCGCCGCCGGCGTCGACACGGCCGCGGGCGACCGCGCCGTCGAGCTGATGAAGGCGGCCGTCGCGCGCACGCACGGCGCCGAGGTGCTGGGCGGCGTCGGCGGCTTCGCCGGACTCTTCGACGTCTCCTTCCTGAAGGACTTCCGCCGCCCGCTGCTGGCGACCTCCACCGACGGCGTCGGCACCAAGGTGGCGATCGCGCAGGCGATCGACAAGCACGACACGATCGGCCAGGACCTCGTCGGCATGGTCGTGGACGACATCGTCGTGGTGGGGGCGAAGCCCCTGTTCATGACGGACTACATCGCGTGCGGCAAGGTCGTTCCCGAGCGCATCGCCGCCATCGTCGAGGGGATCGCGCGCGCGTGCGCCGAGACCGGCACGGCGCTGGTCGGCGGCGAGACCGCCGAGCACCCCGGCCTGATCGCCCCGGACGACTACGACGTCGCCGGCGCCGCGGTCGGCGCGGTCGAGGCGGATGCGCTGCTCGGCGCGGACCGCGTGCGCGACGGCGACGTCGTGCTGGCGCTCGCCTCCTCCGGCCTGCACTCCAACGGCTTCTCGCTGGTCCGGCACATCCTCGCGGGCCGCGGCATCTCCTTCACCGATCACTCCGACGAGTTCGGCGGCGTGGTCGGGGAGGCGCTCCTCGAGCCGACCCGCCTGTACACGTCGCCGCTGCTGCGCGTGCTGCAGGATGCGGCGCTCGGCTCGGCCGTCCACTCGCTCAGCCACGTGACCGGCGGCGGAATCGCGGCGAACCTCGCCCGCGTGCTCCCCGTCGGCTCGTGGGTGGAGGTCGACCGCGGCACCTGGTCGCCGACCCCGGTGTTCCGCATCCTGAGCGACCTCGCGGGCAGCACACTGGAGTCGAGCGAAGGCACCTGGAACCTCGGCATCGGGATGTTCGCCGTCGTCGCCCCCGAGGCGGCGGACGCGATCGCCGCCGCGGTGACGGCGGACGGCATCCCCACCTGGAGGGTCGGCACGGTCTCGACGGCCGCCCGGGACCTGGCCGGGTTCGAGCAGGGCGCGAAGGGCGTCGACGGCGGCGCGGTCCGCCTCGTCGGCTCCTACGCCGCCTGACCGCAGAGGGCCTCCCGCGTCACCCGTTCGTGGAGACGCGCCGGATGCCGGCCGGCCGCTAGAGTGGCGCGTGTGATCCGACCGCGTGCCAGCCTCCGTGCGGCATGCGCGATCGCCGCGGGACTCGTCGCCTCCGTCTCCCTCGCCGCCCTCGGCGGTATGGCCGCCGCGACCGCGGCGCCGGCTCCGGTATCGGCTCCGGCATCCCCGCTCACCCCCTTCGTCGACTGCGTGCAGGATGCTCCGCTCGGCGCCGTCACCGCGCGCACCGTCGTGCTCGGCTACCGCAGCACCGCGGACGCGGCGGTGGAGCTGCCCGCGGGCGGCGGGCGGAACGACTTGTCGTCCGCTCCGGCCGATCGCGGCCAGCCAACGGCCTTCCTGCCGGGCGAGCACCACGGCGCGTGGCTGCTGACAGTGGATGCGGCGGCAGAGCCCTCGCTCGGCTGGCAGCTCGACGGTGCGACCGTCGCGATCGACGGGGACGCGCCCTCCTGCACCACGGCCACCTCCGTCGCCGTCAGCGCTCCCGCCACCGCCGCCGCCGGGTCCACCGTCCCGGTCAGCGCCGCCGTCACGCGCGCCCTGCTCGCCGCGCCGGGGGACGGCACGGTCGAGTTCTCGCTGGACGGCCGCGTCGTCGCGCGGGTTCCGGTGACCGCGGGAACCGCGCGGGCCGACATCCCCGCCCCTGCGGCCGGCGCGCACACCATCGCGGCGGCGTACGCGCCCGCGGACGGGTCGGCGCTGCGACCGGCGTCCGCGTCCGCCCGGTTGACGGTCGTCCCCGCGGCGGGCCCGCTCGCGATCGCGGCGGACAGCGTCGTCGGCGGCAGCACCTCCGCGCGTGTGATCGTCAGCAGGACGTCTTCCGCGGGCGCCGCCACGGTGGAGTTCGCCACGACCGACGGGACGGCCAGGTCGGGTGCCGACTACGTCCGCACCGTGGGCACGGTCGCGCTCGCGGACGGACAGACCCAGGCGATGGTCATCGTGCCGCTCGCCGTCAGGAAGCCCGGTGCTCCGGCGTCCACGTTCTTCGTCGTGCTGCGCCGGGCGAGCACGGACGTCAGCACCGCGGTCGCGGCCGTGTCGCTCCCCGCGGTGCCGGTGGCGCGCCCGCCGGCCCCCGCGGCGGCGGCGATCGGCGGCGGTGGCGGCTCGCTGAGCGCTGCGGCCGCCGGCCCCTCCTCCGCGCTTCCCGAGGGCGACCCGACCGCCGCGGCTCCCTCGGCCGTCGGCGCATCGCAGGACCTGTTCTGGATCGTGGTCGCCGCACTGCTCACCGGCGGCGGCATCGCCGGCGTGCTGGGTCTGCTGCGCGCCGCGGGCGGCCGCCGCGGCGACCTCTGACCCACCGTCGCCCGGCACCCGTGACATTCGTCACCCCGGGATCCTGACACCCGCCCTGCGCGGGCACCCGGCCCGCCGGGCACGCTGGATGCTGTGAACGAGACACCAGCCATCCGCCTCGCCGGCCTCCGCAAGTCCTTCGGCTCGCTGACCGCCGTCGACGGCGTCGACCTCAGCGTCCGCGCCGGGGAGGTCGTCGCCCTGCTCGGTCCGAACGGCGCCGGCAAATCCACCACCATCGACCTGGCCCTCGGCCTCGCCCGGCCGACCGCAGGCACCGCCGAGCTGTTCGGCGGCGAGCCGTCCCAGGCCATCCGCGCCGGACGCGTCGGCGCCATGCTGCAGGGCGGCGCGCTGCTGCCGACCCTCACAGTTGCCGAGTCCGTCGCGCTCGTCGCCGCGGCGCACAGGCATCCGCTGAGCGTGCAGGAGGCGCTGGAGCGCGCACGCTGCACCGAGATCGCCCGCCAGCGGGTCGCCAAGCTCTCCGGCGGCCAGATGCAGCGCGCGCGGTTCGCGGTCGCGGTCGTCTCCAACCCGGACCTGCTGTTCCTGGACGAGCCGACCGCCGCGATGGACGTGGAGGCGAGGCGCACCTTCTGGCAGTCGATGCGCGAGTTCACCGATGCGGGCCGCACCGTCGTCTTCGCCACCCACTACCTCGACGAGGCGGACGCCTACGCGGACCGCATCGTCATGCTCGCCCGCGGTCGCATCGTCGCCGACGGCACACCGACGGAAGTCAAGGCGGTCGTCTCCGGCCGCCGCATCCGCGCGGCCGTCGAGTTCGCCTGGGACCCCGCCGTTGAGGCGCGGCTCGCCGCGCTGCCCGGCGTCCGCACCGTCGAGCACCGCACCGGCCAGGTGACCCTGGTCAGCGACGACTCCGACGCCACTCTGCGCGCGCTGCTGGCCGCGCACACCGACATCCACGACATCGAGGTCACCGCGCACACCATGGACGAGGCCTTCCTCGCCCTCACCGAGTCGCGGGAGCCGGAAGGAGCGATCCGATGAGCATCGCGTACCTGGGACGGGAGTCCCTGCGCCAGCTGAAGAACATGCGGGCGATGATCTTCACGCTCGCCGTCCCCCTCGTCATGCTGCTCGCCTTCGGCGGCACCTTCGGCGGCAACGGCCAGGTCGACCCGGTGACGCACCTGCCCTGGATCGTCGTCACGACCATCCAGGTGGCCGCGTACGGCGGGATGATGGCCGCGCTCTCGCAGGCGTTCGGCATCGTCACCGAGCGCTCCCTCGGCTGGAACCGCCAGCTGCGGGTCACTCCGCTCACCGGCACCGGCTACCTGGTGTCCAAGGTGGTCGCAGCACTGGCGCTGGCGCTGTTCAGCATCCTCGTGATCGTCGCGGTGTCGATGGCGCTCTACCACCCGGTGCTGTCGGTCGGGAGCTGGCTGCTCGCCTGCCTCGGAATCTGGTGCGGCGTTGTCCCGTTCGCGCTGCTCGGCATCCTGGTCGGTCAGCTCGCCAAGCCGGAGTTCGCCCAGCCGCTGTTCATGGCCGTGTTCATGGGGATGGCCGTGCTCGGTGGTCTCTGGATACCGCTGCAGATCTTCCCCGCCTGGGTCGCGAACGTCGCGCAGGCCGTGCCGTCGTACTGGCTGAACCGGGTCGGTCAGCTCGGCGCGCTGCAGAGCGGGGACGCGCTCACCCCGGCGCTGGTGCTGGTGGCATGGACGCTCGCGCTCGGCGCGCTGATCATCTGGCGCTACCGACGCGACGCGGCGCGCGGCTGACCGGCCCTAGGGTAGGGACGTGTTCACGAGCGACGTCGACGCGCGGAGGCCGGCCGGTCTCTGGGCCCGGCTGGCCCACCCGGCCGCCTACCGCTGGTACCCGGGCGCGGCGATCGGGCTCCTCTACCAGATCTCGGTGCTCGGCGGCCTGTGGGCCTCCGACGGGACGCTCGGGATCAAGATCCTCGCGACCGTGCTGCTCGCCGTCGTCTACGCGGCCTTCCTCGCCCTCCCGCCGGTGCTCTGGTGGGAGGGCGAGCGCCTGCGGATCGCGGGCGTCGCCGCGTACTTCGTGCTGACGCTCGTGCTGGTGCCGTTCATCGGGATCGCCGCCTGCTGGACGTGGGTGTACGTCGCCTGCGTCGCCGGGATGGTCATCGCCCGGTTCGCGGTGGCGACGGGGATCATCCTCGGCCTCGGCGCGCTGCAGCTCATCGTCTTCGTCGTCGCAGGCACGTTCGAGGACGACTGGTACATCGCCCTCATCACGGTCTCGATCGGCATCATGATGAGCGCGTTCGCGCGGCAGATCGACGCGCTCCGCCGCCTGCGCAACGCCCAGGGCGAGATCGCCCGGCTCGCGGTGGTGGAGGAGCGGGCGCGGTTCTCCCGCGACATGCACGACGTGCTCGGGCACTCGCTCACGGTCGTCACCGTGAAGTCGGAGCTGGCGCGCCGGCTCATCCCCGTGGATCCCGCCCGGGCGGAGGAGGAGCTCGCCGACATCGAGCGGCTCACCCGCTCGGCGCTGGCCGACCTGCGCGCGGCCGTCGCCGGCTACCGCGAGATGAGCCTGTCCACGGAGCTCGCCGCCGCGCAGGCGGGACTGGCCGCCGCGGACATCCAGGCGCACCTGCCGCGGAACGGCGAGGAGGTGGCGCCCGACCTGCGGGAGCTGTTCGGCTGGGTGCTGCGCGAGGGCGTCACGAACGTGATCCGCCACTCCCGGTCCCGCAACTGCTGGGTGACCGTCGGGCCGGACAGTCTGGAGATCGAGGACGACGGCCGCGGCCCGGTCGCCGTCGGTGAGGCTCCCGTGGGAGCTGCGGGCGTCGAGCGGCACGGCAGCGGGATCGCCGGGCTCAGCGCCAGGGCGCAGGCGTCCGGCGCCACCGTCAGCGTCACCGCGGGCCCCCGCGGCGGGACGCTGCTGACCGTGAGGAGGGCCGTGTGACCATCCGGCTGCTGCTGGCCGACGACCAGGCGCTCGTGCGCGGCGCCCTGGCGGCGCTGCTCGACCTGGAGCACGACCTGGAGGTGGTCGCCCAGGTCGGCCGCGGAGACGAGGTGCTCGATGCGGCGCGCGCGGCCTCCGTCGACGTCGCGCTCCTGGACGTGGAGATGCCCGGGCTCGACGGCATCCAGGTCGCGTCCCGGCTCGCCGCCGAGCTGCCGTCCTGCCGGTCGCTGATCGTGACGACGTTCGGCCGTCCCGGCTACCTGCGCCGGGCGATGGAGGCGGGAGCATCCGGCTTCATCGTCAAGGACACTCCCTCCGGCCAGCTCGCGGATGCGGTGCGGCGCGTCGCCTCCGGCCTGCGGGTGGTCGACCCGGCGCTCGCCGCGGAGTCGCTCGCCTCCGGAGCCTCGCCGCTGACGGCACGGGAGGCCGAGGTGCTCGCGGTCGCCGGCGGCGGCGGCACGATCACGGACATCGCGCGCCGGCTGCACCTGAGCGACGGCACGGTGCGCAACCACCTGTCGAGCGCGATCGGCAAGACGGGCGCGCGGAACCGCTCGGAGGCGGTGGCGATCGCCACGCGTCAGGGCTGGCTCTGAGCCTGCCCATATGCCGCGGGCGGCATCCGGCCTCAGGTCAGGCGCGGCGCTTCGGCGTCTCGGGCTCGGTGCCTTCGAGGTCGTCGTCGGCGTCGTAACCGCCGTAGTCGCCCTCGGGCTCGTAATCGGACCACGCGGCGTACGGGTCGCCTTCGTGGTGGGAGTGTCCGGTGAGCTCACGCTCGAGCGCGTCGTAGTTGACGTCGGGGCTGAACGACTTCAACTGTCGAGCGATCTTGGTGTGCTTTGCCTTCTGACGGCCGCGCCCCATGCGTGACCCCCTTTTGGTCCCGTCCCGGGGATGGCTACCGGGAATCGAACAGAAACGATGAAAACTAGCATCGAGTTTAGCATGCAGGCCCTCGTGAGCCTGGAGTTCGCCCACAGCGAGAAATGATGGAATGAGCGCGTGACCGCAGCAGTGAACGACACCCAGGTGGTGATCGTCGGGGCCGGCCAGGCGGGCCTCGCCGTCGCCTACTACCTGCGTCGCTTCGAGCTCACTCCCGGCACCGACTTCGTGGTCTACGACAGGGGTCCGGGAACGGGAGGAGCCTGGCAGCACAGGTGGGACGCGCTCCGTCTCGGCAGCGCCCACCACGTGACGGATCTGCCAGGGATGGCGGAGCTCGGTCTCAGCTTCGAGACCGCCGACCGCCTGCTCCCTGCGAAGGATATCGTGGCCGGCTACTACCGCCGCTACGAGGAGCACTACGGGCTGGACGTGCGGCGGCCCGTGAACGTGCACAGGATCTTCGACCGCGGCGCCGACCTCGTCGTCGCACACAACGAGGGGGAGACGCGCACCCGCGTCGTGGTGAACGCGTCAGGGACCTGGGGTGCGCCGTTCATCCCGTGGTACCCCGGGATGGACGGATTCCGCGGCAGGCACGTACACACCTCCACCTACGTGTCGGCGGAGGAATTCGCCGGCCAGGACGTGGTGGTGGTCGGCGGGGGCACCAGCGCCATCGGCTTCCTGCTGGAGCTGGAGGGCGTCGCGTCCTCGCTCACCTGGGCGACGCGCCGGCCCGTCGACTTCCGGGACGAGTCCGAGCTGACGATCGAGGGCGGCGTCGCTGCGGTGGCCCAGCAGGACGCGGCGGCCAGGGCGGGGGCGGCGCTGCCGAGCATCGTCTCCGGCACCGGGGTCCCGCGCACGCGGCGGATCGCGGCGGGCATCGACCGCGGTCTCCTGGTGGAGCGCCCGATGTTCTCGCGGGTGGAGCCGGACGGCGTCCGCTGGGACGACGGTTCGTTCACGCGGGCGGACGCGATCATCTGGGCGACCGGCTTCCGGCCGGAGCTGCGCCACCTGTCGCCGCTGAAGCTGCGCGAGAAGGCGGGCGGTCTGACCGTCGCCTCCGGCGCCTCCTGGCAGGACTCCCGCATCTTCCTCGCCGGCTACGGACCGCAGGCCAGCACCATCGGCGCGAACCGCGCCGGGCGCGTCATCGCGCGCCAGGTCGTCGCCCAGCTCTAGCCCCGCGCCGCGCACGCCCCGCAGGCCCGGTACGCCCGGCGGCCGGGCACGCTCCGCGGGCCCAGCGCGCCCGGTACGCGAAGACGCCCCCACCCGGTGTGGATGGGGGCGTCTCCTGCCCCTCGATGGGGCGAGGGCAGGCGGGCGAGGGCGGCGCGGGTCAGCCAACCTCGATGTCGCGGGCCTCGCCGGCGAACCGCACCCCGCTGACGCGGATGCGGCCGGCGCCGTCGCTCGGGTTCACCTCGAGGGTGCCCTGCTGCGCGTCGGCGCGCAGACCGAGTCGCGCGGCGAGCACGGCGACCGCGGCGGCCGCTGACCAGGCCTGCGGACGGCACGCGGCCGGGTAGGGGACCGGCGTCGCCGTGTCGGCGGCGCTGTCGCCGGAGTGCAGTTCGGGCATCCGGTAGCCGAAGCCCTCCGCCGCCGCGAGCAGCCCGTCGGCCAGGACGTCGGCCTCCGCGGTGTGGCCGTCCTTCGCGAGTCCCGCGACCGCGATCGCGGTGTCGTGGGCCCAGACCGAGCCGCCGTGGTAGCTCAGCGGCCAGAAGCCGCCGGCGTCGGTGGACATGGTGCGCAGGCCGTAGCCGGAGGAGAGCTCGGGCGAAGCGAGACGGCGGGCGATCAGGGCGGACTGCTCCGGGGTGAGGATGCCCGTGCCGAGCAGGTGGCCGATGTTGCTGGTCACCGTGTCCACCTTGCGCTTGGCCGCATCCAGTGCGACCGCAGGGTATGCGCCGGCGGGGTCGTCGATCCAGAACGCCTCGGCGAACCGTGCCTTGAGCGCTCCGGCCCAGGCGCGCCACTCGTCGGCGCCCTGGCGCCCGAACGCGGCGAGCAGCTCCGCGCCGCCGACGGCGGCCTCGTACGCGTAGCCCTGCACCTCGCACAGCGCGATCGGGCCGTCCGCCAGGGTGCCGTCCCCCCACTGGATGGAGTCGCCCGAGTCCTTCCAGCCCTGGTTGGCGAGGCCGTGACCGGTCGTGTCGACGTACTCCAGGAAGCCGTCCCCGTCGCTGTCGCCGTAGTCGCGCATCCAGGCGAGAGCCGCCTCGAGGTGGGGCAGGAGCGCCTCGACCTCGGCCGTGGGCATGCCCCACTTCCACGCGTCATGGAGCAGCATCACCCACAGCGCCGTCGCGTCGACCGTGCCGTAGTACAGCGGGGGCAGCACGACGCCCTCGCCGGGGATCGTGAGCGCGGCCGGGCGCAACTCGTGCATGATCTTCCCCGGCTGTTCCGCGGTCTCGTCCACGGACCGGGTGCCCTGGAAGTGCGCGAGGATGCGCAGGGTCGATGCGGCGATCTCGGTGCCGAGCGGCAGCAGCATCCGCGCGGCCCAGATCGAATCCCGCCCGAAGAGGGTGAAGAACCACGGCGCGCCGGCCGCGAGGAACACCTCGTCGGGCTGCGCGGCGGTGGACATCCGCAACGCCTGCAGGTCGCCGATTGCCTTCTCCAGCCAGCCTGCGAGCCGGGAGTCGCCGGTGGATGCGGCGAACGCCGACCACTCCGCCGACGGCGACGCACCGCTGACGACAGCACTGGGATCGTCGACGGTCACGCTCCAGGCGACCTCCACGGAACCGTGCGCGGGAACCTCGACGGCCCAGCGCAGCACGCTCTGCACACCGTCCACCGCGATCTCGGCTCCCTCGGCCGTCAGCCGGGCGCTGACCGGACCGGAGGAGAGGACGAGACCGCCCTCCTTCTGCGCGACCGCGACCGGGTGCTCGGCTCCGGTGAGCCCGGCCTTGATGACCTGCATCGGGCTGAAGTCCGCGCGCAGCTCCACCGAGACGCTCGTGCGCACCGGGGCGGACAGCGCGTTGCGGACGATCACCGACTCCCGCAGTTCGCCGGCTCTGACGCGGCGCGTGCGCTCGACGCGCACCCGCGGGTCGGCCGTGGCGTCGTCGATCTGCCGCGCGAGCGAGGTGAACACCGCGGTCGCGGCGTCGGGGCCGGCGGACTGGATGTGCTCGGGCACGGCGTCGCCGACGCGCAGGACGATGCGGTCGAGCACGCGCAGATCGGAGTGGTAGAACCCGTGGATCCCGCGGCCGTCCACAGTCCCGTCGACGGCGGACCAGGCCTGGCTGGGCGCGGTCAGGACGACGGTGCTGTCGTGGAGCAGGGGTTGGAGCGGCTGGGTCATCGGGGCGTTCGCGCCTCCTCGATCGTGGATGGTGTGGTGGATGGTGTGGATGCGGCGGGGGAGTCGGACACCGGGCGGCCGAGCACGCGCGGGACGATGCGGGTCTCCTCGGTGCCGTTCGTCGCGGTGCCGTTCGCCTCGGTGCCGTTCGCCCCGGTGCCGCCGTCGGTGCGCCGGACGCGCCAGGCCGAGACGCCGGGGCGCTCGGCGACGACGTCGACCAGTTCCGTGCCGAAGTAGACGAGCCCGACGCCCTCGTCGAGGGCGTATCCGTCGGGCAGCACCCCCGCGGCGACCGCGCGCTGGTGCGCGGGGCGCCGGTTCGGATCGGAGTCGTAGTGGACGGCGAGCGAGCCGGGGACCAGCCCGAGTCCGTCGGCGAGCGGGGAGATGTCCGGTCCGAACGACGCGGTGGTCCCGCCCTCGTGCCAGCAGACCGCGCCCGCCGAACCGCCCGCGAGCACGACACCGGCCCGCCAGGCCTCGGCGAGCAGCTGGTCGAGACCGTGCAGCCTCCAGAGCGCGAGCAGGTTGGCGAGGCTGCCACCGCTGACCCAGATCACGTCCTGAGCGAGCAGGTGCGCACGCATGTCCGGCAGGTTCGGGTGCGGGAACAGCCGCAGGTGCGTCGCATCGACGCCGGCCGCGCGTGCCGCCTCCAGCTCGGCGCCCTCGATGTGGCGCTGGTCGCCGCCCGCGGTGTTGATGTGGGTGACGCGGGGCGGCCGTCCCTGCACGCGGGCGAGCTCGATGGCGTGCTCCAGCAGCGGACCGTACGCGGAGTCGGTCCACGCGCCTCCGGTGAGTCCGCCGCAGGTGGCGACGATTGTCGGCTGTCCCGCGGTCACTCCTTCACCGCGCCCTCGCTGGAGTTCATGATGCGGCGCTGGAAGATGAAGAACAGCACCGCGACGGGGATGGTCATGATCGCAGCGGCGGCCAGTTTGAGCGGGTACTGGCTGCCCTGGCTGAGCTGTCCGCTCGCGAGACCGGCGACGCCCTTGGTCAGCGTCGTCAGCGACGGGTCCTGCGTCGACACGATGAAGTGCGCCAGCTCGTTCCACGATCCCTGGAAGGACAGGATGATGATCGTGATGAGCGCGGGGCGCGCCATCGGCAGCACGATCGACCAGAACACCCGGAAGGTTCCTGCGCCGTCGATGCGTGCCTGCTCCTCGACGCTCGCCGGGATGGATTCGAAGAAGCCCTTCATGATGAACACGCCGGCAGCATCGGTGAGCAGCGGCAGGATCATGCCTGCGTACGAGTCGTACATCCCGAGCTGGTTGATCACCAGGAACTTGGGGATGAGCAGCACCACCATCGGCACGGACATGACGGCGACCAGCGCGGCGAAGACGACGCTGCGTCCGCGGAAGTGCAGCCGGGCGAGGGCGTAGCCCGCGAGCGAGTCGAAGAACACGCGGCCGATGGTGACGAACACGGTCACGATGGCGGAGTTCATGAACCAGATCGGGAAGTCGGAGTTCACGAACAGCTTCGTGTACGCCGCCGCCGTCCACACCTGCGGGATCAAGGAGACCGGGTTTGCCGTCGCGTCAGCATCCGTCTTGAACGACGTGGCGAGCTGGATGAGGAACGGCATGATGTAGACGATCGCGAGCACGACGAGGATCGCGTACGTGATCGAGGTGGCCGCGATCGTGCTCGTCGAGCGCCGCCGCGGTGGCAGCGGACGGGGTGCGGTCGTCGGCGACGCCGCCGGCGCCCCGGGGGTCACGGCGGACGTGGTGGCGGTCATCGCCGTCCTCCCTTCGTGGCCGAACCGGCCGATTCCATCAGTGCCGTCGATGCGCTGGGCGCGGTGGAGGCCGTGGAGGCGACGAGCGCCGTCTGGTACGGGCGCATCCTGCGCTTGGAGACCTTCCGCTCGCGCAGCACCCAGCGCTGGAAGATCGTAAAGAGCACGATGATGACGAAGAGGATGAACGCGATCGCCGCGCCCTGGCCCCACGACTGGTTGACGAACGAGGTCTGGTAAGAGAGGTACGCCGGTGTGAGGGTGGTCTTGCCCGGAGCGCCCCTGCTGCCGGTGTAAATCTGGTCGAAGACCTGCCAGCAGCCGATGAGGCCGAGGGTGAGCACCGTGAAGAGAGTGGGACGCAGCTGCGGGAGCGTGATGCGCCAGAACCGCTGCCAGCCGTTGGCGCCGTCCATCATCGCCGCCTCGGTGATATCGCCGCCGAGGTTCTGCAGCGCCGCGATGAACAGCAGCATGAACGTGCCGCTCGTCGTGAAGATCGCCATGATGATGTACGCCGACATCGCGACGGACGGGCCGCCCAGCCAGTCCCACCAGGAGACGCCGAGCAGCGTGTTCTGCGTCAGCGCGGATGGCCCAGTGGTGATGCCGAAGGCGCCGAGCAGGTTGTGGATGATGCCGTCGGGATCGTTGAACCAGTTCGGCCCGTTGATGCCGAACCAGGCCAGCACCTTGTTGACGGCGCCGCTGGTGCTGAACAGGAAGAGCCAGAGCACCGTGATCGCCACGGAGCTGGTCACCGACGGGAAGTAGAACGCGGTGCGGAAGAAGCCGCGGCCGCGGAGGATCGCCCGGTTGACGAGCACCGCGAGCAGGAGGGAGACCGCGGTCTGGATGGGGACCACCAGCACGACGTACCAGGCGTTGTTCTTCAGCGACATGCCGAAGTCCTGCTCGGCGAGTCCGCCGCCGCCGAGAAGAGATGAGTAGTTCTTGAGCCCGACGAAGTTCACGTCGGAGCCGAAGGGGCTGCCCCGGCCTCCCCAGTCGGAGAAGCTGACCCAGAGCGCCATCAGCACGGGGACGACGAGGAAGACGCCGAGCAGCAGGATGACCGGGGCGGTGAACAACCACCCCGAGGCGGCCTCGCCGCGCCGGATTCCGGAACGGCGAGACCGACTCGTGGCTTGCGACATTGTGTGATCCGATCCCTACTTCAGAAGAGCTTCGAGGTTCTTCTGGGTGGCGTCGAGGATGGCCTTCGGGTCACCGGTCTTCAGGGACTCGAGCTTGCTGTTCAGGTCGGTGACGACGTCGGCCGAACCCTTCGCGGTCGGAACGCCCTTGGCGTAGTCGGCAGCGGCGAGGAACGGGACGAGGTCCGGGTTGGCCGACTTCCAGTCGTCGGCCGCGGACTTGATGGACGGCATCGGGCCGAACGCCTTCGAGAAGGCGAGCTGCGAGTCCTTGCTGGTCAGCTGCTCGACGAGCTTGAGCGCGGCGGCCTGGTTGGGGCTGTCCGCGGCGATGCCCCAGCAGTTGGTGAACTGCAGGGTGCCCTGGCCGGCGGGGCCGGCGGGGAGCTCGGCGACCGTGTACTTGATGTTCGGGAAGTCCGACTTCAGGGCGCCCGTGATCCAGTTGCCCTCGATGGTCATCGCCGCGAGGCCCTTGCCGAACGCCTCGCCGCCCCAGCCGGCGCCGAGGTCCTTGGCGTACTTCAGCTCGCCGCCGTTCAGCATCTTCTTGACGAAGTCGAGCGCCTGGACGTTGGCGTCGCTGTTCGCCGTCGCCTTGGTGCTGTCCTCGTTCATGAGGTTGCCGCCGGCCTGGACCATGAAGGAGCCGACGCGGGCGTACTCACCGGAGATGCCGAGGCCGACGTGGCCACCGGTGGTGAGCTTCTTCGAGACGGCCTCGAGCTGGTCCCACGTCTTCGGGACGTCGGAGTCGGTCAGGCCGGCGGCCTTCCACATGTCCGTGTTGATGATCAGCTGCAGCGTCGAGAAGTCCTTCGGCGCGCAGTAGAACTGGCCGTCGTAGGTGAAGGACTTCACCAGGCTCGGGTAGAAGTCGCTCTTGTTGCTCAGCTTGTCGCCGTACGCGAGCAGCGAGCCGTTGGATGCGTAGCCCGCGAGCGCGTCCGTCGACAGGTAGAAGACGTCCGCCGGCTTCTTCGCCGCGAAGCCCTGCGAGAGCTGCTGGTTGAGGTCGCTGGCCGCGACGACGCTGGCCTTCGTGCCTGAGTCCTTCGACCAGCCGGCGACCGCCGACTTCACCGCGGCGGTCTCGGCGTCGCCCGACGAACCGATCATGACCGTGAGGGCCTTGTCGGACGAGGTCAGCTTGCCGGTGTCGTCGCCGCTGCTTCCCCCGCTGAAGCCGGAGCCGCAGGCCGTGAGTGCGAGCGCGGCCGCTGCGGCGACGGCGCCGCCCGCGAGCCAGCGGGATGTGGTTTTGCGCATGTGTTTCTCTCCTTGGTGTGAGTGTGCCCGAACGGTACGAGCGCACGCGTGATGGGTCGGCGAAGTCGTGGAGAATGCCGCTGGCATGCGGACCTGTGGAGGACCGTACGCCGCTCGGGGAGCGTCGCCCGGACGCCAGGGCTCGCCGAGGGAGGGGACGCTCCGCGTCGTAGCGCGCATCCGACCTCCTCTGGTCCGGTACCTTTCGAGCCCCCGACTTCTTTGATCGATCAAATCCACAAGTGCTACGGTGGGTTTGAACGATCAAATCGGGATGCCATCACCATAACCACGGCGTTTCGAGGGTGTCAAGCTCGCTGGCGGTAGGGTCGAGGCGCGCGGCACCGCGCGGGAGAGGAGCAGGCATGGGGGCGCAACCGACGGTCAGCGATGTCGCCGGCGTCGCCGGCGTCTCGCGGCAGACGGTGTCGAACGTCCTCAACTCCCCCGAGGTGGTCAGGCCGGAGACGCGCGAACGCGTCGAGGCGGCCATCCTCTCGCTCGGCTACCGACCGCACGCCTCGGCCCGGCGGCTGCGCACCCAGAAGAGCTCGACCATCGGCATCCGGCTTGACCCGCTGACCAGAGACGGCATCTCCGGGAGCGTGCTCGACCGCTTTCTGCACGCGCTGACGGAGCAGGCGGATGCGCTGGGCCTGCGGGTCCTGCTGTTCACGGCCCGTGACCCCGAGGATGAGATCGAGCAGTTCCGGCGGCTCTCGGATGCGGCCGACGTCGACGCCTTCGTGCTCACCTCCACCTTCCACGGCGACCCCCGCACCGAGTGGCTGATCGCGCACGGTCAGTCGTTCGTGACCTTCGGTCGCCCGTGGGGCATCGACGACATGACCGATCCCGAGCATCTCTGGGTCGACGTGGATGGGAGGTCGGGCCTGCGCGCCGCGACAGAGCACCTGCTCGACGCCGGCCATCGGAGGATCGGCTTCCTGGGCTGGCCCGCCGGCTCGGGGACGGGCGACGACCGCCGGGCCGGCTGGCTGGAGGCGATGCGCGCGGCGGCCGCGGTGGCCGACGAGGATCTCGGCGGACTGGAGGAGGCGGCGGAGGACGGCGTCACCCCCGGCGCGGACGCGATGCGTCGTCTGGACGCCCGGCTCGGGGGAGAAGTGGATGCGGTGGTGTGCGTCTCCGACTCGCTCGCGCTCGGTGCACTGACGGCGACGGGCGGCCGCATCCCCGTCATCGGCTACGACGACACCCCCGTCGCGTCCTCGCTCGGGATCTCCAGCGTGGCGCAGCCGCTCGACGAGGTGGCCGCGGGCGTTCTCGAGCTCCTGACGGGCGAGCACGGCGGACGGGTACGGCCCGGCTCCGACGTCGCGGACGCGCGGCACCGACTCGTCGTGCCGCGCCTTGTCGTGCGCGACGGCGCCACCCTCATCCCGCCGCGCTGATACCGCCCGGCTGTCCTGGCCGACTGTGCCCGTTCGGTGCGTTGCGCCGGTGCTCGAGCAGGGTCATGTGTACCGAACGGGGTCGCTCGGGCCCGCGAAACGTGCGCGAAACGCGAGGCGGCGACAATGGGGGCATGACTCCACAAGAGCCGATCGCGGACGCGCCATCCCTGCGTTCCGCCTCCCGCACGGCATCCACAGAAAGCGCGGCCCGGACCGCAGCCACCACCCCGCTCCCCGTCACAGTCTCGATCACGCGCCGCGTCGACCGCGAGCGCCTGCCCGAGGTCACCCACTGGGTGCAGGCGGGCGTCAACCTCGCGAACACGTATCCCGGCTTCCTCGGATCGGGATGGGTGCGCGCCCACGCCGACTCGGACGAGTGGCACATGCTGTACCGCTTCGCGGACGCGGCCACCCTCGACGCCTGGGAGGCCTCGGACGACCGCGCCGGCTGGCTCTACGACGGGCGCGAACTGGTGGAGGTCTCCCGCGTCGCCCGGCGCACCGGCATCGAGGGCTGGTTCGACGAGCCGCAGCCCGGCGTGCCGGCCGCGCCGCCGCGCTGGAAGCAGGCGGTCACCATCTGGCTCGGGTTCTTCCCGCTGTCCCTGGCCTTCACCTGCCTGACCGGCTGGCTCGTCCCGGGCTGGCACCAGCTCTGGCCGCTCGCCACCGTTCTCATCACCACGCTCTGCCTGACGCCGACCATGACGTACCTCCTGCTCCCCTTCGTGACGCGGATGCTGCAGCCCTGGCTGCGCCGGTAGCCCGGCTGCAGTCCCGCGCCGGCCGGGCGCCGACCCGGGGCGGGTCGGGGGAGACCCTGACCCGACCCTGAGAATCCCTCGGAGCTCTTGCGCCCTCACAAGACGCGATATATCGTGAATCCCGTCAATCGCGATATATCGTGAATCAACAACGTGAGGAGCCAGGACATGGCACAGGAGAAGTGGCTGATCCAGCCCGGAGAGAGCCGGACGATCGACCTCGAGGTCGTTCGCTCGCTCAAGGTCGGGCTGCTCGGCGGACAGGTGGACATCATCGGGCACGACGAGCCCGGTGCTCGCGTCGAGATCCACTCGGTGAGCGGACGCGACCTGAAGGTCACGATCGACGGCGACCGTCTGGAGATCGACCACCCGCAGCTGCGCTGGGACAACTTCATCGAGGTCTTCCGGTCCATGAAGTCCAGCGCCCGCGCCGACATCAGCCTGCTGGTGCCACGGGATGTCGCGCTCAAGTTCGGGGTGGTCTCCGCCGGCGCGCTGATCTCCGGCCTCAGCACGGACGCGCGTCTCAGCACCGTTTCGGGCGACGTCGTCGTCGACGGCGTGACCGGCGACCTCGAGCTGAACTCCGTGGGCGGTGAGCTGTCGGTACGCGATCACCGCGGCCGTATCAACGCGCACACCGTGTCCGGTGACGTGACGGCAGCGGGCGACATCCCGCGCTTCAGTGTCGATGGCGTCTCGGCGGACGTGCTGCTGGATGTCACCGGCACGCCGGACGAGATCCAGATCAACACGGTCTCGGGCGACACCACGATTCGCATCACCGAGGCGATCGGCGCGCGTTACCGCGTCAACACGGTCTCCGGAAAGATGCAGCTGGACGGCGTCATCGTGATCGGCTCGCCCGGCCGCGCCTACGCGGACACCACGGGCACCCTCGACGGGTCGTGGGTCGACATCAGCGTCAACTCCGTCTCGGGCAACGTCGCCGTGCTGCGCAGTGCGGCGGCCACGAGCTCCACGGAGGCGTCCGCGTGAGTCCCGTCTTCGCCCATGGCAACCTCCGGCTGTACCTGCTCAGCCTGCTCGCCGACCGCCCCATGCATGGGTACGAGCTGATTCAGGCGCTCAGCGACCGCTTCGGCGGCACATACACGCCGAGCGCCGGCACGATCTACCCGCGGCTCGCGAAGCTGGAGGAGGAGGGCCTCGTCGTGAAGACGGTGGACGGCAGGAAGACCGTCTACACGATCACCGAGGCCGGCCGGGCCGAGCTCGCGGCACGAGGGCATGAGCTCGATGCGATCGAGGACGAGGTCACCGACTCCGTCCGCCGGCTCGCGGACGAGGTGCGCGCCGGCGTCGACGACGCCATGCGCACCCTGCGCGCCGAGCTCGCCTCGGCGGCACGGGAGGCGAAACGGAACGCCACCCGCGTCGACCCCCGCCAGGAGGTGAGGGACGCCGCACGGGATGCGCGCGCCGCCGCGAACGCCGCCGCGCGCGAGGCCGAGGTCGCGATCAACGACTTCCGTCAGCAGCTGCGCACCGACCTGCGGCACCGCGCGGCACGCGGGGTGCTTCCGGCCGACATCGTCCCCACGATCAAGGACGAGCTGACGCGCGTGCGGCGCGTGATCACCGAGGCGCTGGACCGGCGCTGAGGCGCTGGACCGGCGCTGAGGCGCTGGACCGGCGCTGAGGCGGCATCGACGCCACTGAAGAAAGACTCAGGCCATGCTCATCTCACTCCCAGTGAGACCCCTGGTGGGGCCTTCCGCCGCGGGATTCCGCGGCGGCGGAGCAGTCCGAGGTGCGGCCACCAGTGTTGCCAGAATCACCCGCTGACGACGGGCCGACGCGCCGACTTGACAGTCAATTGGCAGCGAGTATTCTCGTCCCTCGTGACAACTGAGGGGAGATCCCCGAAGCGGTGGTTGATCGGCGACCCGCTTCCGAGTGAAAAACTCGAAGGACAGCTACTCCCGAAGCACCTCGCCCTACCCATCTTCGCCTCCGATGCTCTCTCCAGCGTCGCCTACGCGCCGCAGGAACTCCTGATGATCCTGCTGCTGGGCGGACTGGCGTTCCTGAGCTTCGCGCCGTGGGTCGCCGCGGCCGTCGTCGTGCTGCTGGTGACCGTCGTCCTCAGCTACCGGCAGCTCGTCAAGGCGTACCCGTCCGGCGGCGGGGACTACGAGGTGGCCCACAAGAACCTCGGCGAGAAGGCGGGCCTGGTGGTCGCCTCCGCGCTGCTGGTGGACTACGTGCTCACCGTCGCGGTGTCGGTCGCCTCCGGCGTCGACAACATCATCTCCGCGCTGCCGTTCCTCTCTCCCTGGCGCGTCGAGCTCGCTGTGCTCTGCGTCGTCATCCTGGCCGCCGTGAACCTTCGCGGCGTCCGCGAGTCGAGCAAGGCGTTCGCCCTGCCGACCTACATCTTCATCGGCAGCATCTTCGTGATGGTGATCACGGCGCTCGTCCGCACCGTGTTCGGCGATGCGCCTGTCGCCGAGTCGTCCGCCTACTCGGTGCACGCCTCCAGCCTCACGCAGGCCGCGGTCGTGCTCCTCCTGCTCCGCGCGTTCTCGAGCGGCTGTTCCGCCCTGACCGGCGTGGAGGCGGTGGCGAACGGCGTGCCCGCCTTCCGCACGCCCAAGATCCGCAACGCCCGCATCACCCTGGGGCTGATGGGCAGCATCGCGATCGTCCTCTTCATCGGACTGACCGCGACGGCGCTGATCAGCGGCGTGCACTACGCCGAGAACCCGTGCGACCTGCAGGGCTGGGCGCAGTGCGCCACCCAGCCGCAGCGCTCGCTGATCGCCCAGATCGCCGCGGCGACCTTCGGCAACAACACCGTCTTCTTCTTCATCGTGCAGGCCGCGACCGCCGTCGTCCTGCTGCTGGCGGCCAACACCGCGTTCAACGGGTTCCCGCTGCTCGGCTCGGTGCTCGCCCGCGACTCCTACGCCCCCAAGGCGCTGAACACCCGCGGCGACCGCCTCGTCTACTCCAACGGCATGATCGTCCTGGCGCTGGCGGCCACCGCACTGCTGGTGGTCTACCAGGCGAACCTGACCAACCTGATCCAGCTGTACATCATCGGCGTCTTCGTCTCGTTCACGCTCGGCCAGTCCGGCATGGTGAAGCACTGGATCACGCTGCTGCGCGGCGGCGGGCTGACCGGTCGCGAGCGGACCAGCACCGTCCGGTCGCTCTGCATCAACGCCTTCGGGGCGACGCTCACGTTCATCGTGCTCATCGTGGTGACCATCACGAAGTTCACGCACGGCGCCTACCTCGTCTTCATCTTCATGCCGATTCTCTGGTTCCTGATGCTCGGCGTGAACCGGTACTACCGGGACGTGGAGAAGGAGATCGAGGTCGACCCGGTCACCACGTTCGGAAGCGTCGGCGACCACGCGATCGTCCTGGTCGGAAAGATGCAGAAGCCGGCGCTGAAGGCGCTCGACTACGCGATCGCCGCCCGCCACGACTCCATCGAGGCCGTGCACGTCTCCATCGAGGAGGAGGCGACGCAGAAGCTGCAGCGGCAGTGGGTCGAGCAGAACATCCACGTGCCGCTCACGATCATCGAGTCGCCGTACCGCGACTTTGGCGTCCCGCTGGTGAAGTACCTGAAGCACCGCCGCGAGGAGCACGGCTCCGAGGTGGTCACCGTCTACCTGCCGCAGTACATCGTCGGGCACTGGTGGGAGACGCTGCTGCACAACCACCGCGCCCGCCGGCTGGCGAAGCAGCTCATGCTGTGCCACGGCGTCACCGTCGCGCTCGTTCCGTGGCTGCTCGACTCGTCCTCGCTGATCTACGGCAGGCGCTCGCGTCCACTGCCCGGCCAGGATCGTCGCGGTGAGCCGGTGCGTCCGGTCGCGCGTCGTCCGCTCGCGCCCGCCTCGCGCGCGCACTCGCGCATCCACATCCACCCGAGCCCGATCACGATCGGCGAGCCGGAGAACGCGAACGGCGAGACCACGCCGCCGTCGGTGCCGGCGCCCGCGCCGGAGTCGGCGCCGGTGAAGGTCCCGGCGAAGGCCAAGCGCTAGAGCCGCAGCAGCGGGCCGTGGCCCGGCAGCACGATCGCGGTGTCGCAGAGGTCCAGGCTGCGTGCGCTCGCCGCTGCCGCGGCGACGTCGTGGTGGAAGAACGCCGGCAGCTGCTGCAGCTCCCCGGACTCGCGCAGCAGCGCGTGGCCGGTGACCACCACGTCCCCGGTGATCAGCACGCGCGCGTCCGGCTCGAAGAGGCAGGCGTGGCCGGAGGTGTGGCCCGGCGTCGCGACGACGTGCAGCCGGTGTCCGGTGCTCAGCTCGAGCGTGTCGCCGTCGAACGCCGTGGCCGAGGGGACGCCGACGTCGCCCAGCCCGCCCGCGCGGATCGCCTCGACCGCCCAGCGCACGGTCCCACGCTTCAGCACCGACGGCAGCAGGTCGGCGACGGTGACCTGCTCCGTCACCTCCCGTCGCACGTTGGGCAGCTCGGCCGCGGCGGTCTGCACCGCGGCGCCGTGCCGGACCGCCAGTTCCCGGCTCGACCCGAGGTGGTCGGAGTGGCCGTGCGTGATGAGGATGCGGCGGAGGTCTGCCGGCTCCGCGCCCGCCGCGCGGATGGAGGCCTCCACCAGCGGCCGGTCGGCGGGGTAGCCGCAATCGACGAGCTCGACGGCGCCGTCGCCGTGGAACACGGTCCAGTTGGAGGCGGGACCCTCCACGAACAGGATGCCGGGGGCCACCTCGGACGTCGATCGGATCTCACGCACGCGGAAAAGCGTAGCGGCCCCTGTTGACCTTGACGTAACGTCAACATCTACCGTGAGATGCGCAGCCCACGGGAGAGGAGAGGGACGTGACGGACACGGTGGCCGACTGGAGCATCCAGGACATCGCCCGGCTCGCCGGGACGACCAGCAGGACCCTGCGTCACTACGACGACATCGGCCTGCTCCCGCCCACGCGCGTCGGGTCGAACGGCTACCGCTACTACGACCGCGACGCGCTCGTGCGGCTGCAGCGCATCCTCATGCTCCGGGACCTCGGGCTCGGCCTCCCGGCCGTGGCCCGGGTGCTCGACGATCGGCGGGATGCAGCGCCCGCGCTGCGCGACCACCTGACGTGGTTACGCGCGGAGCGGGACCGGCTGGCGCGGCAGATCGCGTCGGTCGAGTCGACGATCCACGCGATGGAGGAAGGAGAGCAGATCATGGCGGAAGACATGTTCGACGGGTTCGATCACACCCGGTACAAGGACGAGGTCGAGGAACGCTGGGGGAAGGAGGCGTACGCCGTCTCCGACCGCTGGTGGCGCGGGATGAGCGAGACGGAGCGCGCCGCGTGGCAGCACCGCCAGCGCGCGCTCGCGGCCGACTGGATGGACGCGGCGGCGCGCGGCGTCGCGCCGGACTCGGACGAGGCGCAGGCCCTCGCCCGCCGGCACGCGGAGTGGCTGGGGGACATCCCCGCGACTCCCGGCTACGGCGAGGGCGGCCCACCGGCTGCGTACCTGACCGGGCTCGGCGACATGTACGTCGCCGACCCGCGCTTCGCCGCCAACTACGGCGGCGTGGAGGGTGCCACCTTCGTCCGCGACGCCCTGCGCATCTACGCCGCCGCCCTCTGACACCCGCCCCATGGCAACCGCCGAGTACGCAGATCCTCTGCGTACTCGGCGGTTTTCGCGCGACTTTCTGCGTACTCGCGGGTTACGCGCGGCGGGTGCGGGTGCGTGAGCGGGCGCGGGCGGTGAGCCGGTCGTCGAGCCAGTGCGCCGCGATGAGGCGGGAGCCCCGCGCCGGGCGCTGCGCCGGCTCGGCGGGGGCGCGGTCCGGCTGCGGACCGCGGACGAACGGGGAGTCGGCACGGTCGGCGCCGCGCGAGCGCGTGGCCGCGTCGGACTCGAGCAGGATGCCGTCTCGCACGTCGAAACGGACGGCATCCTGCTCGTCCCGAAGGCCGGCGCCTTGCACCGCCGTGCCTTCGAGCTCGCCCTCCAGCTCCGCGGGCGCAGCGACGGCCTGCGGGAGCCGGATGGCGAAGAACGGGAGGGTGATGCTGCATAGCGGCCCGATGAGCAGCGCCTCGGCGAGCGTCCCGATCCCGACGTTGCCGCCGAGGAACCAGCCGATCACGAGCACAGCCACCTCGATGCCGGTGCGGACGGCCCAGATCGGCCAGCCGGTGCGGGCGTTCAGCCCGGTCATCAGCCCGTCGCGCGGTCCGGGGCCGAGCTTCGGCCCGATGTAGAGGCCGGTGGCGACCGCGAGGAGCAGCAGCCCGGCCGTGAACACGAGCACCTGCGCCCACAGCACGGTCTGCTGCGGGATCAGCCAGAGGCCGAACTGGGCGCTCGGCCCGACCAGGAGCACGTTGAGTACGGTCCCGAGTCCGGGACGCTGCCTCAGCGGGATCCAGAACGCCAGCACGACGAGGCCGACCAGATTGGTCACCCAGCCGAACGCGATGCCGGTGTGCAGCGAGATGCCCTGCGCCAGCACATCCCAGGGTGAGACGCCGATGCCCGCGCGGATCATCAGGGCGATCGCCATCCCGTAGAGGAACAGGCCGACGAGCAGCTGCACGATGCGTCGAGTGAGGAGGAGGCTGCCGGACATGGTCACAATCCAATCGGTGGATTGGCCTTCCATCAAGAGTCCAATCGACATAGAGTGGCCTGCATGTCCGACGCGCACCTCACCGCCCGCTCGCTGGAGACCCTGCTCGGCAGCTGGCGGGGGGCCGCCCCGTCGTACCAGTCGCTCGCCGACCGCGTCCGGCTGCTGGTGCTCGACGGCCGCATCCCGATCGGGACGCGACTGCCCGCCGAGCGCGAGCTCGCGGCCCGCCTCGAGCTCAGCAGGACCACCGTGACCGCGGCCTACCGCCAGCTGCGCGACGCCGGATTCGTGGACAGCGTGCGCGGCTCCGGCAGCGTCACCCGTCTGCCGGGGCCCGCCCTCGCGCTGCCCGCCGCAGGTTCCGAGGGGATGCTCGACTTCACCAAGGCGGCGCTGCCCGCCGCCGCATCCCTCCCCGCCGCGGCCCGCGCGGCGGCGGAGGAGCTGCCGCACTTCCTGCCGGACTCCGGATACGACCCGGTCGGGCTCCCGCACCTGCGCGAGGCGATCGCCGAGCGCTACCGCGAGCGCGGCCTCCCGACCGACCCCGAGCAGGTTCTCGTCACCGTCGGCGCGCAGCAGGCCATCGCCCTGATCGCCCGCGCCTTCCTGACCCGCGGCGACCGGGCGCTCGTCGAGATGCCCACCTACCCGCACGCCACCGAGGCGCTCCGGCTGTCGGGTGCGCGCCTCGTGCCGGTGACCGTGACGCCGCCGGAGGACGGGCCGCACGTCATCGGTGCGGAGGACGACGGCTGGGATGCGGACGCGATCGAGCAGACGATCCGCCGGGCCAACCCGGCGCTCGCGTACGTCATCCCCGACTTCCACAACCCGACCGGCGCCTCCATGTCACCGGCCACGCGCGAGCGGCTGCTCGCCGCCGCCGCCGCGCACGGCACCATCGTCGTCGGCGACGAGACGACGGCGGAACTGGACATCGACCGTCCCGGCTCGCTGCTCCCGCTGCCCGCGTACGCCGAGCGCTCCGCCGGCGCCGCGCCGGTCATCCTCATCGGTTCGGCGAGCAAGAGTCTGTGGGGCGGGCTGCGGATCGGCTGGATCCGCGCGGACCGCCCGCTCGTCCAGCGGATGATCGCCGCGAAGCCGGCGACGGACCTCGGCACCCCGATGCTCGAGCAGCTGGTCGTCGCGCGGATGCTGCCGCAGACCGCCGGGATCCTGGAGGAGCGTCGCGTGCAGCTGCGGGAGGGCCGGGAGAACGTGCGCAGGCTCGTGGCGCAGACCTTCCCGGAGTGGACCGTGCCCAGCCTGCACGGCGGGCTCGCGGCCTGGATCGGGATCGGCGCACCGGTCAGCTCGGCCCTCGCCCTCGCCGCGCGCAACCACGGCCTGCTGATCGCCGCGGGGCCGCGGTTCGGACTGGACGGCGCCTTCGAGCGCTTCCTGCGCATCCCGATCACCTACTCCACCGAGGAGACAGAGCGCGCGTTCGTCGCGCTCGCGCGGGCGTGGGCGACGGCCGCCACGGAGCCGGCGCCGTACTTCGAGGCCGGCGCGCTCCCCAACGTCGTCTGAGCGACTCCACCCACTGCTCGCACCGGATCTCCACCCGGTAAGTGGTACCTGGGCATGAGGATCACGCTCATGCTGCGGTGAGATACTTTCGCTGCGCCGTCGTCGCCGTGCCTCCTGCATCCACACCCGCCGAGGGGAAACTCCGTGCATTTTCTCGCCGTTCTCAGCATGAAGAACCGTGCCCTGATCGCTCTGGTGACGATCGTCGCCGCAGTGTTCGGCGGCCTCGCGCTGACCAACCTCAAGCAGGAGCTCATCCCGTCGATCTCGTTCCCGCAGCTCGTGGTGCTCTCCAGCTACCCCGGCGCGTCGCCTGAGGTCGTCAACAACGACGTCAGCACCCCGGTGGAGGCGGCGATCCAGGGGGTCCCGGATCTCGAGAAGACGACGGCCGTCAGCAGCACGAACCAGTCGATCATCACGGCCCAGTTCCACTACGGCACCGACCTCGCGACGGCGGAGCAGAAGATCGACCAGGCGGTCAACCGGATCAAGTCGACACTGCCGGACGGCGTCGAGCCGCAGGTGCTCGCCGGATCCATCGACGACCTCCCCGTCATCCAGCTCGCGGTCAGCAGCGACTCCGACCAGCGGAAGCTCGCGGACGACATCACGAAGCTCGTGCTCCCCGACATCAAGCAGGTCGACGGGGTCAACGACGCCCAGCTGGTCGGCGAGGTCGGCCAGCGCATCACCATCACGCCGGACCCCGCCAAGCTCGCGGCGGCGGGGCTCAGCAGCTCGGCGATCAAGGACGCGCTGCAGCAGAACGGCGTGCTGCTCCCGGGCGGCTCGATCACCGAGGACGGCAAGACGCTGACGATCCAGTCGGGATCGCAGCTGAAGTCGGTCGAGGACATCGCGAACCTCCCGCTGATCGGCAGCAGCGCCGGGGCGGCGGGGGGCGCAGGCGCCGGCGCGGGTACGACCGGCGGCGCGGGCGCGACCGGTGGCGCTGGCGCGACCGGCGGCGCGGGCGCGACCGGTGGCGACGCTGCCGGGCAGACGGCCGGCGCGGGGGCCGGGGCCGGTGCCGGCGCGACGGGCGCGGCGATCACCGTCGTCACCCCGCACACGATCGGCGAGGTCGCGTCCGTGGCCAAGGCCGACGACCCTGTCACGTCCCTCTCGCGCGTCGACGGCAAGCCCGCGCTGACCATCGCGGTCACCAAGCTGCCGTCCGCCAACACCGTCGAGGTGTCGCACGGGGTGACGGCGCTCGTCTCCGACCTCGAGAAGAAGCTCGGCGACGGCGCGAAGATCACCGTCGTCTTCGATCAGGCGCCGTTCATCACCCAGTCGATCAACTCGCTCACCGAGGAGGGCCTGCTCGGTCTGCTGATGGCGGTCATCGTCATCCTGGTGTTCCTGCTGTCGATCCGCTCGACGCTGGTGACGGCGATCTCGATCCCGACCAGTGTGCTTATCACCTTCGTGGTGATGTGGGCAACCGGTTACACGCTCAACATCATCACGCTCGGGGCCCTCACCATCGCCATCGGCCGTGTGGTGGACGACTCCATCGTCGTCATCGAGAACATCAAGAGACAGCTCGTACCCGGCGCCGACCGCGCCGTGACGATCGTGCGCGCCGTCCGCGAGGTCGCCGGCGCGATCACCGCATCCACCATCACTACGGTGGCGGTGTTCCTGCCGCTGGCGTTCGTCGGCGACGTGACGGGGGAGCTGTTCCGCCCGTTCGCGCTGACCGTGACGATCGCGCTGCTGTCGTCGCTGCTGGTCGCGCTGACCATCGTCCCGGTGCTCGCCTACTGGTTCCTGCGCGCGCCGAAGCCGCGCAAGCACGAGGAGACGGCGCACGACGCCGCTTCCGCGCACCTCTCCATCGACGAGGCGACCGCCGCAGGCGAGGACGAGCTGGAGCACCCGTCGCGCCTGCAGAGCGGATATCTGCCGATCATCCGGTGGACGCTGAAGCACTCCGTGACGACGGTGGCGCTCGCGCTCGCCGTCCTGATCGGAACCGGCTTCCTCGCGCCTCTGATGAAGACCAACTTCCTCGGCTCCAGCGGCCAGAACTCGCTGACCGTGACGCAGACGCTCGCCCCGGGCACCAGCCTGCAGGCGAAGGACGACGCCGCCACGGTGGTCGAGAAGAAGCTGCTGGACACGAAGGGCGTTGACACGGTCCAGGTCTCGATCGGGTCGAGCGGGTCGTCGCTGCGGGACGCCTTCACCGGCGGGGCGGGCAACACCACGTTCTCGATCACCACGGACCCCGACGTCGACCAGGACGCGCTGCAGACCACCATTCAGGACGAGCTCGCCGCCATCGACGGCCAGGGCGAGATCCAGGTCTCATCGCAGAGCGGCTTCGGCGGCTCCAGCGACATCGAGGTGGACATCTCGGCAAGCAACGAGGACGACCTGCAGAAGGCGACCGACTCGGTCACCGCCGAGCTGAAGAAGCAGTCCGCGCTCGGCCAGGTCACCGACAACCTCAGCGCGTCGCTGCCGTACGTCTCGGTGGATGTGGACCGCACCAAGGCGGCGGAGGCCGGCCTCAGCGAGGTGGCGGTCGGCACGCTCGTCTCGCAGGCCATGCAGCCGACGCAGGTCGGCACGGTCGCCATCGACAACACGACCCTGAAGATCTACCTGCAGTCGGACAACCCGCCCACCACGGTCGCCGGGCTCTCGGAGCTGCAGATCCCGACGGCGACGGGCGTCGTGCCTCTGAACACCCTCGCGACCGTGAAGGAGGCGAAGGGCCCGGCGACGGTCACCACCGAGCGCGGACTGCGCACCTCGACCGTGACGGCGACGCCCGCGACCGACAACCTCACCACCGCCAACGAGCAGGTCTCGAAGGCGCTCAAGGCGGCGGACCTGCCCACGGGCGCCACGGCGACGATCGGCGGCGTCTCGTCCAGCCAGTCGGATGCGTTCGGCCAGCTCGGGCTCGCGCTGCTGGCGGCCATCCTCATCGTCTACATCGTGATGGTGGCGACGTTCCGGTCGCTGCGTCAGCCGCTGCTGCTGCTGGTCTCGGTGCCGTTCGCCGCGACCGGCGCCATCCTGCTGCAGATCGTCTCGGGCATCCCGCTCGGCGTCGCCTCGCTGATCGGCGTTCTGATGCTGATCGGCATCGTCGTGACGAACGCGATCGTGCTCATCGACCTCGTCAACCAGTACCGTCGTCGCGGGCTGTCGGTGTCGGACGCGGTGCTGCACGGCGCCTCCCGCCGTCTGCGGCCGATCCTGATGACGGCGCTGGCGACCATCGCAGCGCTGACCCCGATGGCGATCGGGCTCACCGGCCACGGCGGCTTCATCTCGCAGCCGCTCGCGATCGTGGTGATCGGCGGCCTGATCTCGTCGACCATCCTGACGTTGGTCGTGCTGCCGACCCTGTACAACCTCGTCGAGGGAGCACGGGAGCGGCGACTGGCGCGGAAGGCCGCGAAGGGCGGCGGCGACGCCGGTGCGGCCGGCCGCGGCGGCCACCCGGGACCGGGCGACGGCACCGGGGACGACGGCGACGCGACCCGACCGGAGCCGCCGGTGTTCACGGCGCCGGCTGGCGGGACGCAGGTGTGAGCGCGGCGACGCGCGCGGGCACGCGGCCCGAGCTCAGCACCGAGGGGCCGCAGCGTCAGCTGACGCAGCAGTCGTCGCCGGAGCTGTGGGGGCGGCTGGTGTTCGAGGCCACGCGCCTGGCGCACATCCGCGAGGGACGGAGCGCCGTCTCCCCGGTCGACTCGCGAGCCCTGCTCGTGGCGGACAGGGACGAGCCAGCGGTGCCGGAAGCGACCCTCGCGCCGGGGGCGCCGGTCGAGCCCGCGCACGTGCACGGGGTGCACGACACCAGCCTGCATCTGGTGCTGCCGCGGCAACGGGCCGAGCAGGTCTGCGCGGACGGCTGGGGTGTTCCGCACGCCTACGGCGACTTCGGAACCGAGATCCTGGTCTACGGGCCGCGGGACGCCGACGAGCTGGCGCTCGTGCTCGGGCTGGTCCGCGAGAGCATCGCGTTCGCGCGCGGGGAGTAGGCGCCGCGACGTGAGTGTGCCCTCTCGGTACGTTTGCCGGTGCTCGAGCACCGGGCAAACGTCCCGAAGACGGACAGTCGCGCACTGTCCGGGATGCCAGACGGTGCGGAACGGGGAGGGGCACCCGGGTCGGTGCCGCGTTGCTAGCGTCGCGGTATGAGCCTTCCCGTCGATCCCCTGTGGCCGCGTGCCGGGGGCTGGCCCGCATTCGCCGACGCGTCCGCGGACGGGCGTCCGGACCTGACGCTGCTCGGCATCCCCACCTGGCGCACGTCGCTCTCTCCGACCGGCGCGCACGCGACGCCGGCTGCGGTGCGGGAGGCGCTGCGACGCTACTCCGCGCACGTGCCTGGCCTCGACGTGGAGGCGCTCCGCTTCGTGGATGCGGGCGACGTGTCCGAGCCGGACGGTGCGGACGGTGAGGCGCGGGCGACCGCGGCGATGCGTGCCGCTGTCACCGCGTCCCGGCTGACCGTCGCGGTCGGCGGAGACAACGCACTGACGGTACCCGCGGCGCTCGGCGCGTTCGGCGACGACCTGCCGGATGCCGGGCTCATCACGCTGGATGCGCACCACGACCTGCGCGACGGCGTGTCCAACGGGTCGCCCGTGCGGCGCCTGGTGGAGGCCGGACTTGACGGTCGCCGCATCGTCCAGATCGGGATCGCGGACTTCGCCAACTCCGCGGCGTACGGCCGGCGCGCCGCCGAGTACGGCATCACGGTCGTCCACCGCGACGAACTGCACCGGCGCCCGATCGACGATGTGATGGCAGAGGCGCTCGCCGTCGCCGGTGCCGGAGGGGGACCGGTGCACGTGGATCTGGACGTCGACGTCTGCGACCGGTCGGTCGCCCCCGGCTGCCCGGCCTCCGTGCCCGGGGGCCTCGCGGCGTGGGAGCTGCGTCGTTTCGCGCGGCTCGCCGGCGCATCCCCTGCGGTGCGCTCGCTCGACATCGCCGAGGTGGACGCCACCGCCGACGCCGAGGACGCCCGCACCGTTCGCCTCGCGGCGCTCCTGGTCCTCGAGGCCGCCGCCGGCCTCGCCTCCCGCTGACCGCCCGCCCAGCCTCGCGCCGCCGCCAGGCCGGCGAGCACAGGAAAAGTGCTCCGATCCGCCCCGAATCGGAGCACTTTTCCTGTGCTCGGCGGCCCGCGCGGGGTCAGGGACGAGCGCGGTGGGTGCGCGCGACGAGGGGGACGCCCGGGCGGTAGGCGAGGTGCACGTGCGAGGGCGCGTCCAGAACGACGTAGTCGGCGCGGGCGCCGGGCCGGAGGTGGCCGACATCGGTGCGGCGCAGCGCCTCGGCGCCGCCGAGGGTGGCTGCCCGCAGCGCCTCCGCGACCGTCATCCCCATCTCGCGCACGGCCACGGCGATGCAGAAGGGCATCGACGATGTGAACGACGAGCCCGGGTTGCAGTCGCTCGCGAGTGCGACGCGCACCCCGGCCTCGATGAGCCGCCGCGCGTCGGGGTAGGGCTGCCGCGTCGAGAACTCGACGCCGGGAAGCAGCGTGGCGACGGTGCTCGAGCCCGCCAGCGCCGCCACATCGGCGTCGGTCAGATAGGTGCAGTGGTCGACGCTCGCCGCATCCAGCTCGACGGCGAGTGCGACACCATCGCCGGGACCGAGCTGGCTCGCGTGAAGCCGCACGCCGAGCCCGCGTGACGCGCCGGCGGCAAGGATGCGGCGCGACTGCTCGACCGTGAACGCCCCGCTCTCGCAGAACACGTCGATCCACCGGGCGTGCGGTGCACACGCGTCAAGCATCGGCCCGGTGACGAGCTCGACATAAGCCTGAGGATCCTCCGCATACTCCGGCGGCACCACGTGCGCGCCGAGGAACGTCGTCTCGTCGGTGACCTCGCCGGCCAGTCGGAGGAGGCGCTCCTCGTCCTCGACCGTGAGGCCGTAACCGCTCTTGATCTCGAACGTCGTCGTCCCCTGCGCCTCCAGCTCCGCCACGAACCGGGCGAGACGGGACCGCAGCTCGCCCTCGGACGCGGCTCGCGTCGCCGCGACGGTGCTGCGTATGCCTCCGGCGGAATACGGCCGTCCGGCCATCCGCGCCTCGAACTCCGCGGACCGGTCGCCGCCGAAGACGAGGTGGGTGTGGCTGTCCACGAACCCGGGGATGACGGCGGCGCCGCCCGCATCCACCACCTCGTCGACGTCGCGGGGCGCCGCCGACGCGGGGCCGGTCCACACGACCCGGCCATCCACCTCCAGCAGCGCCGCGTCCGCGACGATGCCGAGCGGACCGGCATGCTCAGGGTCGAGGGTGACGAGCTCGCCGATCCCGGTCAGCAGCGTCGCGCGGGACATCAGATGGCGCCGCCCTGCATGGGGATGCGCAGCCCGCGCTCGCGGGCGACCTCGGCGGCGTGCTCGTAGCCCGCATCCACGTGGCGCATCACGCCGGTTCCGGGGTCGTTGGTGAGCACCCGCTCGATCTTCTGCGCGGCGAGCGGGGTGCCGTCCGCGACGATCACCTGTCCGGCGTGGATGCTGCGGCCGATCCCGACGCCACCGCCGTGGTGAAGCGACACCCAGGTGGCGCCGGACGCGGTGTTCAGCAGGGCATTCAGCAACGGCCAGTCGGCGATCGCGTCGGAGCCGTCCTTCATCGCCTCGGTCTCGCGGTACGGGGAGGCGACGGAACCGGAGTCGAGGTGGTCTCGGCCGATCACGATCGGGGCGCTGACCTCCCCGGAGGCGACGAGCTCGTTGAACCGCAGGCCGGCGAGGTGGCGCTCCTTGTAGCCGAGCCAGCAGATCCGCGCTGGCAGTCCCTCGAAGTGGACCTTCTCGCCGGCCTGGGTGATCCAGCGGCGCAACTTGTGGTCGTCAGGGAACAGCTCCAGGATGGCCCGGTCGGTCGCCGCGATGTCGGCGGGGTCGCCGGAGAGCGCCGCCCAGCGGAACGGCCCGCGACCCTCCTCGAACTGCGGGCGGATGTACGCGGGAACGAAGCCGGGGAACGCGAACGCGCGGGAGTAGCCGCCCAGCTGCGCCTCCGTGCGGATGGAGTTGCCGTAGTCGAAGACCTCGGCTCCCGCATCCAGGAAGCCGACCATCGCCTCCACCTGCTTCGCCATCGAGAGGCGCGCGGCGATCGTGAACGCCTCGGGGTCCGCCTCGGCGCGCTCGTGCCACTCCGCGACGCCGATCTCCTCCGGCAGGTAGCTGAGCGGGTCGTGGGCGCTGGTCTGGTCGGTGACGATGTCGATCGGGACGCCGCGTCGCAAAAGCTCGGGGAACACGGTGGCGGCGTTGCCGACCAGTCCGACCGAGAGGGCGCGCCGCTCGTCCTTCGCCGCGGTCACGCGGGCGATCGCGTCGTCGAGGTCGTCGGCGAGCTCGTCCAGGTAGCCGTGGTCCACGCGCCGCTGAAGGCGGGTGCGGTCGACGTCGACGATGAGGACGGCGCCGCCGTTCAGGGTGACGGCGAGCGGCTGCGCTCCGCCCATCCCGCCGCAGCCGCCGGTGAGGGTGAGCGTCCCGGCAAGGCTGCCGTCGAACCGTTTGTCGGCGATGGCGGCGAACGTCTCGTAGGTGCCCTGCAGGATGCCCTGCGAGCCGATGTAGATCCAGGAGCCCGCGGTCATCTGGCCGTACATGGTGAGGCCGAGCGCCTCCAGCCGGCGGAACTCGGGCCACGTCGCCCAGTCCCCGACCAGGTTGGAGTTGGCGATGAGCACGCGCGGCGCCCACTCGTGCGTGCGGAAGACGCCGACCGGCTTGCCCGACTGCACGAGGAGGGTCTCGTCGGGCTCCAGGTCGCGCAGGGTGGCGACGATCGCGTCGAACGCCTCCCAGCTGCGCGCGGCGCGACCGGTGCCGCCGTAGACGACCAGGTCGTCGGGGCGCTCGGCGACCTCGGGGTCGAGGTTGTTCATCAGCATCCGCAGCGGCGCCTCGGTCTGCCAGCTCTTCGCGCTCAGCTCGGTGCCGCGCGGTGCGCGCACCTCTCGTGCTCCCTGCATTCGTGTGGTCCTCTCTCGAGCAACGGTCGAGTACGCGGATTGTCTACGTACTCGGCGGTTTCGGGGCGATCTTCTGCGTACTCGACGGCTGGGTGGGGTGTGGACGGGCTAGGCGAGGGGGCCGGTGGTCGTCTCGGCGGCGGCGCGGATGGCGCCGGAGGCGACGAGGGCGACGGCCGCCTCGATCTCGGGGGACAGGTGCCGGTCCGGCCCGGGGCCGGGGACCGTCGTGCGGAGCGCCGTGGTGACCGCCGACGTCGCCGGCCCCTGGCGCAGCGGGGCGCGCAGCTCGGCGCCGCGCGCCGCGGTCATCAGCTCGATCGCGAGCACGCGGCCGAGGCCGTCGATGGCGCGGCGCAGCTTGCGGGCGGCCGCCCATCCCATCGACACGTGGTCCTCCTGCATGGCCGACGACGGGATGCTGTCGACGGACGCGGGCGCCGCCAGTCGCTTCAGCTCGGAGACGATCCCGGCCGCCGTGTACTGCGCGATCATCAGCCCGGAGTCCACGCCGACCTCGTGCGCGAGGAACGGCGGCAGGCCCTGGTTGCGGGCCGGGTCGAGGAACCGGTCGGTGCGGCGCTCGGACATGCTCGCCACGTCCGCGACGACGATCGCGAGGAAGTCGAGCACGTACGCGACCGGTGCGCCGTGGAAGTTGCCGTTCGACTCCACCCGGCCGTCGAGCGTGAGCACCGGGTTGTCGACCGCGGAGGCGAGCTCGCGCTCGGCCACCAGGCTCGCGTGCGCGACGGTGTCGCGTGCGCCGCCGTGCACCTGCGGTGCGCAGCGCAGCGAGTAGGCGTCCTGGACGCGCGTGCACTCCGGGCCCTTGTGGCTCGCCACCAGCGGGGATCCGGCGAGCAGGCTGCGCAGGTTCCCGGCGGAGACCGCCTGACCGGCCTGCGGACGCAGCCGCTGCAGGTCGTCGGCGAAGACGGCATCGGTTCCGAGCAGCGCCTCCACGCTCATCGCCGCGGCGATGTCGGCGGTGGTGAGCAGGGTCGCGAGGTCGTGCAGCGCGAGCGAGAGCATCCCGAGCATCCCGTCGGTGCCGTTGATGAGGGCGAGGCCCTCCTTCTCGGCGAGCACGACCGGCTCGATGCCCGCGGCGGCGAGGGCGTCCGCCGCATCGCGCAGCTCGCCGTCCACGCGCACCTGGCCCTCGCCCATCGCGGCGAGCGCGCAGTGCGCGAGCGGGGCGAGGTCGCCGGAGCAGCCGAGCGAGCCGTACTCGCGGACGATCGGCGTGATCCCCGCGTTCAGGAGCGCCGCGTACGTCTCGACGGTCTTCCGCTGCGCGCCCGTGCGCCCGGTCATCAGCGTGGCGAGGCGCAGCAGCATGAGCGCGCGGACGACCTCGCGCTCCACCTCGGGTCCGGACCCGGCCGCGTGCGAGCGGACGAGGCTCGCCTGCAGCTGGGCGCGGCGCTCGGCGGGGATGAACGTGGTCGCCAGGGCGCCGAAGCCGGTGGAGATGCCGTAGTGCGGTTCGACGTCGTCGGCGAGGGCCTCGACGATCGCGCGCGAGGCGTCGACGGCGTCCAGCGCCGCGGCGTCCAGGCGGACGGGCGCGCCCTCGCGGGCGACCGCCACGACATCCGCGATGGTGAGCGGTGTCGCGCCGACGGTGATCTCAGTGGTGGTGGCGAGCATGCTCCGATCATGCGCCGGGGAGCGTCGTCCGCGCGCGGGAGGTACGCTCATCCGTGTCCGGGATTCCAGACAACGCGCTCGCGGCGCGCGCCGCGATCGGGAGGAGGCGATGCAGCCCATGCCGAGCAAGGTCCCGGCCGCGGAGAACACTCTGCGCATCCTCGGCCACCTGGCCGCACAGCGCGGCCCCGTCCCCGCTGCCGGCATCGCCTCCGCCCTCGGCCTGCCGCGCTCCACCGTCTACCACCTGCTCACGGTGCTCGTCGAGCACGGGTTCGTGCTGCACTTCCCGGAGGCGAGGCGGTACGGCCTCGGCGTCGCCGCCTACGAGCTCTCCAGCGCCTTCTCGCGTCAGGAGCCGCTCAGCCGGCTCGGCCGACCGATCGTCGCCGGGCTCGTGGATGCGCTCGGCGAGTCCGGGCACATCGCTGTTCTGCACGGCCGCGACGTCGTCTACATCGTGGAGGAGCGCGCCCGGCGGCGGCCGCGGCTGGTCACCGACGTCGGCGTTCGCCTGCCCGCTCACCTGACGGCCAGCGGCCGCGCCCTGCTCGCGTCCCTCCCTCCCGGGCAGCTGCGCGCGCTCTACCCGGACAGCGACGCCTTCGAGGACCGCACCGGCGCCGGCCCGCACTCCTACGCCGAGCTGCGCCGGCTGGTGGTGGACGCGCGCGAGCGCGGGTACGCGACGGAGGACGGCGACGTGACGCCGGGCTTCGCGTCCGTCGCCGTCTCCGTGCGCGACCACGCCGGCTGGCCCGCCGCCGGGATCGCCATCACCTTCCCGCGCGAGAACGTGCCGCCCGAACAGTGGGATGCCCTGGCCGGCCGGGTGCGCGAGGCGGCCGCCGAGCTGTCCCGGCGCATCCGAGGGAGCTGACGCCGGCCGCGCGGGGGCTCAGCGCAACGTCACCTTCGTGGTGTGCTCGCGGCCGCCGCGCACGTAGACGACGTCGACCGTGTCGCCCGCCGAGCTCGTCACCTGGACCGCGGTCAGCGCGTCAGCGCTGACGGACGGCTGGCCGTTCAGGCTGACGATGATGTCCCCCGGCCGGATGCCGGCCTTCGCCGCCGGTCCGCCGACGACGATCCCCTGCACGAACAGCCCGTCCGTGATCCCGTAGGCCGCGGCGACCGACGGCGGGATGGGCGTGACGGAGATCCCGGCGCTGGGATGGTTCACCTCGCCGTGCTCGATCAGCTCGTGCGCGATCGGCAGCGCCTGCGCGACGGGGACGGCGAAGCCGATGCCGACGCTGCCGGTGCTGCGCTGGCCGGCGGAACCCGGCACCGTCGCGATCGCGGTGTTCACCCCGACCAGCCGGCCGGAGCAGTCCACCAGGGCGCCGCCCGAGTTGCCGGGGTTGATCGAGGCGTCCGTCTGGATGGCGCCGGCGAGCACCGCGTTGGTGTCGTCATCGCTCGGCACCGGGACCGTGCGGCCGAGGGCGCTGACGATGCCCGCCGTCACGGTGCTGGACAGCCCGAGCGGTGCGCCCAGGGCCACGACCGGCTGGCCGACGACGAGGGACCCGGAGTCGCCCGGCTCGATCACCGGGAGCGGTTCGTCGTCGTGCACCTTCACAACGGCGAGGTCCGTCTTCGGGTCCCGGCCGACCAGCGTCGCGGGGAGTTCGTGCCCGTCGCTGAACCGCACCGTGAGTTCTCCACCGTCCGCCGCCGAGGCGATGACGTGGTTGTTGGTGAGGATGTGGCCGTCCTCGTCGATGATCTGGCCGCTGCCGTTGCCCGCCCCGCCCGCTCCCGTCACCTGGACGGTGACGATGGTCGGCAGCACGCGGTCCGCGACGCCGGCCGCGTCGCAGCTGCTCCGGTTGCCGGAGAGCAGCAGCGTCGTGAAGACGCCCGCGATCATCCCGCCCCCGATGAGCACGAGGGCGGCGCCGGCGGCGAGGAGCCCGATCACCCAGCCGCGGGTGCGGGCGGCATCGGCGGGCCGTTCTGTCGCGTCGGTGGTGCCGTCGCCGGTGCTTCGGGTGGTGCTGCGGTCGTCCGTCATCGCTGCCTCCCCAGGGGTGGCGCCAGGCTAGCGGCCCCGGGCAGCACCCGCTAGAGCCGATCGCGGCTGCCGGGATGTCAGCGCCGGGTCAGCGCCTTCTCGTAGCAGATCGAGTTGGGGTCGCCGATGTACTCGCCGAACAACGGGATGGGGGAGTAGCCGCGACGCTCGTACAGCGCGATCGCGGCCGGCTGCCGGGGGCCGGTCTCCAGCCGCAGGACGGCGACCCCCGCGTCGGCGGCGGCGCTCTCCACCGCGCCGAGCAGCGCGGACGCGAGCCCCCGGCCCCGTGCCTCCGGCCGGACGAACATCCGCTTCAGCTCCGCGGAACCATCGTGCTTGGCGACCAGCGCGGCCATCCCGAGCGCGGAGCCGCCCTCGTCGCGGCCGACGAAGACCGTCACGCCGGGGCGCTCGAGCTCCGCCACGTCGAGCAGGTGGCAGCTCTCGGCCGGGTAGAGCGCGCGGGTGAAGTCGTCTCCGAGCCGCAGCAGCTCCTCCACCTCCGGCTGGCGGGGCGGTTCCGGGCGGATCGAGGTCTGCATGCGCCCGATGCTAGCCGTGCCATGCGTCGAACATGTTTCGGTCGACACGGTCGAGTACGCGGAGAATCTGCGTACTCGGCGGTGTGGGGACCGGCTAGGCGGAGGCGGAGGCGCGGCTGCCGGCGAGGCCGCGGGCAACCCACTCCAGGCGACGCAGCGTCTCCACGTTGCGCACGTGCAGGATGACGTCCGCCAGCATCGACGGGATCAGCGTCACCGGGCCGCGCACCGGGTGCTCCTCCATCCGCACCACGCATCCGGGTCCGCGCGGGCTCGCCTCGATCTGCACGCGCTCCTCCCCGAACGGCCAGGTCCTGGCGGTGAGCACCATCCTCCGCGGCGGATCCCACTCCTCCACCTTCGTCTCGTCGTTCAGGACGAACGGCCAGACACCGATGGAGTGGTGCAGGCGCGCGCCCTGCTCCGGGTAGCGCCGGTCGGCCGCGCGCAGGCGGGAGGCGCCGACCACCCAGGTCGGGTACACCCAGGGGTCGGCGAGGGCGGCGAAGACGTCCTCGGGCGGGCAGCTGAAACGTCGGACGGTGACGGCCATCAGGCACTCCTCTCCGGTGCCAGCGAGGGCATCCTGGTGATCCCGAACTCGTGTCGAAGCGCGCTGCGCGCCGCGTAGTAGCCGGCCAGCCCGTGCACGCCGGGCCCGGGGATCGCGGACGACGACGCCAGGTAGAGGCCGCGCCCCGGCATCCGCCACGGGTCGGCGGAGAGCACCGGACGCGCGACCAGCTGGCCGAACGACGGCATCCCGGCCGAGATGTCGCCGCCGATGTAGTTGGGGTCGAAGCGCTCCATCTCCCGCGCGGTCTTGGTGGCCGTGCTCAGGATCAGGTCGCGGAAACCGGGGGCGAACCGTTCGATCTGCGCGATCACCGCCTCGCTCCTGTCGGACGTGGACCCGCGCGGAACGTGCGTGTACGCCCACAGCACGTGCTTGCCAGCCGGGGCCCGGGTGTCGTCGAAGAGCGTCGGCTGGGAGACGAGCAGGTACGGGTCATCGCTCTCCCTGCCCCGGGCGACGGTCCGCTCCGAGCGCGCGATCGCGGCGCGGTCGCCGCCGAGGTGCACCGTCGCCGTCTCCCCGAGCGCCGGGTTGCTCCACGGCACCGGGCCGGAAAGGGCGAAGTCGATCTTGAAGACGCCGTTGCCGTTCCGGAAGCGCGAGATCTTGCGCAGGTAGCCGCCGGGCAGCCGGTCCTCGCCGAGGCGCGCCGCCGCGTCGACATGCGTGTCGAACAGGATGGCGCGGGCGTCGGGCAGCTCGCCGAGCGATGCGATGTCGCTGCCGGTGATGACCTCCCCGCCGTGCGCCGTCAGGTCCGCGATCAGCGCGTCCGCGATCGACTGCGATCCGCCGACCGGGATGGGCCAGCCCCGGGCGTGCGCGTACGCGGCGAGGGTGAGGCCGGCGGCTGCGCCTGCGACGCTCGGCAGCGGCACGGTCGCGTGCGCGAACACGCCGGTGAGCAGGGCGCCCGGCTCCTCCGTGCGGAACGGCAGGTCCCACCACGGCCCTCCCTGGGCGATCGCGGTCAGACCGAACCGGGCGGCGACGAGCGGGTGTCGCGGGATGCGCAGCACCGGTGACCCGGTGAACTGTGCGACCGCGTCGGCCTCCCGAGCGAGCGGGCCGAGCAGTGCGCGCCAGGCGGGGCCGTCGACCCCGAGCGCGTCCGCGGTGCGGTCGATGTCGCGGTAGGCGATGGCCGCCCTGCCGCCGTCGAGGGGATGCCCGTACGAAGCCGACGGTGTGACGAACGGGATGCGCTCCTCCAGCCGGAACCGGCGGAAGAAGCCGGAGGCGAAGGCGAGGGGATGCACGGCCGAGCACATGTCGTGCCGGAAGCCGGGGAGGGTGACCTCCTCGGTGCGCAGGCCGCCGCCGGGGATGGCGCTGCGCTCGTACACGTGCACGGAGAGACCGGCGCGGGCCAGCGTGACGGCGGCGGCGAGCCCGTTCGGGCCAGAGCCGATGACGATCGCGTCGACGGAAGTCATAGCTCCCTTATACCCCTGCCCCTGCTTCGCGGGATCGGCAGCCCTTTCCCAGCCTTGATCCTGTAACGTAGGACGGTCGGCTCTTGACACGCGCGTGCTGCGCGAATGGGTTTGTAGTCAAGCGGGCCGGTTCCGCCCCCGATCGGTGGTGCGGACAATCACGATGTGAACGGCCCCGGACGATGTTCGATGGGGATTCCCCGGTGCGCTTCTGCGCGCCGCCGCGCACCTGACAGAACCCAGGAAGAAACACGCATGCCCCCCTTCAAGAAGAACGACCGACGACCGCAGCAGTCTGCGGGCAGCCGCAGCGCCAAGCACCGCGGCTACCGCGCCGAGGACCAGGCCACCGCGGGCAAGAAGGCCCGGTGGAGCGCCGAGGACCGCGCCAAGCGCGCCGGCGCCGCCGAGCGCGGCCGCGCCGTGTACGGCAGCCGCGACGAGGCCGGCGCCGGCCGTGGTCGCACCGAGCGCCCGAACTGGGAGCCCCGCGGCAAGGATGCGCGTCGCACCGAGCGCGAGTGGGACAACCGCGGCCGCTCCGAGCGTCCGCGTCGCGACTCCGACGACCGCGCCGACCGCCCTCGCCGCGACTCCGATGACCGTCCGCGTCGTTCGTTCGACGACCGCGCCGAGCGTCCGCGCCGTTCGTTCGACCGGGACGACCGCCCGCGTCGTTCGTTCGACGACCGGGATGAGCGTCCCCGCCGTTCGTTCGACGACCGTGCCGAGCGTCCCCGTCGTGACTTCGATGACCGCGCCGACCGTCCGCGTCGTTCTTTCGATCGGGACGACCGCCCGCGTCGTTCGTTCGACGATCGGGCCGACCGCCCGCGTCGTGACGCCGATGACCGTCCGCGTCGTTCCTTCGACGACCGCGCCGACCGTCCGCGCCGCAGCTTCGATCGGGACGACCGTCCCCGTCGTTCGTTCGACGACCGCGCCGAGCGTCCCCGTCGCGACTTCGACGACCGCGCCGACCGTCCGCGCCGCAGCTTCGATCGGGACGACCGTCCCCGTCGCTCGTTCGACGACCGCGCCGAGCGTCCCCGTCGCGACTCCTCCTTCTACCCGTCCCGCGAGGAGAAGCAGGCCTTCACTCCGCAGGACGACGTGGTGCTCGAGCGCCTCGAGGCCGAGGCCATCCAGGCCGAGGACGTCGACGGCGTGACGTTCGCCGACCTCGGTCTCGGCGGCAACGTGGTGCGCGCCCTCGCCGAGCTCGGCGCGGAGAAGCCGTTCCCGATCCAGGCCGCGACCGCCCCCGACGTGCTGGCGGGCAAGGACGTGCTCGGCCGCGGCCGCACCGGCTCCGGCAAGACCATCGCGTTCGGCGCGCCCCTGGTCGAACGCCTCATGCAGCTCTGGGCCGAGTCCGGCAAGTCCGGCGGCAAGCGCCAGATCGGCCGTGCTCCGCGCGCGCTCATCCTGGCCCCGACCCGCGAGCTCGCCCTCCAGATCGACCGCACCGTGCAGCCGATCGCGCGCAGCGTCGGCCTCTTCACCACCCAGATCTACGGCGGCGTCCCCCAGGGCCGCCAGGTCGGCGCGCTGCAGCGCGGCGTCGACATCGTGATCGGCACCCCCGGTCGCATCGAGGACCTGGTCGAGCAGGGTCGTCTCGATCTCAGCCAGGTCGTCATCACCGTCCTGGACGAGGCCGACCACATGTGCGACCTCGGCTTCCTCGAGCCGGTGCAGCGCATCCTGCGCGAGACGTCGGAGGGCGGCCAGAAGTTGCTCTTCTCGGCGACCCTGGACAAGGGCGTCGCCCAGCTCGTCGACGAGTTCCTCGTCGAGCCGGCCGTGCACGAGGTGGCGGGCGAGGACCAGGCGTCCTCGACCATCGACCACCGCGTTCTCGTCATCGAGCACCGCGACAAGCCCGCCATCATCGAGGCGCTGGCCGATCGTGAGGGCAAGACGCTGATCTTCGCCCGCACCCGCGCGTTCGCCGAGATGCTCGCCGACCAGCTCGACGACGCCGGCATCCCGGCCGTCAGCCTGCACGGCGACCTGAACCAGTCGCGCCGCACGCGCAACCTGGCCCAGCTCACGAGTGGACGCGTGAACGTGCTCGTCGCGACGGATGTCGCCGCCCGCGGCATCCACGTCGACGACATCGACCTGGTCATCCAGGCCGACGCGCCCGACGAGTACAAGACCTACCTGCACCGCTCCGGCCGCACCGGCCGCGCCGGCAAGCAGGGCACGGTCGTCACGCTCATCCCGCGCCAGCGCCAGCGCCGCATGGGCGAGCTGCTGCAGCGCGCCGAGATCGAGGCGGACTTCGTCCCCACGGCCCCCGGCGACGACCTGCTGCTCACGCTTTCGCAGGGCTGAGCCGCCCCGCCTCCGGGCGGACGCGTCTGCACGAATGCCGGTTCCCGCGCTGCGGGGGCCGGCATTCGTCGTTCCTGGCGGGTCAGCCGAGCGTGTCGGCAGCCAGCTGCGCGACGGCGTGCGCGCCGAGGGCCGCCATCCGCGGATTGTCGCCCGAGCTCGCCGCCAGCGCGGAGCCCATGGATACCGCCCAGCCGCGGGCGCGGCGCCAGGTGGCGTCGTCCGGCGTGGGACGCAGGGCGGCGCGGAACCGCTCGCGCCCGTCCGCGTCGAAGGTGAGCCAGGCGGTCGCGAGGTCGGTCGCAGGGTCGCCCGCGGTCACGTCCCCGAAGTCGATGACCGCGGCCAGCCCGCCCTCCGGGGTGAGGAGCAGGTTACCGGGATGCGGGTCGCCGTGCAGCCACAGGGCGGGTCCGGTCCAGACCGGCGCCTCGAGCGCGTCGTCCCAGGCGGCGACGAGCGGGGCCACGTCCATCCGATCGGCAAGGGTCCGCAGCCGGTCGCGGATCGCGATGTCCCGGTTGGCGAGCGGGACGCCGCGGACGGGGTTCTCCGGCGCGTCGTCCGGGGCCGGCGTGTGCACCGCGTCGAGGAAGGCGGCGAGCGGCTCGGCGATCCCGGCGCGCTCCGCGGCCGTCACCGAGGCGCCGTCGACGCCCTCCAGCCACGGGATGATGCTCCACGGCCAGCCGAACGTCTGGCTCGGCACGCCGATCCGCACCGGCGCGGGCACCGGCACCGCCACCCGCGCCGCGATGCCGGGAAGCGTCCGCTGCTCGTGCTCGATCAGGTGCGCGGCGACCTCCCGGCGCGGGATGCGCACCGCGAGCCGGTCGCCGAGCCGGTAGATCTGGTTGTCCCAGCCGTCGGACATCAGCCGCAGCGGCCCGGCGAGGTCGGGATGCTGCTCCTCGATCAGGCGGGCGACGAGCCGCTCGTCGGAGACGATGTCCGCGGGAGGGGTGAATGGTGAGGGCACCGGTCGACGCTAGCAGAGCCGGTCAGCGCACGTCAGACCGCGTCCCAGCCGGAGAGCGCCTCCTCTGCGACCTGTCGCGGGGTCCGGTCGTCGGTCGTGACGGTCGTGTCGGGGAGGCCCGCGCCGTCGAGCACCGCCTCCAGCTCGCCGCGCCGGGCCAGGTGCCAGTCGAGACCGTCGGGGTCCGCGGAGTGGCGGGCTCGCAGGCGGCGCTCCGTCACGCCGGGATCCGCACGGAGACGCACCAGGGTCACGGGGCCGCCCACCGCCTCCTCATACCGGGGGAGCGCCGCGACCTCCTCGACGACGCCGGCGAGCACCAGCACCCGGGCGCCCGCCGCGCTCGCGTTGCGGGCGTAGTCGCTCAGGTTGGCCAGCTCGAGCTCGGTCTGGAACGGGTCGTCCGCCGGTGCAGGCCAGACCCGGCGCAGCGCGTCCAGGTCGATGACCGCGTGCGGGATGCCGCGCTCGGCGAGCAGATCGCCGACGGCGTCCGCGGTGGCCGACTTGCCGGATCCGACCGTGCCGTTCAGGAAGAGCGCTGCCGTCATCCCGCCATCGTAGAGGCCTAAGGGGGCCGGGGAACGCCGCGATTGTTGTGTTATTGTCAAGACATAGTTCACTGGCGAAAGGAAGCCGATGACCGCGTCGACCCGGACCGGGATCACCGCATGAAGGCCACGGTCGCCGGCGCACCGGTGAGCTTCGGCGTCTTCGAGATGACGCCGCCCGACGCGGAGACGCTCGGCCCTGACGAGATGCTCGACCTGCTCGTGGAGACCGGCTACGCGGGCGTCGACCTCGGTCCCGTCGGCTTCTTCGGACGCGGGGCTGCGCTGCGCTCGCGACTGTCGTCGCGCGGCCTCGAGCTCGCCGGCGGCTGGGTCGAACTGCCGCTCGCCGATGACGACGCGTTCGCGGCCGCCCTTCCGGAGCTGGACGACGCGCTCGCCGTGTTCGCAGACGCCGCCGAAGGCGGCCCTGCGCGATTGCCGAAGCCGACCCTCGCCGACACCGGTTCCGCCGCCCGCAAGGCACGCCCGGGCTCGGCCGCCGAGCCGCTCGACCCCGCGCGCTGGGACCGCCTCGCCGCGAACGCCCAGGCGGCGGCCGACCGCGTCCGCGCCGCCGGCTTCGAACCGACCTTCCACCACCACGCCGGGACGTTCGTCGAGTCACCGGAGGAGGTCGACCGGTTCCTCGACCGCGTGGACGTCGGTCTCACCCTCGACACCGGTCACCTCCTGATCGGCGGCGGCGACCCGGTGGACGCGGTGCGTCGCTGGGGCTCCCGGATCAACCACCTCCACCTCAAGGACGTCGACACCGCCGAGCTGCGTCGCGTGCTCGCCGCGGGCGGCGGCATGACGGAGGTGTGGTCGTCGGGGGCGTTCGTCGCCTTCGGGCGCGGGGACATCGACCTGGCCGCCGTGCTCGACGCGGTCGACGCTGCCGGCTACGACGGCTGGGTCGTCGTGGAGCAGGACGTGCTGCCCGCGCCCGGCACCTCCCTCGCCGCCTTCCGTGCCGAGCGCGCGGCCGACCAGAAGCTCAACCGCGACGCCCTGTGCCCCTGGTGCTGACGGCCGTCTGACGAAAGGACTCCCGCTCCCGTGACCACGACCCCGATCCGCTTCGGCCTCATCGGCACCGGCCGCATCGGCCAGGTCCACGCCCGCAGCATCGCCGCCGACCCCGACACCGAGCTCGCCTGGGTGTGCGACCCGATCGTCGCCGGCGCGGAGGCCGTCGCCGCGCGCTACGGCGGCCGGGTGACCACCGCGGCCGAGGACGTGTTCGCCTCCGGCGGGGTGGATGCGGTCCTCATCGCCTCGCCGACTCCGACCCACATCGACCTGATCTCCGCGGCCGTGGATGCGGGCATCCCCGTGCTCTGCGAGAAGCCGATCGACCTCGACATCGCCCGCGTCGACACGCTGCGCCCGAAGGTGGCCTCGGCGGGCGTGCCGGTCGCGCTCGGCTTCAACCGACGCTTCGACCCGGCGTTCGCCTCGGTGCGCGCTCGCGTCGCCGCGGGCGAGATCGGCGAGCTCGAGCAGCTCTCCATCGTCAGCCGCGACCCGTCCGCCCCGCCCGCCGCCTACGTGGCGGTCTCCGGAGGCATCTTCCGCGACATGACCATCCACGACTTCGACATGGCCCGGTTCTTCCTGCCGGACATCGTCGAGGTGCAGGCCACCGGGGGCGCCCTGTTCGATGCGGGCGCGCGCGAGCACGGCGACTTCGACACCGCGGTCGTTGTGCTGCGCGCGGCCTCCGGCGCTGTCGTGACGATCACGAACTCCCGGCACAGCGCCGTCGGCTACGACCAGCGCCTGGAGGCGTTCGGAGCCGGCGGGATGCTCCAGGTCGCGAACGCGCGTACCAGCCTGGTCAGCCTGTCGACCGCGAGCGCGGTGGAGGCGAAGCCGCCGTACCAGGACTTCTTCCTGGAACGCTACGCCGAGGCGTACGCGGCCGAGCTGCGCGCGTTCGTGAGCCTCGTCCGCGGCGAGCCGTCGACCAGCCCCACCTTCGAGGACGGCCGCGCGGCCCTCCTCCTCGCCGACGCCGCCCAGCGCTCCGCCGAGCAGCACGCGGCCGTACCGGTCGACCTGGGCTGAGCCGGGACCGCACCTGCGGCAATTCCGGAGGCGTGGACCGACACGCCGGCGGAAGCTCCGGAGTTCCGGAGTCTGTGGGGCCGCGGCGGCAGGATCCCCGGATGGAGCGTCGGGAGGGCTGGGCCGGCCGCTGCGGCCGTTTGCTGCGCGCGGCCGAGCAAGTGCGCAGCAAAGCTGCGCCGCCCGTCAGAATCGTGCCGATCGGTTGTGTCACGATGGTCTGCGGAGGCCCGAATGACTGACGAGACCCGCATGCACGCCGTGACGCCCGAGACCCGTGAGCTCGTCGACCTCGTGCTCGACTACTCGCGGCGCCGCATCCTCAGCGAGGACACGCCGCTCGACAAGCCGCTGCCCGAGGCGGAGCTCCGCCGGCTCGCCGGACGCACTGTCTCCGAGAACGGCATGGGCGCCGAGCGCGCGCTGGCGCTCTTCGAGCACGTGCTCGCCCCTGCGTGCATCACCACCGACCACCCGCGCTACCTCTCGTTCATCCCGACCGCCCCGACGAAGGCGGCGACCGCCTTCGACCTCGTCGTCTCCGCGAGCGCCGTCTACGGCGGCTCCTGGCTGGAGGGGTCAGGCGCCGTCTATGCCGAGAACCAGGTGCTCGCCTGGCTGGCCGCCGAGTTCGGGCTCCCGGAGACCGCGGGCGGCGTCTTCGTGCAGGGCGGGACGCTCGGCAACCTCTCGGCCCTCGTCGCCGCGCGCGACCACGCCCGCGCCCAGCGCGGGAACCCCGCTGGACGCTGGGTGATCGTCTGCAGCGCCGAGGCGCACTCCTCCGTCGCCTCCGCCGCGCGGGTGATGGATGTGGACGTGGTCGCCGTCTCGCCCGGCGAGTCCGGCAGGCTCACCGGTGACGCCGTCCGTCCCGCGCTCGAGGAGTACGGGGACGCGGTGTTCGCCGTGGTCGCGACCGCCGGGTCCACCAACTTCGGCATCGTCGACGACATCGCCTCGGTCGCCGCCCTGAAGGACGACCATGCGTTCTGGCTGCACGTCGACGGCGCCTACGGACTCGCGGGCATGCTGTCCCCGCTGGCGCGTCCGCTCTTCTCCGGGGTGGAGCGCGCGGACTCGCTCATCGTCGACCCGCACAAGTGGCTGTTCGCCCCCTTCGACGCCTGCGCGCTGCTGTACCGCGACCCCGAGGCGGGCCGCCGCGCGCACACTCAGCACGCCGAGTACCTGGACACCCTCACGGAGACCGCAGAGTGGAGCCCGTCCGACTACGCGGCGCACCTCACCCGCCGCGCCCGGGGCCTGCCGTTCTGGTTCTCGCTCGCAAGCCACGGTGCGGCGGCGTACCGCGACGCGGTGACGTCGTCGCTGGAGCTCGCGCGGCGCATCGCCGAGGAGATCGAGCGGCGGGACGGCTTCCACCTCGTGCGCAGCCCGCAGCTGTCGGTCGTCGTGTTCGAGCGCGAGGGGTGGACCAAGGAGGACTACGCGCTCTGGTCGGCCAAGCTGCTCGATGAGCAGCGTGCGTTCGTCACCCCGAGTTCGCACGCCGGGCGCGCGAACACGCGGTTCGCCGTGCTCAACCCGCTGACGACGTTCGAGGATCTGGTGGGCATCCTGGACACGATGGAGCGCTAGCCTCCGCGCCGCGGATCAGCCGCAGCACGCACGTCCCTGCGCCGTCGGACCGCACGTCCATGACCCGGAGGGGACCGTCCACCCTGCCGAGCACACTGCGCATCACCGCGGCGTCGACGCCGCAGATCGTGTGCTGCTCCATCGACCCCTGCAGCTCGCCGAACGGGCAGGCGAGCCGGACCGCGAGCGCATCGCGGTCCACCCGGGGCCGGAACCCGCGACGGTCGAGGTAGTCCTCGAGCACGTCGATCTGCGCGGTCCCGTCCGCCTCGTCGGCGGGATCCGGGAAGCCGTACGCGTGCCGGTACGCCTCGCCGAGAGCGAGGGCGCGACGGGTCTGCGCGGCGGCGGAGGCGCTGAGGCCGACGCCTCCGGCGGCCGCCGAGAACAGCACGTGCGGCCGGCCGCGCTGCGTGCGGTGCTCCGTCTCGCGGACCACGAGGCCGTCGTCGACGAGGCGGTCGAGGTGCTCGCGCACGGTGTTGTGGTGCAGGTGGACGCTGTCGGCGAGTTGCGGCGCCGTCTGCGGGCTGTCCCGCAGCAGCCGGTCGAGCAGGAGGAGACGAGGGCGGGAGAGCAGCGTGCGCCGGGGGTGTCTCGTGGCGTCTCTCCTGCGCATGGCGTTCCTCTCCGGTTCTTCTACGCAGTGTAGAGGGAGTGCCGGATGAATTCCATCGCTGATATTTTTTACGGCACTTTTCGCCCTCGGGCCGCGCGTTCCCCGCAGAGAATCGAGCGAGCGGAAGGACACCCATGACGGCGATCACGACTCGGCCCGACACCAGCCCGGCAGCGCCGGTCGGCGCGCCCGCGAGGCCGCCGGCCAGGGCGACCCGCAAGGGCAACGCCGTCGTCGCCTGGATCACCTCCACCGATCACAAGACGATCGGCTTCCTCTACATGATCGCCTCCGGCGTCTTCTTCGGGGTCGGCGGGGTGATGGCGCTGCTCATCCGCGCCCAGCTCTTCGAGCCGGGGCTGAACATCGTCTCCCCGGAGCAGTACAACCAGCTGTTCACGATGCACGGCACCGTGATGCTGCTGCTGTACGCGATGCCGTTCTTCACCGGAGCGGCGAACTTCATCATCCCGTTGCAGATCGGCGCACCCGACGTCGCGTTCCCGCGACTGAACGCGTTCTCGTTCTGGCTGTTCCTGTCCGGCGGACTGATCGCGGCGGGCGGCTTCCTGACCCCGCAGGGCGCGGCGGACTTCGGCTGGTTCGCCTACCAGCCGCTCGCGGGGGAGACCTTTTCACCGGGGAGCGGAGGCAGCCTGTGGTTCGGCGGCGCCATCCTTCTCGGCTTCGCGACGATCTTCTCGTCGGTCAACTTCATCACCACGATCGTGTGCATGCGCGCACCCGGCATGACGATGTTCCGGATGCCGGTGTTCTCCTGGACGACGATGGTCACCTCGATCCTGGCGCTGATCGCCTTCCCGGTGCTCGCGGCCGCGCTGGTCGGCGCGATGTCGGACCGGGTGTTCGGCTCGCACCTCTTCGAGGCGGCGACCGGGGGTGCGCTGATGTGGCAGCACCTGTTCTGGTTCTGGGGACACCCCGAGGTGTACGTGATCGTGCTGCCGTTCTTCGGCATCATCTCCGAGGTCCTGCCCGTGTTCAGCCGGAAGCCGATCTTCGGGTACAAGACCCTGGTGTACGCGACCATCTCGATCGCGGCGCTCTCGGTCACGGTGTGGGCGCACCACATGTACGTGACGGGGTCCGTGCTGCTGCCCTGGTTCTCCCTCATGACGATGCTGATCGCGGTGCCCACCGGGGTGAAGCTCTTCAACTGGGTGGGGACCATGTGGAGAGGGTCGATGACCTTCGAGTCGCCGATGCTCTTCGCCATCGGCTTCCTCATCAACTTCACGTTCGGCGGTCTCACCGGAGTCATCCTGGCCTCCCCGCCGCTGGACTTCCACGTCTCCGACACCTACTTCGTGGTCGCCCACTTCCACTACGTGCTCTTCGGCGCCGTCGTCTTCGCGTCGTTCGCCGGCATCCACTTCTGGTGGCCGAAGTGGACCGGCAGGATGCTGAACGAGAAGCTCGGGTACTGGACGTTCTGGTTGCTGTTCATCGGCTTCAACACCACGTTCCTCATCCAGCACTGGCTCGGCGTGATCGGGATGCCGCGGCGCTACGCGAGCTATCTGCCGACGGACGGCTTCACCTGGATGAACCAGGTGTCGACGGTCGGCGCGATCATCACGGGCGTCGCGCTGTTGCCGTTCATCCTCAACGTCTACGTCACCATGCGGAAGGGCAGCAGGGTCGCGACGGACGACCCGTGGGGCACCGGGCGCTCGCTGGAGTGGGCGACATCGAGCCCGCCTCCGCGCCACAACTTCGTGTCCATCCCGCGCATCCGCTCGGAGTCGCCCGCGTTCGACCTGCACCACGGCCCGGCGGCGATGGCTGCGCTGGCGGCGAAGACCGAGGCCGGCGAGCCGCCTGTCCCGGAGGTCGCGTCGCGATGACCAGCGTCACGGTGATGACGTTCGAGGAGGCCACGCGCATCCGGCGCCAGGCCGAGCGCGGCGCCCTCGACCTGCGACTGCCCGGAACGGCGGAGGTCGTGTCCGAGGCGGATCGCGTCTGCGCGGCGGCGGCGGTCTGGGGCGACACCCCCGCCGACCGTCGCCGCTCGATGTGGGGAGTGGCAGGAATCAGCGCCGCCGTCCTCGCGATCGTCGCCGCTTGCATGCTCCCCCTCCCCTTCTGAAGCGTCCTCCCCACAGGATCAGCCGGTCGGTCATGGGCGGCGACGGTGACGCACACAGAGAAGCGGCCCGCGTCGGATGACGCGGGCCGCTTCTCTGTGTCGTACGGATCAGATGATGTCGTCGTCCCCGCTGGTGCGACGGGTGACGCGGTCACCGGTCGCGGGGTCCACCGACGTGTGCGTCGTTGCGACCGAGCGGCGCCGGCGCGTCAGCAGGATGATCCCGAGGATGATCCCCACGACGCCGGCGACCATCAGGATGTAGCCGACGAGGTGGAGGTCGATCCAGGTCACCTGGACGTTGAGGGCGAACGCGAGGATCGCTCCGATCACGAAGAGGAAGATTCCCGCGCCGAGGCTCATGTGAGGCCTCCTCTAAACCCGACGGCTGCCGGTGAGCAGCCGTACCAGCCAGACGATCACGGCGAGAACGAGCAGGATGATGCCTACCCAGAGGAGGAAGTTCAAGGACTGCACGAAGCCGCCGGTCAGCAGCAGGATGATCGCGATGATCGCGACGATGATGAGCAGGATGTTCATGAAGGGGTGTCCTTTCCTTGACGCGCCCCAGACAACAACTGTTTCGGTTGTCTAGGAATCCCCTTGACTCAGCGGCGGTTTCGGCCTATTCGCGTGTCGTCCGTCCGAGATCCGGTCCACGGTCTCGCGCATTTTCGTGAGGAAGCGCGTGACGGTGGCCGCCTCGTCGGGGCTGAGGTCGGCGGTCGCGGCCGCGAGCTCCTCGTTGGCGGCGGCGAGCAGGGGGCCGGTGTCGCCGATCGCCGAGGGCGTCGGGACGATGACGGTCGAGCGTCCGTCGGACGGGCTGGGCTGACGCTTCACGAACCCGCCGCGCTCCAGCCGGTCGACGAGTGCCGTCGTCGAGGCGCTGGAGATGCCGAGATAGGTACCGACGTCCTTCAGGGCGGTCGGACGGCCGGCCGCGGTGTTGTCGAGGAGCAGCCGCAACGCGAGCAGGTCGTTGTCGCCGATGCCCAGAGCGGCGCCGGTCCGGCGGCGCATGGCGGCCTCGGCCGCGCGGTAGACCTGGAGCGCCTCGAGCACTCCCGGCGGTTCCGGTACCTCGTTCACTCCTCTCAGTCATGCCCGAGGCGGGCACGGCTGCAACGGGGTGAACAGGACTGTCGGCGGATTCACGGCATCAGCCGGCGCGCGTATGCTCGCGTGGTGGATGACACCTCCCTGTACCTCGACCGCTACGAGCTGCGCGAGCGGCTCGGCCGCGGGGGCATGGCGACGGTCTACCGCGCGTACGACCGGAACCTCGAGCGCACCGTCGCGCTGAAGCTCTTCGCGCCGGGCACGGCGACCGACGACGCCCGCCGCCGGGCGGAGGCGACACTGCTCGGCCGACTCAGCCACCCGAATCTGGTCACGCTGCACGACGCGCACCTCGCCGCGGAGGGCGACACCACCCCGAGCCTGCTGGTAATGGAGCTCGTGGCAGGCGAGGATCTCCGCACCCGCCTCGAGCGCGGACCGCTGCCGGCCGAGGACGCAGCGGTCGTCGCCGAGAGCATCGCGGAGGCGCTCGCGGTGGTCCACGGCGCGGGGATGGTGCACCGGGACCTCAAGCCGGCGAACATCCTGCTCGCGGACTCCGGCATCCCCGGCGGGCGCCCGATCGTGAAGCTGGCCGACTTCGGGATCGCGCACCTGCTCGGCACCGAACGGCTCACCACCGCCGGCACCGTGATCGGGACGGCGGGCTACCTGAGCCCCGAGCAGGGGCTCGGCGGCGAGCCGGGCCCGTCGGCGGACATCTACGCGCTCGGGCTCGTGGTGCTGGAATCGCTGACCGGCGTCCGCGAGTACCCAGGCAGCCCGGTGGAGGCGGTCTCGGCGCGCGCGGCGCGCGACCCGCGCATCCCGGCGAGCCTTCCGGAGGACTGGCGAGGGCTGCTCGGGGCGATGACCACCCGGGAGCCCGGCATCCGCCCGACGGCGGTCGAGGTGGCGATCATGGCGCGCGAGCTCGCGCCGCAGCTCGCCGGCTGGGAGCCGGAGCCGGCGACGACGGTGCCTGCGGGCACGGTGCCCACGGTCGCGATGACCGCCATAGGCGGTGCTGCCGCGGGTGCTGCCGTGGGCCGTGCTGCCGCGGCCGATGCTGCCGGGGCGACGGGGCCGACGGCGGCGGTGCGGGACCGCGGCGTGACCCGGTCCCGGCGCAGGCGGCACACCCTGGATGCGGTGCTGGTGACGAGCGCCGCCGCCGCGGTCGTCGGGCTCGCCTTCTCGCTCGGCAGCATCCTCTCGCCCGGGCCCATCCCTGCCTCCGGCGACACGACGCCTCGGCCGACGCCGTCCGTCGTCGCGCCGCCGGCCACGGTCGCACCGGCCGACACCCCCGCGCAACCGTCCGATCAGCAGCAGACGGATCAGCAGCAACAACAACAGCAGCAGCAGCAACCTCAGCCGAAGCCGCAGCAGGACAACCCCAACAAGGGGCCGGGCAAGAACAACGGCAACGGCAAGGGGAAGGGCAAGGGCGGCGGCTAGAGCGCCGACCACTCTTGGTGAGTGGTGAATGGATGCGCTCATCCACGGCGGATAGCAGCATCGACTCACTCTTCGTCATCATCAACGCAGGCGGGATCGTCGCGCGGGTGCGTCCCCTCAGCCGGCATGGCGTACTGTCGCAGGCAGCATCGACGGAGGGAGACGGATGAGCAGGGCCGCGATCGTGGTCAACCCGGTGAAGGTGGACGCGGAGGCGTTGCGCGCCGCCCTGACGGCGGCGGAGAAGCGCCACGGCTGGGAGGACACCCTCTGGCTCGAGACGACCGTCGACGATCCGGGAACCGGCCAGAGTCGAGAGGCCCTCGAGCGCGACGTCGACGTGGTGATCGCCGCGGGCGGTGACGGCACGGTGCGCACGGTCGCCGAGGAACTGCGCGGCACCGAGACACCACTGGCCCTGCTGCCCTCCGGCACGGGCAACCTGCTCGCCCGCAATCTCGACTTGACGCTGGACGACGTCGAGCACGCCCTCGACACGGCGTTCGACGGCACGGACCGTCCGATCGACGTCGGGGTCGCGGAGATCCGGGACGGCGACGGCGCCACCCAGCGCCGGGCGTACCTGGTGATGGCCGGCCTGGGCATGGACGCCAGGATGATCGCCGCCACCGACGACGACCTCAAGGCCAAGGCGGGCTGGCTCGCGTACGTGAAGGCGATCGGCACGGTGCTGCGCGACAAGAACGAGCTGCGGATGCGCTACCAGCTCGACGGCGGCCGGGTGCACTCGGTGCACGCCCACACGATCCTGATCGGCAACTGCGGGTCGCTGCCCGCGAACATCCTGCTGCTCCCGGAGGCGGCGGTGGACGACGGCGAGTTCGACATCGTGATCCTCCGGCCAGAGGGATTCCTCGGCTGGCTGCGCATCGTCGTCAAAGTGTTCTGGGAGAACGGCGTGCTGCGCCGCACCTCGGTCGGGCGGCGGCTGATGGGAGCCGACCACGAGGTGCGGGCGATGAACTACCTGAAGGGCCGCGAACTGGTGCTGCGCCTGAGCCGACCCGAGGAGGTGGAGCTCGACGGCGACCTGTTCGGCCGTGCCTCCGCCATGCGCACGTACATCGACCCCGGAGCCCTGCGGGTGCGCGTGCCGCGGGACTGACGCCTACGTGCGGGCGGATCGCACGATCTGCACGAGGGCGGCGCGCAGCGCCTCCGGGTCGTCGACCGCCGGGAAGACGTCCTGTTCGAGCCCGCGCACGGCCTCGAACGCGCTCCGTCCGGCCGGGGTGACCGCGAGCACGTGACGGCGGCGGTCGAGCGGGTCCGGCGTGCGCGTGACCAGGCCCTCGCGCACCAGCCGGTCAACAGTGCGCGACATCGTCTGCGCCTCCACCTGCGCGAGGCGGGCCAGGTCGGCCTGCGAGTCGAATCCCGACTCGAGCAAATGCAGCGCGACGAGGCCGGCGTGGGTCAGGCCGCGGGCCTCGAGGGCGTCAGCCCAGGCGCGCTCGACCGCGCGGGACGCGGCGCCGAGCAGCCGGCCGAGCGGCCAGTTCTCGGGCCGGTGCTCGGCCGCCTCGATGTCGTGCTGATCCATCTGCTCATCGTACGTATGGCCGCCGCAGTGCCGCCGCACGCGACTGACCCCGTTCGGTACGTTCGCCCCCTGCTCGCGCAGGGTCAGTCGTGCCGAACGGGGTCAGTCGCGGTGTCCGCTGCGCTCAGTCGGTGCCGGAGTCGAAGGCCGCGCCTTCGCTCGACGCGTCGATCTCGCGGGACAGCTCCTCGTCCACCGGGGTGACGTCCAGCTCCAGGATGGAGCGGGCGCTGCCCTCCTCCAGTGCGCCGACGAGCTCGCCGGTCGGGCCGCCGATGAGGCCGGATGCGGCGTACTGCTCCAGTCGCGAGCGCGAGTCGGCGATGTCCAGGTTGCGCATGGTCAGCTGGCCGATGCGGTCGGAGGGGCCGAACGCGGCGTTGCCGACCCGCTCCATCGACAGCTTGTCCGGGTGGTAGCTGAGGGCGGGACCCGTGGTGTCGAGGATCGTGTAGTCGTCGCCGCGGCGCAGCCGCAGGGTGACCTCGCCGGTGATGGCGGAGCCGACCCAGCGCTGCAGCGACTCGCGCAGCATCAGCGACTGCGGGTCGAGCCAGCGGCCCTCGTACATCAGGCGGCCGAGGCGGCGGCCCTCGTTGTGGTAGTTGGCGACCGTGTCCTCGTTGTGGATCGCGTTGAGCAGGCGCTCGTAGGCGATGTGCAGCAGCGCCATGCCCGGGGCCTCGTAGATGCCGCGGCTCTTGGCCTCGATGATGCGGTTCTCGATCTGGTCGGACGCGCCGAGACCGTGGCGGCCGCCGATCGCGTTCGCCTCCAGCACGAGCGCGACCGGGTCGGAGAACTCGACGCCGTTCAGGGCGACCGGGCGCCCCGCCTCGTAGCGGACGGTCACGGTCTCCGGGGCGACCTCGACGTCCTCGCGCCAAGCGGCGACGCCCATGATCGGGTCCACGATGTCGAGGCCGGCGTCCAGCTCCTCGAGGCGCTTGGCCTCGTGGGTCGCGCCCCAGATGTTGGCGTCGGTCGAGTACGCCTTCTCGGTGGCGTCGCGGTACGGGAAGCCGCGCGCGACGAGCCACTCGCTCATCTCCTTGCGGCCGCCGAGCTCCTCGACGAACGCCGCATCCAGCCAGGGCTTGTAGATGCGCAGGCGCGGGTTGGCGATGAGGCCGTAGCGGTAGAACCGCTCGATGTCGTTGCCCTTGTAGGTGGAGCCGTCGCCCCAGATCTCGACGTCGTCCTCCATCATGGCGCGGACCAGCATCACCCCGGTGACCGCGCGGCCGAGCGGCGTGGTGTTGAAGTACGTCTTGCCGCCGGAGCGGATGTGGAAGGCGCCGCACTGCAGCGCGATCAGGCCCTCCTCGACCAGCGCGCGCTTGGCGTCGACGAGGCGTGCAACCTCGGCGCCGTACTCCTTGGCGCGGCCGGGGACGGCCTCGATGTTCGGCTCGTCATACTGGCCGATGTCGGCGGTGTACGTGCAGGGCACGGCGCCCTTCTCGCGCATCCAGGCCACCGCGCAGGAGGTGTCGAGACCTCCCGAGAACGCGATGCCGACTCGCTCACCGACGGGAAGACTGCTCAAGACTTTGGACACGGCTTCAAGCTTAGAGGTTGTGCGCTTCGCGGGCAGGCAGCGGGTCAGTGGCCGCCGTCGATGCCGGGGTGGACGCCTGCGCGGTAACCGGCGGCGGCGACCAGCTTGGTGAGGGTCGCGACGAGCGCCGTGCGTTCGGCGGCGTCCAAGGTGGCGAGCGTCGCCTCCTCCTGCTCGTCGGCGAGCCGCTCGCCGGCGGCCAGCACATCGCGCGCCGCCGGGGTGAGGTGGATGGCGTACGCGCGCCGGTCGTTCGGGTGCCGCCTGCGCTCGACGAGCCCGCGCTCCTCCAGGTCGTCGATCATCGCGACCATCGAGTTGCGGTGCAGCCCGAGCGCCGTCGCGAGCTCCTGCTGCGTCCGGCCCTCCTGACGCGCCAGGTGCGCGAGGACGCCGAACCGGTTGGGCGTGATGCCGAGCGGCGCGAGCGCCGCCGTGAACCGCTGGGCGCTCTGCATGCCGAGCTGGGAGAGGAGGAAGCTCGCGCGCGTCTCGAGCGCGGGGAAGTCGGACGACGACATCCCGATATCGTACCAATGCATGATTGCACATGACTGTGACGATCACTTACTATGACGACATGCGAGTGACAATCTTCGGAGCAGGCGGCCGCACCGGACGCCTGCTCGTCTCCCGGGCCCTCGACCGCGGCGACGCGGTCACGGCCGTCCTGCGCAGGCCGCAGGAGCTGGATCCGCGTGCCGAGCTGCGCGTCATCCCCGACTTCGCCGACACCGATGCGCTGCGTTCCGCGATCGAGGGATCGGGTGCCGTCCTCTCGGCGATCGGACCGCGCTCGCGGAAGGACGCACCGGTGGCCGCGCCGGCGACCCGGCTAATCCTGGCGGCGGAACCGGACCGCATCGTCGTGATCAGCGCCGCCCCCGTCGCGCCGCCTCCACCGGACGACAGCCTGATCAGCCGCCGCATCGCGCTGCCGCTGATCGGTCGCATCCTGCGCCCGGTCTACGACGACCTCCGCGCGATGGAGGACGAACTGGCGGCCTCGGGCTCGGCCTGGACGGCGTTCAGGCCGCCCATGCTCACCGGCGGCGCGGCGACCGGCCGCTACCGCACCAGGGTCGGCGGCAGCGTCCCGCGCGGTTTCACGGTGTCGCGAGCGGACCTCGCCGACGCGATGCTGGAGAGCCTGGGGCGACCGGAGACCGTGCGTCAGCCGGTCGGGATCGCCGGCTGAGCCGGGGCGACCGCGGGTTACCCCCGGGCCTCGACATGTCGCCGGCCTGAACGGCCGGCTGCGTGCTCCGGGGCCGGGATGTCTCTTCGAACTTAGATCTAGAATATTATATGCTCTCGTCACAACCGCTTCCGCGATGGGGTCAAGCGACGTGAATGAGGAGCGACATGTTCGAGAACCACGAACCGGATGATGCCGGCCCAACGTCGGGGCTGGGCCCGGTTGGCCGCCCACTCTCCGCGCGAGAACGGGAGATCCTCTTGCTCCTCGCGGACGGGCACACGAACCGCAGTATCGCGGAGGCGCTCAACATTGCGATCGGGACCGTCAAGCGGCACTTGGCGAATGCGTACCCGAAGCTTGGCGTCGATTCCAGGCTTGCCGCCGCGTTGCGTGTTCGTGAACTCGAGAGCGCGATCGGCGATCGGATGCCGCGACCGTGAGCACTCGGGTCATGAGGAAACGCGTGGCCGCACCTCTTTTCGCGCTCCTCTCGATCACACTATTGGGCATCGGATGGGTTCTGGCGTTCGTTTTCCAGTCGGGAGCGCAGCGCGAGGCAGCGGCAAGCGCCCCGCAGCCCCATCCGGTTACGAGCCAAGTGTTCCGGGGCACCCTCGAGCAAACGATGAGCGCACGCGCTGATGTGGGTCGAGAAGTCAATGAGAGGCTGCCGCTTCCTCACGTTGACGACACGTCAGTCATCACTCGTCGTACGATCAGCGCGGGAGACGACGTACAGGCCGGCTCTCCGCTTCTCGAGATCAACGGACGCCCGCTCTTCGTGTTTGCGGGCGCCTTTCCGTTCTACCGTGACCTCGAGCCGGGGATGGATGGGCCCGATGTCGCCCAGCTGCAGTCGGCCCTGAGCGCGTCGGGGCACCCGGTGTCGGTGGATGGTCGACTCGGGTCCGAGACCGTCGCCGCAGTAACGGCCCTGTACTCGGCAGCCGGGTACAACCCTCCCAGTGTGTCGACGCCTGCTCCGGTCGAACAGGGCATCGCGCCGTCGGAGATGGGCTCGGCCACGCACTCTCTGCCCTCGCCGACACTCCGAATCCCGCAATCGGAACTCCTCGTCGTATCCCAGACGCCTTGTTATCTTGTCGAGGCACCTGCCCTCGGCCAGGTCGTGACGCCTGAGACGACAGTCACCCTCGAATATGGCAAGGTCGTCGCCGTTGCCGAGATTGCGGCCGCTGCCGGTGGCCGCCTTGAGCAAGGTATGGCCGTGCACCTCGACGACGGTCGCGGTGAAAAGCTTCTCGGCGAGGTGGCGTCCGTTGGCGATGTAGCGACGGTTCCGCCTGACTCGTCCAAAGCTCCGGCTGCCGGAAGGGTGGAGTCAAACGGGTCTTCGGCCTCGAGCGCTCTTCGCTTGGTCTTTTCAGGAGCGGATGGGGGGTCCCTTCCCGAAAAGTGGCTGCATACGAACGTCCTCGCCGTGATCTCGATTCGCCTGGTGGCCACGGACTCGTTGATCGTTGCTTCGATCGCCGTCGTTCCCAACGGTAACGGTCCTCCCGTGGTCTACAAGCGGCTCTCAGACGGTAGCTTTCGGGCCGTCGACGTGAAGGAGGAGGCTGTCTTCGAGGGAAAGTCCGCGATCAGGCCCGTTTCGGAGGGGCAGATCGACGCAGGCGATGTTGTGAGGGTGGGCTAGCTGATGGTGCGTCTCCACATGAGGGACGTCACCCGCATCGTTGGTGCCGAGAGCTCGGTGACGGTGCTCAAAGGAATTTCGCTTGTCATCACTCAGGGCGAGTTCACCGCTATTGAAGGGCCTTCGGGCGCGGGAAAGTCCAGCCTTCTGAATATCGTCGGCGCGCTCGATGCTCCGACATCGGGTGACTACGCGATCGACGGTCAGCAGACCCGTTCCGCCGCCGACAGAGAACTCTCGCGCATTCGATCCGGAACATTCGCCTTCGTATTCCAAAGCTTCCACCTGATGGACCGGCGGCCCGCCGTCGATAACGTAGAGCTCGGGCTGCTCTATCGGGGCGTAAAGGCGCACGAGAGGCGGACGCGGGCGCTCGAAGCGATGGCGGCCCTCGGGATCGAGAGGCTCGCTCATGTTCGAAGCGGCAACCTTTCAGGAGGGGAGCGACAGCGGGTAGCGCTTGCTCGAGCGCTAGCGTGCAAGGCCCCGGTCGTCATTGCGGATGAACCCACCGGCAACCTGGATTCTGAGAATGCGCAGGTCGTTGTGCGAGCATTGCGCGAGCTCCACGAATCAGGAACGACGATTGTCCTGGTCACGCATTCGCCCGAGATCGCTGCGGTGGCTTCTCGGCGAATTGGCATCGCGGACGGACGAGTCGTTCGAGAGTCCCATCACGTCGACACGGCCGAAGCGGGGTCGACACGCGTGTCGAGCTCGCAAATTCCGGGCGCATCGTCGCGGCTGAGGCTGACCGATCTGCTTCGCGATTCCGTTGCGAACATCTCCTCTCGCGGAGGCAAGACGGCCGGACTCGTCGCTGCAGTCGCGCTTGCCGTTTCCTTGACGGTTGGGAGCCTTGGCGTCGCCGGTTCGGCGGGGTCTCAAGTGTCGGCGCGATTTGACGAACACGCCAACCGGGATGTCACCGTCGAATGGCCCTCGACCGGCCTCGACGATCAGTCGGCTGAGATGCGTAGCGGCCTGAGGGATCGGCTGGCAGGCGTGGCGGGCGTAGACAGCGCCTCCATCATTGAGAATCACGGGCAAACGAGTGTCCAGACCGGCAGTTCGCGAGAGGTACGGCTCGTCACGGGGTTCACAGGAACTCGCGAATCCGCTTCGTCCGCCCGGTTGAAAGTGACCTGGGCGCCGGGCGTCTCGAAGAAGTTGGCGCGGGGTCAACTGCTTATGGGGTCGACCTTTGCGCGGCAGCTGGAGCTCGCACCCCCCTCGCTCTCGCCGGTCGTCCTCATCGAAGGTGAGCCGTTCCAGGTCATCGGTCTCGTCACCCAGTCGCCGCGACTCCCAGAGCTGTTGGCAGGCGTCCTGCTGTCGACCGAGGATTCGGGCGTGCTCAATGCTCCCGAGAGAACGCGGGCTCTCATCCTCACCCGCTCAGGTGCCGCACAGCAGGTCGCACGTCAAGCACCGCTCGTGGTCGATCCTTTCGATCCGACGAGCCTGACGGTGAGCGCTCCGGTAGACCCCCGTACACTCCGCTCAGAAGTCGAGGCCGACGTGTCCACGACGCTGCTCGGCTTGACGGGTCTCGCGCTGTTGGCGGCCATCGCGGGACTGGCGAACGCGATGGTGCTCTCCGTGACCGAAAGGAGACAGGAGCTTGGGCTCCGGCGAGCGATCGGTGCGAGGCGCTTGCACGTCTCTGCGATGATCCTGTGCGAGTCGGCGTACATCGGCCTCATCGGTGGATGTGCCGGACTCGCGCTGGGGCTGGGAGGGGTTCTCGCGGTGACGATCAGCCAGCGGTGGATCCCCGTATTCGACCCGCTTCTCGCGCCTCTTGCGATTCTGGGGGGAATCGGCGTTGGAGCCTTCGCCGGAGTCGTTGCCGCATGGAGGGCATCGAGAATCCAGCCGAGTGAAGCCCTGCGCCTCTGAGAATGCATCCGTTGATACATTGTACTCCATATTAAGAACTGCAAATATCACAGATATTCACTGTTGGGCACGAAGGGTGGGAATCTGATGAAGTTCTTGAAGAAGGCTCTGGCCGCGGCTGTTGCCACGGGTGGAATCGCTGCGTTGAGTCTGGCGACTGCTGCTCCGGCCTCGGCGGCGGCCTCCAACTGTCCATCCGGCTTTAGCTGCCATTGGTCGGATGCCAACTACGTCACCCAAGGCTCCGGCGGGTGGTACGTCGCGTTCACTTCGTATGCGAGCGACTTCCAGCTGTACTACTACGGTTCGTACAGCGGGGAGGTGAACATTCCCGGAAAGATCGGAGCGAACGACTCTGCGTCGTCGATCTACAACAACGGGAACAGTTGCACGTCGGGCTACTATCGCGACGCCCGCTACGGCACTCTGGCCATCCGGACCACGAAGAAGACGGGCTGGGCGAATCTTGCGGTCTCCGGTGGGTACAACGACGACCTGTCCTCTGGCCAGTTCATCTGCTGAAACTGAACACCCAGTTGGGGCGGCGCGGACGCGATCCGCGCCGCCCCTCACCTGAAGTCAAGGGGAATCGGATGAAGAGGAATGCTCGCGTCGGCCTGGGAGTGACGTGTGCCGTTGTCGTGGCGACTGCATTGTGGGGATGCACTCACGAGAAGGGGCCCGATCCAGGGCCACTCCCAGCGAAGAATATCGCTCAATGGACGATGCCATTGGATGACTACGTGTACTCGCACACAATCCAGACGGACTACGCGGAGGACCTCCTCACGCGCCCGTGCATGACCGAGAAGGGGTACGACTGGGCTGTTCCGTGGCGAAATCTCGAAGCGCTCCAGAGCGAGTCGTACAACCACATCGGGCTCCGCCTCTTCAACCTCGGCCTGGCCAGCCAGTTCGGTTATCACAGCGCACCCAACACAGACCCGAGTGCTGTGGCACGGATGGAGGTCGTCAGACAGCACGCCACGATCCCTGCAGATGAGGACGCTGCACTAACCGCATGTCTGGCCGAGGTTCGAAAGACGCTCCCGGTGCTTCCGCTCGATGCCCAGAACGCCGCCAACTACTCGAATGACGCTCTCGACGAAGCGAGAACGAGCGACGTGGTCGTCAAGGCGGCCGCCGACTGGCGGGCATGCATGGAGCCAGAGGGGATCGCCGACCTTCCAGCAAACCCCGATGAGATGCCAACGCCCGGGCTCAGTCAGCAGTTCGGGCTCGTCGGGGATGGGGAGGCCGAAAGCGCAATCACTGCCGAGGAGATCCGGATAGCAACGGCCGACGCCACATGTCAGGAGTCCAGCGGATTCAAGCAAGCGTTGTACGACCAGGAATGGAGCAATCAAATCGCCGTCATGGCAGCGAACGCCGATGACCTGGCTCGGATTCGCGATCTCTTGTCCGAGAACAAGAAGCGAGTCCTGGACATCATTGCTCAGAACGCGCCCGACGAGCCACGAGAAGGACGATGAAAGCTAGCAACGTGATCGACCGCCAGCGCCGACGGCGCTTTGCCGGAGTGGCGTGCGTCGGAGTCGTGGCCGTGGTCTTGATGGGTTGTGCGGCTCCATCCCCGACTTCTCAGGAGATCCGGCCCGTTGAGGACTTCGCCGGTGTCCCGGACGGGACCTACGCGCCGCCCGGCACAGAACCCGGGACCGACTATGCCGTCTGGACCACGGACGGAAAGCACATCGGCATCGTTCTCTTCGGGAGTTCAAGCTGTCCGGAGCGAGCAACGAAGATGACTGTGCCCGAGGGGTTTCTCGAGTCGACCGTCGCGCTTGCGCCGCCTGACAGATCGAAAACCTGCACGACAGACTCGGCCCCGCACACGACGCTCTTCGATGCGCCTGAATTCTTCCGTGCGAACGGGTCCGACGTCATGATCGGCCTTCTGTCGGGCAAGGTCGTCCTTTCGCACGGTGGGGGAAACTGAAGCTACGACCCTCACCCGCGGCCGTCGGCGTCCTGCGCGGGGCACTCGCCGCCGGGCTCCGTGAGCAGCTCGAAGTGCCACGCCTCGTTGGCGTAGCGCTGGCAGAGCCCCCACTCGGCGCCGAACCTGCTGAGGAAGTCCATCGCGTCGGCGGTCGCGATGTCCACCGCCCGGCCTGCGACGTGCTCGGAGTCGGAGCCGCGCTTGGCCCAGCGCAGGGCCTCGTCCTCGCTCCCGTATTTCCGCACGGCCTGGGCGAACAAGTACTCCTGGTAGCGCTCCGACCGCCAACCGTCGGCGATGGTGATCGCGGTGCCGCGCTCCTGCTGTGCCGCCGCCGCGGCGGCGTTCAACGCCGAGCGCAGCGCCGGGTCGAGGCGCGTGACCGCGGGCCGGTCGCTGTCCAGCGGGAGGGACGAGCCGTCGGGGATGTAGCCGTCCGCGTCCGTGAGCTCGCTGCTGTCGGAGACGGCCGAGCGCGCGGGGGCCGGTGCCGACGGTGCGCCTGCGACCGCGGCGGAGCAGCCGGCGAGACCGCCGAGCAGGGCGAGCGCGGCGGAGGCGGCGATGGCGGCACGGGCGAGGCGGAGGGGATGCATCCCTCCACGCTCGCAGCCCCGCGTCCGGCGGTCGTCCGCCGGAAGGCGCATCCTTCTCCGTCGCTGGGGGGATGCCGCGGGCTACCCCAGGCGCGGCGTGCGCGGCGGCTCCGTGCGGCGGCTGCCGGTCGCCTCGAAGGCGGCGGCCAGCGTCAGGAGCGCCGCGTCGTCGTAGGCGCGGCCGGCGAACGTGAGCCCGACGGGCATCCCGATGTCGGACATCGTGCCCATGGATACGGTGACCGTCGGGATGCCGAGGTGCCGGGGGACGAGGTTGCCGTTGGCGACCCAGACGCCGTTGCGCCAGCCGAGGTCCGCGGACGCCGGGTTCACGTCCATGTCCGCCGGTCCCACGTCCGCCACGGCCGGGAACACCACCGCGTCGAGGCCGAGGCCGTCCATCCACTCCTCCAGGTCGACGCGACGGGTCTCCTCCAGCCCGCGGACCCCGTCTGCCAGGTGCGGGATGCTCTCCATCGTCGCGCCGGGATGCTCGCGCACCCAGGCCGGGTACTCCGCGATGTCGTCGTCGAAGCCGGTGTAGCGGTCGGGGAGCGCGCCCTCCGGGTGCGGGAAGATGCGTGCGCCGTCCACGTCCGCGAGCGTGCTCAGCGCCGGGTCGCCGTTCGCGGCGAGGAAGTCCTCCCATCCCCACGCCGAGAGGTCGACGATCTCGCTGCGCAGGTACTCGGGGCTCACGAGTCCCCGCGTGGCGATGGTCGGAGCGCCGGGACGGTCGCCCTCGTAGTTCGAGACGACGGGGAAGTCGGTCTCGACCACCTCGGCGCCGGCCGCCTCGAGGTCCCGACGGGCCGCCTCCCACAGCTCGATCACGGAGGGCCGGGTCTCGATCCGCCGGCCGGTGGGACCGCCGATGCCGGGGTGTTCGGCCGTGCCGGCCTCGTCGTCGGCGTTGATGTACATGCGCGGGATGCCGACGCGGACGCCCGCGAGCGAGCGCGATCCGGCGAGGGCGGGATACGAGTCCGGGCGCAGCGCGGACGCGGCGGGGATGCTCACCCACGGCTGCACGCGCCAGAAGTCGCCGCGGGTCTCGGCGTCGTCGGCGACGATCACGTCGAGCACCTCCAGCAGGTCCGCCATGCTGCGGGTGTGCGGGACGACGACATCCATCGTCGGCACCAGCGGCCAGTTGCCGCGCACCGAGATCACGCCGCGCGAGGGCGTGTACGCGCACAGCGCGTTGTTGGACGCGGGTGCGCGCCCGGACGACCAGGTCTCCTCGCCCAGGCCGAAGGCGGCGAAGCTGGCGGCGGTCGCGGTGCCGGAGCCGTTGGACGAGCCGGAGCCGAACGCTGCGGTCAGGTAGTCGCCGTTGTACGGGCTCTCGGCGCGACCGTAGACGCCGCGCTGCATCCCGCCGTTCGCCATCGGCGGCATGTTGGTGAGGCCGAGCAGGATGGCCCCGCCCGCCCGCAGCCGCTCGATCGTGAAGGCGTCGCGCTGGGCGATCAGGTGCTCGAACGCGGGGGACCCCGCGGCCGCGGTGAGACCCGCGGCGAGGTAACTGTCCTTGGCGGTGTACGGGATGCCATCGAGCGGACCGCGCGTCTCGCCGCGGGCGCGCCGCTCGTCGGACGCGGCGGCCTCGGCGCGGGCGTCCGGGTTGCGGACGACGACCGCGTTCAGGTGCGGACCGGCCGCGTCGTAGGCGTCGATGCGTGCCTGGTAGGCATCCACCAGCTCGACGGCGGTGACCTCGCCGGCCTCGAGCGCTCGCCGCAGCTCGGCGATCCCGGTCTCGACGACGTCGAAGCTCATGAGGTGGACCGTTCCTTCATCCGGAGGATGTGTTCGACACGCCGCGCGGATGTCCGTTCGAACGGAGATCCGGCCGCGGATGCGGAGACCAGTCCGGAGTTGTGAGGGGCGGCGACGTCGACGCTCATGCGGTCACCGCCGGCTGCTGCTGGGTGATGCAGTGGATGCCGCCGCCGCGCGCGAAGATCGGGCGCGAGTCCACCATGGTCACCCGGCGGCCAGGGTAGGCGGCCTCGAGGATTTCGGTCGCCTCGGCGTCGGCCCGCTCCTCGCCGAAGCCGCAGGCGACGATCCCGCCGTTCACGACGAGGTGGTTCACGTAGCTCCAGTCGACGAAGCCTTCCTCATCGCGCAGGGTCTCCGGGGCGGGCAGCTCGACGATGTCCCAGGCACGGCCCGCCGCGTCGGTGGTGCCGGAGAGGAAGGCGCGCAGCTCGCGCGAGACCTCGAAATCGGGGTGCTTGGGGTTCCGCTGGGTGTGCAGCAGCAGCCGGCCGGGGGAGGGGATGGTCGCGACGATGTCGACGTGACCGTTCGTGCCGAACTCGTCGTAGTCGCGGGTGAGCCCGCGCGGCAGCCAGATCGGATGGGTCGCCCCGATCGTGCGGGCGAGCTCCGCTTCGACGCGCGCCCTGTCCGCGTACGGGTTGCGGCGCGGGTCGAGCTGGACGGTCTCGGTGAGCAGGACCGTGCCGTCGCCGTCGACATGGATGCCGCCGCCCTCGTTCACGAGGACCGAGCTGACCAGCTCGGCGCCGGTGCACTCGGCGACGAAGCGGGCGATCTCCGCCGACTTCCGCCACTCGGACCACGCCGGGTCGCCCCAGCCGTTGAAGGTCCAGTCCACCGCGCCGAGGACGCCGGGGCGCTCGTCGTCGACCACGAACGTCGGACCGAAGTCGCGCATCCAGAACTCGTCGAGCGGCGCCTCCACCTGCTCGACGTGCGAGCCGAGCATCCGGGCGGCGCGCTCGCGCTCACTCGGGTCGACGACCATCGTGACCGGCTCGTACTCGGCGACCGCGTGCGCGACGTCGGTCCACGCCCGGTAGGCCTCCTCGGCGGACGCCGCGTCGTCGCCGAGGGTGATCCCGGCGCGGGGGAACGCCATCCATGTGCGCTCGTGATCTGCGGTCTCGGCGGGCATGCGCCAGCTCATCTGGAACCTCCGGGCTCTATTGATCGGATGATCAATAGATACCTATACTGGACCCACGATGTCAAGAGCAGCCCGCAAACCGCCGGCCGAGCGCCGCGCCGAGTTGGCCGCCGCCGCACGGTCCCTCGCGCTCGCCGAGGGCCTCGCCGCGGTGACGCTGCGCGGCGTCGCGGCCTGCGCCGGGGTCGCCCCCGCCTTGGTCGCGCACTACTACGAGTCGATGGACGCCCTGGTCGCCGACACCTTCTCCAGCGTGGTCGCAGCGGAGATCGACGACGTCCGCGCGCTGCTGGCCGCGGCACCGGATCCCGTCGCGCGCCTCCGCGCACTCGTCGCCACCCTCCTCGACGGCTCCCGCGACGACGTCACCCTGATCTGGGTCGAGGCGTTCGCACTGGGACGCCGCAGCGAGACGCTCGGCGCCGCGGTGCGCGTGCAGATGGACGCGTGGCGCGCGGTGATCGAGGGCGTGATCGCGGACGGCGTGGCCGCCGGCGCCTTCCGCACCGACGAACCGGAGGCCGTCGCCTGGCAACTGCTCGGCATGATCGACGGTCTGAACGCCCAAGCTCTCGTCCGCTGGGGCGGGGCCGCCGACCGCGGCTCCCAGCTGGCCCACGCGCTCGAGGGGATGCTCGGGCTGCGGCGCGGGGAGCTGCACTAGCGGCCCCGCACTCGCCGGCGCTCTGCGCCGCCATCGCTTCCGGAGGTGTTCACGCAACACGCCGGTGCGAGGCGTGAAGAACTCCGGAAGCGACGGACGCCACCGGGCTCAGCCGATCCAGGCCTGCAGCTCCGCCAGGAACTCGGCCGGCTTCTCGATGTGCGGGGAGTGGCCGCAGTCCTCGAAGACCACCTCGTGCGTGTCGCCCCCTGCGGCCGCGTAGCGTTCGAGCACCGCCCGGATCTGGGCGAGCATCGGCTGCGGAGGGGCCACCTCCTCGCCGGGCCAGCCGGGCACGATGCCGGCGGCGCCCAGCTGGTTGAGGTCGAAGAAGGAGGCGTCGTTCACGATCGCGTCGACGGCGCCGTGGATCCAGAGGATGGGCGGTTTGGGGTCGGCTTCGACGATGCCGGAGGTGTCGAAGTACGTCGGCGCCATCGTGTTCAGCACGCCCCGCGGTCCCGGCGCGAAGCCCGGCCACTCGGCGGTCGCGGTCGCGTCGCCCGGGTAGTTGTCCTCGCCCGTCGCGGTCGAGAGCATCGACTCCACCCACAGGTCCTCGTACTCGCTGGTGAACCCGGGCGCGACGTACGCCGAGCGGTAGACGGCCCGCGGCGAGGTCGGCGACTCCTCTCCCGTGTCGCCGGCGGCCAGGCGGGCGACGAAGTCGGGATTGGCGCCGCCACCGCCGGAGCCGGACGCGTCCGCGTTGAGCAGGCTGCCGTCCGCCGCGGTGCCGCCGAACCCGTACGGCGACACGGTCGAGACCAGGGTGAGGCTGCGCACAAGGTCGGGCCGATCGAGGAGCAGCTGCATCACGACCCCGCCGCCCATGCTCCAGCCCACCAGGTGCACCGCACCGGTGCCGAGCTCGTCGAGCACGGCCGCGACATCGTCAGAGAAGTCGCGGACGCCGCGGGTCGCGTCCACCGGCAGCGTCTCGCTGTCGCCGAAGCCGCGCAGGTCGACCGCCAGCGCACCAACCGAGGCGGGAAGGGCGAGCATGACCGGTTGCCAGAACAGCGACGACGACACGTTGCCGTGCACGAACACGACGGTCGTGGTGGCAGCGGGCGCCGGACGCTCGAGCACGTTGGCGGTGGAACGGGGAGTGCGGACGCTGCGGGCGTCGATGCCGGCGAGCAGGGTTCCTGGCATTCAGTTCTCCTTCGGGTGGTGTCCGATCCGTGGTGGAGCCGGCAGGTGCGGGGTGAGCTGGCGCGCGCCCTCCTGCGTCATCAGGATCGTGTAGTGGTTGACGTCCTCCGCCTCGAACGCCTCGAACCACGGCAGACGGCCGCGCCATCCCGCGACCGTCGACGGGTCGTACAGCGGCTCGGCGTCGAGCAGCCCGCGCGGGGCGCGCACGAACGCGATCGGGAGGGTGAGCCCGGCCAGCGCCTCCTCGTAGCCGGCGCTGCCGTCCAGCTCCTGCGCGTTCACCGCCATCGCCTCCTCCGAGACGCTGGAGCGGAGCTCCGGCGCGGTGCCGGTCAGGTCGTAGCGGGCGTACTCCTCGACCGCGTCGTTCCACCACGGGCCGAGCGCAGGGTGCCGGCGCCAGAACGCGAGGTACTCCTCGACGCTCGGGAACGTCATCCGGAGCCGGTCCCGCGCGGGTCCGAGGTCAACGTCGCCGTGCACCGGCAGGCCGCCGTCGATGAGGACGAGCCGCTCCACGCGGTCGGGATGGCGCTCCGCCAGCCGCACCGCGACGAACGCCCCCATCGAGTGGCCGACGACGATCGCGCGCTCCACGCCGAGTGCGTCGAGCATCCTGGCGACGTCGTCCGCGTGGTCGACCAGCCCGTACGGCCCGGGCAGGCCGCCGCTCCGGCCGCGCCCGCGCAGGTCGGGCGCGATGAATCGGACGCCGGGCAGGGCGTCGGCGACGACCGACCAGGCGACGTGGTTGGAGGTGATGCCGTGGATGCCGACCAGGGGCATCCCGGACGCATCGCCGTTCCACTGCCCGCCGGCGAGCTCGCCGCCAGGCACGGGGACCGCGAACGGGGCGGCACTCACTTCGCGCTCCAGCCGCCGTCGATGGTGTAGCTGGCGCCGGTGACCATCCGCGCGCCGTCGCCCGCCAGCCAGAGGGCGAGGCCGGCCACCTCCTCCGGCTCCACCAGGCTCTTGATCGCGGGCTCGCTCAGCATGATCCGCTCCAGGACCTCCGCCTCCGGGATGCCGTGCAGGCGGGCCTGGTCGGCGATCTGCTTCTCGACCAGCGGCGTGCGCACGTAGCTCGGCTCGATGCAGTTGGAGGTGACGCCGTGCGCCGCCCCCTCCAGCGCCGTCACCTTCGACAGGCCCTCGAGGCCGTGCTTGGCGGCGACGTACGCGGACTTGAACTCGGAGGCGCGGATGCCGTGGACGCTGGAGACGTTGATGATCCGGCCGAAGCCGCGCTCGTACATCCCGGGCAGCGCCGCCCGGATGAGCAGGAACGGCGCCTCCAGCATGATGCGCAGGAGGAGCGCGAACGACTCCGGCTCGAACTCGTGGATCGGCCGCACGTGCTGGAGCCCGGCGTTGTTGACCAGGATGTCGGTGTCGAGCCGCAGGTCCCCGAGCGCCTCGGTGCGGGAGAGGTCGACCTCCCACGCCTCCCCGCCGACGCGCTCCGCGGCCGCACGGGCGGCGTCGCCGTTCAGGTCGGCGACGGTCACGTGCGCGCCCGCTGCGGCGAACGCCTCCGCGCACGCCAGGCCGATGCCGCTCGCTCCGCCCGTGATGAGGGCTCTGCGCCCCGAGAGGTCCGCCATCGTCGCCTTCCTTCCCGGGCCTCGCGCGCCCCTCGGGCCGCACTCTACCCGCGGCCCGCCCGGACACGGAAGCACCCGGCACCAGCCGACGGCGACGGGAACGCGAACGCCCTCATCCGCACGGGATGAGGGCGTTGGCGTGCGCTTCGGGGGAGCCTCAGACGGTGGGAGCGGGAGCCGTCGCGGCCACCTCCACGCCGACCAGGCGGCCGTCCGCGGCGGTGACCGGGTGGACGGCGCCGGTCAGCGCGATGCGGGTCTCCGTCTCGCGCACGGCGCACGACGGGCCGACCCACAGCTCGACGTCGCCCGGCTCGACGATGCGCACACCGTCGCGGCCGGTGAAGGCGAGACGGGCGGTCGGGACGCGGAACCGGACGACCGCCTCCTCGCCCGCCGCCAGCGGGAGCCGGGCGTAGCCGAGCAGCTGGGCGACCGGACGCGTGACCGATCCGTAGACGTCGCGGGCGTAGAGCTGCACGAGGTCGGTGCCGTCGCGGTCGCCGGTGTTCCTGACCGTGACGGTCGCCTCGAACACGTCGCCGGCGGCGACCGCCTCGTCCGCCTCCAGCGCGCTGCGCTCGAAGGTCGTGTAGCCGAGACCGTGGCCGAACGGCAGCACGGGAGTGCTGTCGGCGCTCGTCACATCGGACGGCCCGCCGAGCAGCGGGTGCAGGTACGAGAACGGCTCTGCGCCCGCGGAACGCGGCAGCGAGACCGGAAGGTGGCCGGTCGGTGAGACGCGTCCCGAGAGGACACCGGCGAGCGCACGGCCGCCCTCCTCGCCGGGGAAGAACGCCTGCAGCACGGCCGCGGGCGCGTCCGCGCCCTCGATGGCCCAGCCGATCGCATACGGCCGGCCGGAGAGCACGACCACCACGGTCGGCGTCCCGGTGCGGACGACGGCCTCGACCAGCTCGCGCTGCACGCCGGGCAGCTCGAGGCTCTCCACGTCGTTGCCCTCGCCGACGGTGCCACGGCCGAACAGACCGGCCCGGTCGCCGACGACGACGATGGCGACGTCCGCGCCGGCGGCGGCCGACGCCGCGGAGGGGATGCCGGACCGGTCGTCGCCGTCGACGTCGCAGCCGCGCTCCGCGACCAGCTCGGCGGCGGGGAACTCCTCGCGCAGGGCGTCGAGCACCGGCGGGATGGCGAACCCGAGCGGCACCTCCGGGTGATGTGCGAGAACGTGGTTGGCGAACGAGTAGCAGCCCATCAGCGCCTCGGCCGCATCGGCGTTCGGGCCGATCACCGCGATGCGCCCGGCGTTCGCGGCGAGCGGCAGCGCGCCGTCGTTCGTCAGCAGCACGAGCGACTCCTCCGCGAGGCGGAGCGCGAGCGCCCGGTGCTCCGGGGTGTCGAGGTCGATCGCGGTGGGCGGGTTCTCGAACGTCTCGTCCAGCAGGCCGAGCTCCTCCTTCTGCGCGAGCAGCCGCAGCACGGCCCGGTCGACGAGCGTCTCGTCGGCGAGCCCGGCCCGGATGCGCTCGGCGAGCGGGGTCAGGAAGGCGTCGCCGGTCGGCAGCTCGACGTCGATCCCGGCGGTCAGCGCGAGCTCCGCCGCCTCGCCGCGGTCCGCCGCGATGCGGTGCATCGTGTGCAGGAACGCGACCGCGAAGTAGTCGGCGACGACCGTCCCGTCGAAGCCCCACTCGTCGCGCAGGATCCCGGTCAAGTACGCCGGGTTCGCCGCGACGGGCACGCCGTCGATCTCGGCGTACGAGTTCATCACCGAGCGGACGCCGCCGTCGCGGACGGCCATCTCGAACGGCGGGAGCAGCACATCCCGCACCTCGCGCTCGCCGGCGTGGACGGGCGCGTGGTTGCGCCCCGCCTGCGACGCGGAGTAGCCGACGAAGTGCTTGAGCGTTGCGTGCACGCCGGACGACTGCAGGCCGCGCACGTACGCGGTGCCGATGGTGCCGACGACGTACGGATCCTCGGCGATGCACTCGTCGACCCGGCCCCAGCGCGGGTCCCTGATCACGTCCAGCACCGGCGCGAGGCCCTGGTGGATGCCGAGCTCGCGCATCGAGGCGCCGATGGCCGCGCCCAGCTCCTCCACCAGCTCCGGGTCGAAGGCTGCGCCCCAGGCGAGCGGTGTCGGGAAGGTCGCCGCCTTCCACGCGGCGAGCCCGGTGAGGCACTCCTCGTGCACCAGCGCGGGGATGCCGAGCCGGGTCTGCTCGCGGAGCCTGCGCTGCTCCGACCAGAGCCAGGATGCGCGCTCCACCGGGTCGACCGGGCGGGTCCCGTACACGCGGGTGAGATGGCCGATGCCGTTCGCCGTCGCGTCCTCGTAGCTGGTCGCGACGACCATCTCGCCGTCGAGCGGCGCGACGTTGTCGTCGCCCTTGTCGACCCAGTAGCCGACGAGCTGAGCCAGCTTCTCGTCCAGGGTCATCTCGGCCAGCAGCCGTCTGACCCGTTCGGAGGCGGCCGGGAGTGAGGGAGTCGTAGTCATGCTTCTTTCCTGAAACGTGTGGGGACGGCCGGGCTCAGCCCTTGACCGCTCCGGTGAGGCCGCCGACGATGCGGCGCTCGAAGATGCTGAAGAACACCAGCGCGGGGATCATCGAGAGCGAGGTGAACGCGAGCACGGCCGCGGTGTCCATGGCGTATTGCCCGGAGAACGCCTGCACGCCGAGGGGCAACGTGAACGACGACTGGTCGTTCAGGATGAACAGCGGGAGCAGGTAGCCGTTCCAGCTTCCGATGAAGGCCAGGAGGCCCGTTGTGATCACGCCGGGCATCGCAAGGCGGATCACCATCCGGAAGAAGAAGCCGAGCCGGCCGAGGCCGTCGATGAACGCCGCCTCCTGGAGCTCGTCCGGGATGGCGCGCAGGAACGGCACCAGGATGATGATGGTGGTCGGCAGAGCGAACGCGATCTGCGGGATGATGACGCCGCCCAGCGAGTTCATCAGTCCGAGGTTGCGGATCACGATGTACAGCGGGGTGATCGCGACCGTGATCGGGAACATCAGCCCGGCGGCGAACAGGGCGTAGAGGACCCCGCGCCCGCGGAAGGAGTACCTGGCCAGGACGTAGCTGGCCATGAGGCCGAGGAACACGGCCCCGATCGTGGTGCCGAGCGCCGCGATCACCGAGTTCAGCGCCTGCTGCCAGAACGTGCCGCCGGTGAGGACGGTGAGATAGTTCGAGAA